>CAZUJZ010000370.1:0-2505 GCA_964620665.1 uncultured Desulfofustis sp. | reverse complement strand
GCTCGGCGTCGAGATTTTTGAACAGCAGTGACTGTTCAAGGTAGACCTGGATGTCATCTGCTTTCATGGTGCTTTCGAAAATCCGTCGCCCGTGTTTATTAATGGTTGAGGTGCGACGATAAAATCTCGGCAATCAGCGGCGCCACCGAATAGACATCCACCAGGTCGTCGGATTCGACACCGGGATACGTGTCGGAGCCGATCACCTTCTTGATCGGCGACGCGGCGAACCGGCGGCGCGCCTCACCGGCAAGCACCAGATGGGTCGCCATCACGTAGACCTCCGTGGCGCCGGCATCGAGGCAGCGGTTGGCGGTCTGGATGATCGAACCGCCGGTCCTGATCATGTCGTCGCAGACGATGGCCGTCCGTCCCTTGACCACACTGGAGACCTGGCCGACGATGGTCTTGTCCGTGTCGTAACGATCCTTGTCTGCTGCGGTGTGCGGGCAGTGCAGCAGGCTGGCCAGCCGGGCGACCCGCTTGGAAAAGCCGTAATCGGGAGACACCAGCACGTAATCATCAAGCCCCAGGCTGCTGATTTTTTCGACGACGAGCCGGTCGGTCCAGATATGCAGCGTGCCGATCTCTCCGGAATGGGCATGGAGAACGGCCTCGGAATGCAGGTCGATAAAGGCGACAAAACTGGGCCGGGCCAAAAAAATCTGGCGGGTTCTGGTGATGCCTTTCGGGATCTCCCGGGAAAACGGCTTGACCCGCTCCATCGTCGAATAGCCGAGAAACGGAATCACGACATTTATCGATGCAGCATTCCAAAAACCGCCGCCGGCGATCAAGTCGAGCACCTCCTGGTGCGACGCGTCATCGTGTGTCGAGCCGATAATAATCAGGTGACGGCCGGCCACGTTGCCGGGAAAGGCATGGAAAACCTCATCGTCGGCAAAGCGTTTGCGAACCATCTCGGAGAATTCGACGCCGAGCTCTCCAGCCACTTTTTGCGCCAGCGGCACCGATGATTCGGTGGCGACGAGTACCAGTTCCCGCTGCTTTTCCATTACTCAATCCCCCTGCCGCGAACGGGTTATGCGCCCGCCGTCAACTCGCCGGCGATGGCGTCGCCCATCGCCACGGTGGTGACCGCTTGCCTGCCGCCGGCGGCGATGTCCCCGGTGCGGATATCTTTTTCCAGCGTCCGCTCGACGGCCTGATCGATAGCGGCCGCCGCCTCGTCGAGGCCGAAGCTGTAGCGCAGCATCATCGCCCCGGACAGGATCTCGGCAATCGGGTTGGCGATACCCTGACCGGCGATATCCGGGGCTGAGCCGCCGGCCGGTTCATAGAGACCGAACTTGTCGCTATTGAGACTGGCCGAGGCGAGCATCCCCATGGATCCGGTGAGCATCGCCGCCTCGTCGGAAATGATGTCGCCAAACATGTTGCCGCACAGCATCACGTCGAATTGATGGGGGTCACGGATCAGCTGCATTGTCGCGTTGTCGACGTAGATATGACGCAACTCGATATCCGGGTAGTCGCGGGCTACTTCGGCGACCACCTCACGCCAGAGCACCATCGTGGTCAGCACGTTGGCCTTGTCCACCGAGGTGACCCGCTTGCGGCGCAGACGGGCGGCATCAAAAGCCATCCGGCTGATCCTCTCGATTTCCCGGCGGGTATAGCTCATCGTGTCGAAGCCGCGCTCCTCGGGACCGCTGCCTTCCCGACCTTTCGGTGTGCCGAAGTAGATATCGGACGTCAGCTCGCGAACGACCAGGACATCAAAGCCGTCACCGACGATGTCGGGCCGCAGCGGACAAGCCGCGGCCAGCGACGGGAAGACCCGGGCCGGCCGGAGGTTGCAGAACAGGTCGAAATGCTTGCGCAACGGCAGCAGAGAGGCGCGTTCCGGCTGCCGTTCGGGTGGCAGCCCTTCCCATTTCGGCCCGCCGACCGAGCCAAACAGAATCGCATCACTCTGCTCGCACAATTGCAAGGTGGCGGCCGGCAGCGCCTCACCGTGCCGATCGATGGCCAGCCCGCCGACATCGGCATCCACAAAACGCAGCGAAAAACCGAATCGACGCTGGGCGGCATCAAGTACCTTGATTGCCTCCGCCATCACTTCCGGGCCGATTCCATCTCCGGCCAATACGGCAACCTGTTTCATGATCTCTCCTCAGTAGCAAAATCTCAACCTGCAAAACCTCAACCAACGGCGGGACAGTCTTAGCCAACGGCGGGACAGGTTTTAACCTGTCCTCCGCTAACTAATATCCTCCGCTAACGAATGCCCTCCGCTCCCTATCCACCTTCTCGGTTGCCCGGAAAACCAGCAACACCCGCCGAGCCCCGGAAACAGGCAGTCGATAGTCGCGCCGCCCCTCCAGACTCCACGGTTCCGGCAGCGTCGCGACAGCCGCCAATTCCTCGTCGGAGCGAGGCCCCTTCATACAGACGATGCGGCAATCAGACCGGCGGAACGACGAGCACCTGGCAAGAAAGTCAGCGATACTGGTTACGGCCCGACTGACCACCCACCGATAG
>CAZUJZ010000369.1:0-2536 GCA_964620665.1 uncultured Desulfofustis sp. | reverse complement strand
GACAGTCGCGATATGGTTCGACGTGATCCGTCTGTCGGCTTGAAGATGGCCGGCTAATTGAAGAAGACAAGGCATGCATATGAGTACAGAATACGACAACTGCGATAGAAAGCGACGTTCATTTCTCAAATATTCAGGACTCCTTGGTGTAGGAACCGTGGCCGCGTCGATCCTGCCGGCCGAGTATGCCGAGGCCTTCCTGTTCAACAGAAATGAATACAAGGTGACGAAAACCCGTTTGGCCATGGGAACTTTCGTCGCCATGACAGCCATTCATCCGTCCCGGGATCAGGCTGAAGAAGCATTCGGCCGGGCATTTGACGAGATTACTCGGCTCAGCCGACTCCTCAGCCGGCATGATTCGTCCTCACCGCTCGCAGAATTGAACCGGGCCGGCCGGTTGTCCGACGTCCCGGGTGAATTGCGGGATGTGGTGGTAGAGTCGCTGGCCTTTCATCAGCAAACTCGTGGCCGCTTTGATGTTACCGTTGCTCCTCTTATCGATCTCTACCAAGCCTGCGCTGCGGCCGGGCGGGAGCCGAGCGAGGCTGAGATCTCCCGGGTTCTCGACGTCATCGGTGGTGAAGGGGTACGCGTTGACGGCAGCAGTCTGGTCTTCACCCGACCGGGTATGGGGGTCACCCTCGATGGCATCGCCAAGGGCTACATTGTCGATCGGGCTTCTGATGTTTTGCGCCGATACGGTATCGATAATCACCTGATCAATGCCGGTGGTGACATCCGGACCTGTGGGTGTGCCGCCCGGGGCAAAAAGTGGTCGGTGGCGATTCAGGACCCGCAGAAGCGTAAAGAATATCCGGATATCATCAACATGGAGAGCGGAGCGATCGCGACCTCGGGAAATTATGAGGTCTATTACGATCAGGAAAAGCTCTTCCATCATATCGTCAATGGTCGTTCCGGGCATTCGCCTCGTCTTTCGGCCAGTGTTTCGGTTATCGCCCCCACCGTGCTCGAAGCGGATGCTCTGTCGACCGCTGTTTTTGTTCTCGAACCACCGGAGGGCATCGAGTTTATCAATCGTCGTCCTCGCTGCGAATGCCTCGTCATCGGACGACAAGGCGGTATCAGGACTTCGGCGGGCTGGATCGCCTGATTATTCAACCTTCTGATAAAGCCATGCGGGAGCGCCGACCGATAACGGTCGCGCTCCCGTTTTTTTTTGAGGCAGGTTCATCGACTCAGCGGTATGCTGAAACGGCTTGGCGGTCAGCGCTGTCGGGTCCGGATAAAACCTGGCAGCACACCGCCTGATTGTGACCGCGGACACCGGTACGAGCGGTGCGTACGGCTTCGCATTTTATCAACGCCAGCAATGATTGGGAGGAAGAACATGGGAGATTCACATCTTGTGACGGCTGTGGGAGATCGTTACGTCGGGACCATTATGCTGAACCGTCCGGAACAACTCAATACTTTCAACAGTCAGCTGGCAGCGGAATTGAATGCCGTACTGCGGGAGATGGATGACGATCAACGGGTCAGAGTCATTATCTTGAAGGGCGCCGGCAGGGCCTTTTGTGCCGGAATCGACGTCAACGAACTGGCCGACAAGACAACCATGGAGTATCGGGCCTGGATCGAGCATATGGAACAGCCCCTGGTGACCATTGCGACCATGAAGAAACCGGTGATTGCCCAGGTTCAGGGGGTGGCGGCAGCCAACGGGATGGGGCTCGTCGCCGCCGCCGATTTGGCGATCGCCGCCGATAACGCCAAAATGGGCCTGACGGCCATCAATGTCGGTCTCAATTGTGTCGGGCCGGTCATCCCGGTCGCCCGCTGCGTCGGCCGGAAAAAAGCACTGGAATTGTTGCTGTTTGGTGAATTGATCAAGGCTCCCGAAGCACAGGCACTGGGTCTGATCAACCGTATAGTCGACAAAGACGATCTCGATCGGGAAACACTTGTTTGGGCGGAAGATCTGGCAAAACGCAGTCCGCTGGCGATCCAGATTGCCAAAAAGGGTTTTTATGCTTCGGAAGACCTGGACTATCACCATCAATTCGACTTGATGAACGAGGCCTTTGCCCGGCTCTGCAGCACAAGCGATGCCAAGGAGGGTGTGCGGGCGTTTTTCGAAAAGCGAAACCCGATCTGGCAGGAACGATAGCAGCGTGTTTCGACACAACCCGGGTGAATGCCATGCGAAGTTTTTGTCTCTGTCTGGCAGGAACGTTCTGGATAGTGCTCTGCGCAACAGCTCTCAGTGTTGCCGGTGTTGATTGCGCGGCACAGTTGTATCGTAATGCGGTTTTTACCGAGCCGCAGACCGAATTCTCGCCGTATGATCAGATATTTATTGTCATTGAATGCGATGGCCTGACGGCCGGAGAGCAGGTGATGCACGCCAATTGGATTCACGAGAGCCGGGGGCTGATCCGCTCCAACAAGCATGAATTTATCCAGGAGGCGGACGGGAAGCGTTCCGTCTACTTCTGGTTCAAGCTATTGCGTCGGGGGCCGCTGGCCAGTACCCTGCTCAACAAGGATTTTCATGAGGAAAACTTCGGTC
>CAZUJZ010000368.1:0-2575 GCA_964620665.1 uncultured Desulfofustis sp. | reverse complement strand
TCGATCCCGAACAACCGTCATCTCTCTGCGAGGTCAGCCATGGACCAATACAGCGAAGCCCATCTCTATACCGCCGCAATAAGGGTTATGCAGCACCGGAAACACGGCGCTCCGTCCATCGAGGATATCTGTCAACTGCTCGATGTCTCCGTCGAATCGGCATTGGCCGTCTGCCGGCGATTGCAGCGCCAGCAGATCGTCGAGTTTATCGACGACCCCTTTACCGTCAAGGTCGTTGTCGGCGACCACCTGGCCATCGAATCACTGCCCCGCCAGGCCAAGAAGGAAGACGCCTTGACCAAGGAACTGGAGCAGTTTATGGCCAAGAAAAAAGAGATGAACAAGAAAGTCGAATCGATCCAGGCCGACATGGAAAAAAAGCGCCAGAGCCTGTTCAGCGATATGGAGGAGCAGCTCAAGAAAAAAATGGCCGAGATGAAAAAAAGTTGACTCCGCCTGCTCACTGGGCCTGGGCCACCCGAAACACCTCTTCGATGGTGGTCACGCCGGCCAGTACTTTGGCGGCGCCGTCCTGGAGCAACGTCGTCATCCCGCCGGCCTGGGCCTTACGCCGCAACGCGGAGGCATCCGAGGTCTTCAGGATCGACCGCTTCAATTCATCGTTCATGATCATGAATTCGTGTATACCGGTTCGGCCGCGATAGCCGGTATTGCGGCACTCCTCACATCCCCGCCCCCGATAGATCGGGGTATCTCTCAGCATCTCCCTGGTCAGGCCGATACCGGCGATCTCCTGCTCGTCCGGCTCATACGTCTCACGGCAGGCGGGACAGATGATGCGGACCAACCGCTGGGCCAGGATGGCGTTGATCGATGAGGCGATCAAAAAGGACTCGACGCCCATATCACGCAGCCGGGTGATCGTGCTCGGCGCATCGTTGGTATGCAGGGTGGAGAAGACCAGATGGCCGGTCAGGGCCGACTGGATGGCAATTTCCGCCGTTTCCAGGTCACGGATCTCGCCGATCAGGATGACGTCGGGATCCTGGCGGACAATGGAGCGCAGTCCCGAGGCAAAGGTCAGATCGATCTTCGGGTTGATCTGTACCTGGCCGATTCCGGGAATCCGATATTCGATCGGGTCCTCCACCGTGATGATATTGATATCGACCCGGTTGATCGCCGACAATGCCGCATACAGCGTGGTGGTTTTGCCCGAACCGGTCGGCCCGGTAACCAGCACGATGCCGTTGGGCGCCTTGATGATGCGGGAGAACAGCGTCAGCCGCTCCGGCGACATACCGAGATCGGTGAGCGACATGCGCACCGTCGATTTGTCCAGCAATCTGAGTACTACCCGTTCGCCAAATGCGGTCGGCAGGGTCGAGACCCGGATATCGATATCTTTGTTGCCGACCTTGATCTCGATCCGACCGTCCTGGGGCAGCCGTTTTTCGGCAATATTCATCCGGGCCATCAACTTGATCCGCGACGTCAGCGCGGACTGCACGTGCTTTGGCGGCGTAAACATGTCGTAGAGCAGCCCGTCGAGTCGCTGCCTGATCTTCAGACTATTCTGGTATGGTTCGATATGGATATCGGAGACGTTGTGCCGGACAGCCTGGGAAAGCATCAGATTGACTAGCCGGATGACCGGTGAATGCGAGGTGTCATCGAGCAGATCGCCGATCTCTTCGATTTTCGAGAACAGGACATCGGGATCCTCTTCGTCGATATCCTGAAGGACTTCTTCAGCAGTGTCCAGCGTCAGATCGTAAGCGGAGTTAATGGTTCTGATTATCTCGCTCTGCGGGCTCAGCGCCGCCCCACAGGCCGGCAGATCGAGTTGCAACCGCACCTCGTCGAGTGCCTGGAAGTCGAACGGGTCGTGCACGGCGATATACTCCTCATCTTCAGTGATCACCGGCACGAGCAGATTCTTTTTCAAAAAACCGATCGACAGCTTCTTTGTAAACGCGGTGTCAATCGAAGTCGGCAACAGCGGGATCACCGTCATCCGGAACTGCTCAGCCAGGAGCTGAAGCAGATCCATCTCCCGCAGGGTTTTCTGGCGCACGAGAATATCGCCGAGTTTGCCGCCGTTTTTTTTCTGGATCGCAGAGGCCTGCTGCAGGGCCTCTTCCGACACCCCCGCCCGATCGACGAGCAACCTGCCCATGATATCATTCATCACAGCTCTTCCTCACCGTCGAATCATCTTTTCCCCGGAGACTCCGTTCATAACGCCCCCGCTGTTGCCGCTCAGGGTCGACGGACCGGCCCGAATTGAAACACCGGCTCCAGCACACTGCCCGAAACGTGAAACGGAATCGGCCCGGGACCGTAGGTCCGGTTGAGCAGGGCAACGGCCCGGGCCGCTTGCGGGTTGCCACCAAGGAAGCCTGGCGCGGGCAGCAACTCGCCGGCCACGGCAACCTCGCTGTTCCACCAGCTGCCGGCAAAACGCACGAGCCCGGAAAACATCGACTCAAACTTCTGACCGTCGGCTTCCCCCTGGGACAGAGCGATCGTTGTACCGGTGATATCGACTTCGGCCAAAACCGTGTCGAACGCTACCTCGGATTCCCAGAGAATCGGCCGTTTCAGAGAGAGC
>CAZUJZ010000367.1:0-2590 GCA_964620665.1 uncultured Desulfofustis sp. | reverse complement strand
ATTCTCCGTCCAGCCGGGCCTTCACGAGGCAACCTCCGGCAGAACCGACCAGTCCGGGGGTGATTTTCATATAAAAACTATGCAGTTCCGGACTAATCGGCTGAATCTCGAACAACGGCGGGACCGGTTACAACCTGTCCCACCGTTAACTCATGGTGATCGCAAGCGTTCCGCCAGGCCGCTGCAGCGAACTGTCGGATGGTCGATCGCCGCCGTCAGCGCCTCGTCGTCGGCCAGCAGGAGCACCCGCGACCGGGCCCTGGTGACCGCCGTATAGAGCAGCTCCCGGCTGAGAATCCGGTTGGGCGCTTCGGGCAGGACGATGACGACCTGATCGAATTCCGATCCCTGACTCTTATGGACGGTCATCGCCCAGGCCGTCTCCGCGGCCGGCAATTGCACCGGCAGCAACGGCCGCGGCGCCTCACCGCGCTGCTCGAACCAGACCGCCGCCTCACCGCCGCGCTGCGGGTCAGGCAGACACAGGCCGATATCACCATTGTACAGTCCCAGGGCATAATCGTTGCGGGTGATGATCACCGGTCGGCCGGGGTACCACCCTCGCGCCCCCGGAATCATGCCGCAACCCGCCAGGTGACGCTCGATCCGCTCGTTGAAGCCGGTCGCACCGCGCGGGCCGTGGCGCAAGGCGCACAATACCCGAAACCGGGCAAACAGCGCAAACAGCTCCGGATAAGCACCCACGGACGTCGCTGCGGCCACGGCCGCCAGGTAGCGGCCATAGGCCTGCTCCATGGCCAGCTGCCAGCTGTCATCGCCGCGGCACACCGGCGATTCGGAGCGACCGAGCAGTTCCACGGCCCGCGCCGCCGCACCGTCGTTGACGGCCGCGGCAAAATCGGCAAGCCGGTGCTCGAACCGGTAGCTCCGGCGCAAGGCCACCACCCGCTGCGGCAGCGCGCGCACGCAGTCGCCAAGCACCGCGCCCGACTCGACGGACGACAACTGGTCCTTGTCGCCGAGCAGGATCAGCCGCGCCCCGTCGCGAAGCGCGTCGACCAGTTTGCACATCAGGGCCAGATCGACCATGGACGCTTCGTCGATGATCACCACATCCCAAGGCAACGGGTTATCCCTGGTATGGTTGAAGCGTGTCGCGTGGCGACGCACGCCGAGCAACCGGTGTACGGTCCGGGCCCGTTCGGGAAAAGCCGCTTTGAGTTCCGCCGCCAGCGGCAGCCCGGGCAGATGCAGCTGCAGGGACTCCTGGAGACGGACGGCCGCCTTACCGGTCGGGGCGGCCAGCGCAATCTTCAGCGAGACGCCGGCACAGCAAAGCAACAGGCCGACGATCCGGGCCACCGTCGTCGTCTTGCCGGTACCCGGCCCCCCGGTAATGATGGTCAGGCGACCGGACAACGCCATCCGGGCCGCCTCCCGCTGCAGGTCCGGTTGTTCAGCCGTTACCGGGAACCATTGGTCGAGCAGTTCCGCCGACTGGAGGGCGGCCACGGGCTGATCGGCGAGCGCCCGGAGATTTTCGGCCAGCCGCGTCTCATAGTCGTAGAACCGGTGCAGATAGAGACGAGCGCCCTGGAGCACCAGCGGGGCCGGCTGGCCGCTGCTGACCAGACGGCAGGCGGTCAGCACGTCGCGGTCCTTCTCATCGACCGCAATGCAGCTATGCCCGCCACGCACCGCAGCAAGCAGTGTTGCCACCAGAGCACCAAAGCGGTCCCGATGCGGCTGCTGAAGACCGCAGCGTTCGGTCAGAAACGCCGTCAAAACCGGCTCCAGCAGTGATTGCTCCGGCTGTCTCATCGTCCTCCCCCGGCAAAACAGTGGTCCAATCGCGCGACCCGGTCGCCATCGGGAACGGTGAAATAGACCGAGTTCCCCGGACGATCCGGGTGCATGCCCCTGAGAAACGGATAGATGACCCCGCCGAACTGCTTCTCATAGTGGTAATCCGGCAGCCAGCGGCGCAATGAGCGATGCAGAACGACGGTGTAGAGCCAGTATTGCAGGCCGTAGTGGTGGGCCCGCATGGCTGCCAGCAGCGATTCACGGCCATAACCGTTCTCGCCGCCGAGCTGGTTGGTTTTATAGTCGACCAGATAATAACGGCCGTTATGAAGGCAGACCAGATCGATAAAGCCGGTCAGATAGCCGCCGAGGTCCCGGTACGACAGCGGGGCGCAGGCGGGATCGACGGCCAGCAGTTCGTTGATCTGTGGTGTTGAACCGGGCGCCAGCGTCAGGGTAAAGGCCATTTCTTTGACCAGGTGGTGTCCGCCCAGATCGGCCAGCGAAAAGTTCACGGAAGGCTTTCGATCCGGCAACAGCGGGGTGGTTACGCAGCGACGCAGCAGCTCCCGGAGGGCCGGGATATCAACGGCAAGACCGGCACGGTGGCAACGATCGGCGAGAAGCTGCTCGGCGAAATCGGCGGCCGCCAATTCGATGAAATCATACTCTTCAAGAATCTCGTGGACCACACTGCCGAACCTGACTCCGCCCGGCAGCGGCGTCTCCCTCTCGTCGCCGGGTGAGGCGGTGCGCTCGTCGAAAGCTCCTCCCGCCGGCTCCGCATCGTGCCGAGAGCCGAGCATGGCCAGGGCGGAAAAAC
>CAZUJZ010000366.1:0-2663 GCA_964620665.1 uncultured Desulfofustis sp. | reverse complement strand
ACGCGCTCGATTTGCAACACTATTTCGAAAACGAGAACGTATCCGGAAGTCTGGCTTTAGAATGTGTCAGTTCGATTTCAGCTGTCGCCATTCTACCCGTCATCTGCCGCGGTGCCGAATGTAATCGCTGAAACAGGTCGGATACCGGGCCTGCAAGAGAGATCCGGTCTCTTTGGTTACCGCTGGCGCAGCGGGTGTAACGGTGACGATTCGGTCAGCTTCGTTTCCTGTTGATGACGCTTCGCGGGATCCATGTTCATTGATCCGGTGAAACTGTTTCCTGCGCCAGCTTGCCGTCTTCAGTGCAGCGCCCGGTGAGCCTTGATGAGTCGTTTCTTCAGGTCGTGTTGCGTCATGCCGGTGTCGACGGAAAGGCCGGAAAAATCGACGGTTGTGGCCGATCCGGCATGGTTGCCGGGGACCCATGACGAGCCCTGGCCCAGCATCCGGTAGCGGGTTCGGGCGTAATCCTTCATTCCCCATCCATGCAGCAGGTTGTAGAGCCAGAGAACCATCGACAGGTTGATCAGGCCGGGGGCGTTGTCCCAGGACGGCATCCGTAGCCAGTGGGCATCCGGCCGCTCGTTGCCGGTTGCCGCTGCCATGGCCCGGCGCAACCGGCCGTCGATCTCGTCGAGCAGGTGCGTCGATTGTTGCTCGAGCAGCGGCAGTACCTGCAGGTGTTCGGCAAACTGTTCCGGTGTCGAAGCACCGATGCTGATGGTGCAGACGCCGGGCTGGTGCAGACACCAGAAATCGTTGAAGAGCATCGGTGACAGCGGGCTGCAGAGCTTGCGCAGCGATTTGCTCGGGTGGTGCAGCCGGCCGCCTTTGTCGGTCGGGCTGATGATAAAGATTCCCATGTCCCGGTCTGCGGCGGCCTCGATGGCCGGTCGGTTGACATCGAAGATGTAGTACCAGTGGACGTTGAGATAGTCGAAGCCGCCGTCTTCCTCGTGCTCCACCGCTGCCCTGATCACTTCCAGCGGCGCATGACCGGAGAAGCCGATATGGCCGACGATACCACGGTCCTGCAGTCGGCGGGCGGCGGCCAGACAGCCGTTTTTCCGGCAGGACTGCCACAGCGTGCGATGGTCATTGATACCATGGATGGCCAGCAGGTCGAGGCGATCGACCCGTAGCCGCTTCAGAGATTGGATGACCGTGGCGGTGAATTGATCCGGATCGGCATAAGGAGCCACTTTGGTCTGCAGCAGATAGCTGCGGCGCGGCAGGTCGCGGAGGATCGAGCCGAGCTGGCGCTCCGACGAACCATAGCCCTGGGCGGTCTCGATATGGGTAATACCATGGGCCAGGGCCTGCCCGACAATGGCCGTCAGTTGCTGTTGGGCCGCTGCCGGGATCGGTTTGGCCGGATCATCATGCCAGGCGTGCATGCTGCGCATGCAGCCGAAGCTGAGAACCGGCATGGCCAGGCCGGTCTTGCCGAAACGTCGATAGATCATTGGCTGCCAGGGAAGTGTTCTGAGAGCTGGAAAAGAGAACGTTATTGGTTATGGTGTAACAAATGTATCGGCAGCAGGCAAGAACGGTATCGGAAACGTTGCCGACACTCCACAACAACGAAACGGAGTCGACCATGGACGTGATTACCATTCCCTGTCTCTTCGATAACTATGCCTACCTGATTGTCAACGGTGCGACCGGTGAGGCGGCGGTGGTCGATCCGGCCGAGGCCTGGCCGGTGCTGCGCGAAGTGCAAGGCCGCGGCCTGAGACTGACGGCGGCCCTGTGTACCCATCATCACCAGGATCATGTCGGCGGTATCGATGAGTTGCTCGACGAGTTTTCCGATCTTCGCGTTATCGGTTTCCAGCAGGATCGGCAGCGCATCCCGATGCTCAATGAATTGCTCGACGACGACGGTGAGTTCTCCGTCTGCGGGCTGCAGGGCAGTATCATGCATACGCCGGGACATACGACAACCCATGTCGTGTATCGATTCGGCGAACACCTCTTCGTCGGCGATACCCTGTTCGGTGCCGGTTGCGGGCGTCTGTTCGAGGGTACGGCCGCCCAGATGGTCGACTCGCTGGCGAAAATCGTCGCCTGCGGTGATCAGTCCCACCTCTATTTTGGTCACGAATACACGATGGTCAACCTGCGTTTCGCGCAGCAGCTGGAGCCTGAAAATGTCGCTCTTGCCGAGCGGATGAAGGCGGTTGCCGAATTGCGGCGGACCGAGCGGCCGTCAAGTCCGTCAACCGTGGCCGAGGAAGTGCAGACCAATCCGTTTCTCCGGGTGCAGGAGCGTGAGCTGATCGGCACATTGGCGGCCAGATATGGCTTGACCGATCATGCGCCGTTGTCGGTTTTTCGAACCGTGCGTCAGTTACGCAATGATTTCTCCTGAGCCCGCTTTTCCGGCCGAAGTCTGATCGCAGCAGTGTGGGTCGGGGCGGCAACGGCAAGAGTGCTTGCCCTCGATTCGTTTTAGGGCTATTGTTTTCTTCCGTATACCGCCCATGATGAGCAGCGTCAGTCTGTGACAACGATGGACACCTATCGGAGGAGTGTTATGAATCGACTGAAGGCAATGGTTCTCGGAGTCTGTCTGGTCCTGGCCGGCCAGGTCCATGGCGCTGATTCGTATCTGATTTCCGTCAACCAGTTTGTTGAACACCCGGCCCTGGATGCCGTGC
>CAZUJZ010000365.1:0-2672 GCA_964620665.1 uncultured Desulfofustis sp. | reverse complement strand
CCTGTCTGCCGGCCTCGGAGGCCAGCCGATCAGGCCGCAGCGCAGCAGCCGGAGGAAGGGCCGGCCAGACCGTCCGACCAAGATGGCGACTTTCATCGTTCGTTGTGACCTCCGGTCAGGGGGGATATATTGGTATAAGGCTGGATAACCGGGGATGGCTCCATTGACAGGAGGAACAGGATGATAGAGGCAGTGATTTTCGATATGGACGGCACGCTGGTCGATTCGGAGCCGCTCCATCACCAGGCGTGGCAGCAGACCCTGGCCGACCATGGCGTTTCGTCTTTTCCCTGGGAGCAGTTCCTTGCCTACGTCGGCACCAGCAACGAAAAGGTGGCCGAGGATTTCATCGCCGCAGCGTCGCTGCACATTGATGTGGACGAGCTGGTGCATCGCAAACAGGCGCGCTATCTGGAAATGATTCCGCAACTCAGCGTGCTGCCGGGGGTGCGGACGGTCTTGCAGCGTTTCGGTGAGCGCTGCCGCCTGGCGGTTGCGTCGTCTTCGCATCTGCTCGAGTTGGAGAAGATCCTGCAGGTGCATGCCTTGGATCATCATTTCGAGGTGGTGGTGGGCGGTGATATGGTTGACAGGAAAAAGCCGGCTCCGGATATTTATCAGCAGGCCTGCCGGATGCTCGACCTGCCGCCCGGCCGGTGTCTGGCGTTTGAGGATTCCGAATCAGGGGTGCGGGCGGCCAAACGTGCCGGGTTGCAGGTGGTTGCGGTGCCGAGTGCCTGGTCAAAGGGACATGATTTTGCCGCGGCCGACCTGGTGATCACACGGATCGACCAGGTCGAGGCGGCCCGGTTGGATGATGATCATTTCTCCGTGCGTACCTCTTTGCGTTCTTCGTTGACATAGCGATAAAACAACGGGAAGGCGACGAAGAAGGCGACACAGATCAGGTACTCGACCCCTTTGATGTGGCTGTAGAAATCGACCAGGGTGTGAAACGGCTGGATCATCCCGGTGGCCACCATGTATTGGCGCAGGAGTTCGGTAACCTGCCAGCCGGTCTGGCGCAGACCACCGATCAGGGCGGCAAGCGCCCAGAGACCGACCAGGCTGCCGAAGACCAGCGATGTGTTCAACATGACTCGTGAGGGACTGGTTTTCATCTGTTACTCCTCCAGTGATGATGGGCTGTGCTACATTCCGGTGATTGCGGTCAGGTATCCTTTGACCAGGGACATGAAGCCGCCGCTGACCAGTCCGGCGACCAGACAGGCAACGCCCCAGATTCCGATAATCAGGGCCGAGGCCGAGACCACGGTGAACAGAAAACCCGACACTTCGTGCTGCAGATCGGTTTCAGTCCGGCTGTTGGTGGTGACGATCGTTTTCATGGCATCCTCCTGTAAGCGAGTTGTGGATGGTGGGCTTTCTTTACTGGTGGTATTGCACCAATGATGCCAGGAAACGACTTTGTGCGTATTGTTTGTTTCTTTTTATGTAATTGTAATTATGTGAAAAAATCGCATTCGTGAGAGCATGGCTGAAGATGGGGAGAAGCGGCTGTCGCGTCGTACCACAGACCTGTGGCGCCCGGCGGGCAATGTGTCGCGCCGCTGCCACACAATTGTCGGGTATTGTTCTGGATAGACGAAGGCAAAAAAGCGCCGGAACCGAAGAAAATACGGTTCCGGCGCGTTGTGATCAGGCTTGCTTCCAGGTGAAGACGACCGGCAGGCGATAGAGGATAAAGCGATAGATGATGAAATAGAAGGCCAGTACGGTGAAGACGATCCAGGTTTCCTGCCAGGTCGGCAGTTCCTGGTAATACTGCCAGTTGTAGGCGACCATAACGGTGTTGAGTCGGTTCCAGATGATGCCGAGAACGGCAATGACTGCTCCGAAACGCAGGATCGGCACATTGTGATTACGGACACCGCGGGCGAACAGCACCATCGGCAGTATGACGCCGACCCCCAACTCAAGGAGATAGTAGGCCCCCCAGCCGGTGATCAGGTATTGCCATTCCTGATCGTGGGCGATTGCGACAAGTTTGATCACCAGGTAGGTGATCATTGCATAAGCGGAGCCTTTGGCCAGGCCGATGGTGATCCGGTCGAGGTTGTCAAGAAAGCGTGTGTCACAGCGCCAGGTCATGAAATGCTTGAGCAGGGTCGAGACGATGATGACCATGCAGAGGCCGGCGAAGATGGATGAACAGAAGAAATGCAGCCACTGGAATTCGGTCGAGATCCACAACGGGTGGATTTTGGCCGGGGCGTAGGTGAACAGTGCGCCGAGCGCACCCTGGTGCAGCGTGGACAGGATGATCCCGGCAATGGTCAGGCCCAGGGCGATGCTCTTGATCCAGCGTTTGGCCGCCGGCCAGCCGGCCCATTCGGCAAAGGCCGGCACCATTTCAGCGACCTGGACGGACAGGTAGGTCGCGACGTGCCAGGCGACAAGGAAGAGCACGGCGGCCGGGCCGAACGAGACGACCATCGGATAGGTCAGTCGCCACGGCATACCGAGGTCGACGAGCAGGTAGACGACGGCGAAGAAGTAGCCGAGCAGCCCGTTGAGCAGGGCCAGTCGCTCGATCGGCTGAAAGTCCTTGCGGTGGAAGATTTCCACCGTAGTACTCAGCAAAAACCCGGAGGCTGACAGCGGTACCATGGCGAACAGGCCGAAACCGAGGAGCAGCCCCCAGGGATAAT
>CAZUJZ010000364.1:0-2737 GCA_964620665.1 uncultured Desulfofustis sp. | reverse complement strand
GCCGGTGTCATCGATCCTGCCAAGGTGACCCGCACTGCCTTGCAGAACGCCGCTTCGGTAGCAGCCATGCTGCTGACCACCGAGGCAGTCATCGCCGAGATTCCGGATGAGAAGGACAATGGCGGCGGTGGCGGCATGCCTCCGGGCGGCATGGGCGGCATGGGCGGCATGGGAGGAATGGGCGGCATGATGTAATGCCCTCCCGCAGTTCCTCCGGTTTCACCCGGATGTTGTAACCCCAGGGGGATCGCTTGTGCGGTCCCCCTGTTTTGTTTCCAGCCGTTGAATGCCGGGCAGGCCAGAAACAGGGCGGTTCCGGCCAAGAAATGGTTGACACCCAAAAGACAATGATGTATCAATTGTGACCTTTGCACAATGGCGATGTAGCTCAGCTGGTCAGAGCATGCGGCTCATATCCGCAGAGTCCGGGGTTCAAGTCCCTGCATCGCCACCAGTTACATAGTGATTTCAAATAGCTAGGGATCACTCCCACATATAATCCACTGAATGGGATACAAATCACGGGATAACTGTGATACATTCCATCAGTGGATTTTTTTTATGCCGCACATTCCGGCCTATTTGATGTGCAGGGATGGTGTTTATTACGTTTGTGTGTGGATGCCTCAGAGGTATATTGATGCCCTCAGCTTGAGAAAGCGGTTTATGCGTAAGAGTTTGCGGTGTACTGATAAGCAAGAGACCATCTGTCGCTCGCGAGTATATATATGGAATCGGAGCGATCAAAAAACAATTCTCGGTAACGCAAGCCATCTCGAAACGATTCTCGAAATTATCAAAACTGCCAGGTGATATCATGGAAATAGTAGCAACAGATGGTTTTACCTTGAACCCTGGAGATATCTCCTGGGATGAGGTATCAGCACTGGGAAATCTTACAGTTTACGACAGAACAGAATCTATAGAAGTCACTGACAGATGTCGTAACGCTGATGTCGTCATTGTTAACAAGACTCCTCTCGATGGTGTGACGATTCAGCAGCTCCCCCAGTTGAAATTTATAACCATGGCCGCTACAGGTTATGATTGCGTCGATATCAAGACAGCGGGTCAAAGAAACATACCGGTTTCCAATATCCCTGTTTACGGCACGGATACGGTTGCACAATATGTCTTTTCAGCCATTTTACACTTGGCGCACAATATTTCCATACATGCCGAAGCGGTCCGCAATGGGGAATGGTCGACGGCAGACGATTGGTGCTTTTGGAAACGGCCTTTGATTGAATTGAGAGGCACCGTAATCGGTATCGTTGGTTTTGGAAGAATCGGACAACGGGTAGGAGAATTAGCTCATGCCTTTGGCATGCGCGTCCTGGCGTACGATCCCTACCAAGGAACACCACCCGGCTATGATAATTTTGAGTTCTGTGATCTTGACAAACTTTTTCACGAATCGGATTTCGTTTCGGTCCATAGCCCTTTGACTGAGGACAATCATAAATTCGTTGACATGAGCATGCTGTCAAAAATGAAACCGTCAGCATTTTTTATCAACGCTGCCAGAGGTGGTTTGGTCAACGAAGTTGATTTGTCTGCCGCCCTTTCTCAAAATATTCTGGCTGGTGCGGTAGTGGATACCGTTTCTGAAGAACCTATTAAGCCAGATAATCCGCTTTTAAAAGCACCTAATCTGTATATTACCCCGCATATGGCCTGGGGCACGTTAGCGGCCCGTAAACGTTTGATGTCCGGAATAGCAAAAAACATTGAAGCATTTTTAAGTGGGAAGCCCGTTAATGTCGTCAACCAAGCCTTTATAAATCAGTCGGAACAATAGGTTTCTTTAAAAGAGTACTGCTGTTTCTGCAGAATATAATATTCCCTGTGGAATATTACTTATATGCCTGCTACAAAATGTTCTTACACGTTTCGATCTTGAATGAAATTCCTAATTTTTCAAGTTCCCCATGGGATTTATAAATCTGGAGAGGTTCAAGGACTGAAGTCTTTGAATCGGTGTCGGAGCACATTATCGTGTATTTGACCACAGGCGGTGCGCCAGAAACTGATTTTTCGCTTAATATTATTACGATAAGTACCGATAATTCGTATTAGAAAACGATTGCGAACACTATCAGATCAGGGAACATTATGGACCGCATCAGCGAAGAGTCTATCCGTGAATCCGAGGGCATGGTATTTCAGGAAAAACGAATTATGTCAATGCCTTTGCGGCCACCGCGCATCGTTTCACGTGACGGCCGGTATGTGGGCTATGACAATGGTATTGTCTGCGATTGCTATACCTGTACCGAGTGGTATGCCGGTCCAAATGAGAATTTCAGCTGGTTCGAAGCGGACCGCTGGGTGCGCAAACTTTCAGTGGGCGGCGGGAAGTGGAGCCTACCGACACTTGATCAGCTCCGCGGCCTTTACCGGAAGAAAAAAAACGGCGATCTGCTGACTCCGCTTCTCTCGATCCAGTGCACCGATATCTGGAGCGCGGAGTGTCCGGACGATGCATCGGCGTGGGGGTTCAACTTTATCCCCGGAAACACTTTCAAAACTTTTCGTTCTTATTCGAGCCGCTTCAGAGTTCTGGCTACCAGGCCAAAACCATCATACAGAAACTTCCAGTTGCCCGTAGACATTCAGGGACAGCGCGACGAACTTGAAGTCGACACCCTGCATAACGACGGAAGCTTTGCCGGGTCGGCGATATAGTGTAGCGTTGTCGCGCGATAGAATACCACATGGGTCGGGTCGCGACGGT
>CAZUJZ010000363.1:0-2737 GCA_964620665.1 uncultured Desulfofustis sp. | reverse complement strand
TCGGCCGGCGAGGTGAGGTCAGCGAACGACATGGTAGGCTCGTTTGCGTTTCAGGTTCAACGGCAGCAGGGCTTCGAAACTCCAGCGCAGGGCCTGGCGCAGGTAGCCGTTGGCGGAGAAACGGCGGGTCGAGGTGGTTACCTGGTCGGACGGCAGATAAAAGAACCGGCCGTGGCGGAGGCAGCCCCGGATGAACAGCAGATCCTCGGCCAGTTGCAGGTCTTCGGCAAAGCCGATCTGGCGGGCGACGGCGGCTCGGGCGAACTGCAGGGAAAAGGAGGTCTTGGTAAACCGGTGAACGAGGTTGAACAGCCGAAACCAGACCGTGGCGTAGACCGTGGCGCCCCGGCGGGGGCTGATCCGGGCGGTGCCGACGCTGACCGAGCTGCCGCAGCGATTGAGCCAGGTGTTGAGATGACTGAGCAGGTGTGGGCCGAGGCGGGTGTCGGCGTCGCAGAAGAGCAGCCATTCCGTCTCCCGGCCCGCAGCACGCAGGCCCGCGTTTTTTGCCGCCGAGACGCCGCGGGGACTCTGCAGCACGGTCACCCTGCCTTGCGCCCGGGGATCGACGGCAAACGAGCGGGCGATGGCCAGGGTTGCGTCGGTTGAGCCGTTTTCGACGACGATGATTTCGTAGCGGTCAGCAGGATAGTGCTGATCGAGCAGAGCTCCAAGGGTTGCCGGTAATTCGGTTTCCTCGTTGTGAGCCGGGACGATGATGGTAAAGCGATGGCGGTAGCACAGCGGCTGGATCACCTTGTCGATCAGGCGCAGCGCCTTCTTGGTACGCCAGGGAGCAGCAAACGGCACAGTGGTTTTGGTTTCCGCCAGGGCCTTGCGGAGATCGAGCGGGCCGGATTGAGCCCGACAGGTAAAATAGGAGCGACCGCCGAGAAAGGCGGCCAGGTACTCTTGTTCAGTTTGATGCGGCGTCGGGATGAGCAGGGCCCGTTTGCCGTGCTCGACCAGATCCATGACCGTCGTGTAGCCGGCCCGGGAGATCACCGTTCCGGCACGGTTGAATAGTTCCTGACGGCGGCTGCCGCTGACCATGCCGTAGATCTGCAGATCGGCACTGCGGTAAGCGTCGACCAGTTCGGTGTTGTCCTCATCCCGGCCGAGAATAAAGACTTTGCGGCCCGGCAGAGTGACGGCCTGGTCGAGCAGTCTGCGGATAAACGCGTCCTTGTGCTCTTGCAGGTAGCCGCTGATGATGAACAGATAGTCGATGTCTGCGACGGTATTGTGTCGTTGGTAGGACGAGAGGATGCCGATATAGTGATGGCGGATGTTCAGCGGGTTGACCGAGTGGGCGAGTCGGCCGCTCAGGTTGTGGCGGGGATCCGGGAAATCGGGGATAAGGACGGCATCGAAGCGGCGCAGGGCGAGCAGATTGAGATATTTGCTCAGCCGGAAGAACGCACTGAGCCCGCGCGGCGGGCTGAAAGCGAGCTGGTGGGTGATGATGAAGCTCGGTACGAGCCGGGTGCGGATACCGTAACGACCGTCACTGACGATGATATCGTAGCCGGCTGCCTGTTCTCGGATGGCGCGGTGCTCCCGGCGGATCAGCAGCCAGGTACGAACCAGGTCGATCAGCAGGTACCAGTAGAATCGCCAGCCACTGCCTCGTTCAAGGGGCGGATAATCGACCATCTCGTGATAGGTGACGCGCTCTTCATCGACGAGTTCGCTGCGCAGATACGACAAGGCCCCGCCGGTGGAGATCACGGTGACGCTATAACCACGGCGCAGGAACGCGCGCAGCACTGCCAGGGAGCGGCTGGCATGTCCCAGGCCGAGGGAACTGATGGCGAAGAGTGCGCGTGGCGAGGGGGAACTCATTGAAATGGATCTGCCTGATATATTTCCAGAAGTTAATCAGAGCGGTCGAGTGTCATCGGGTGTTGCTGCCGGCTGTGCCGGCGGTGATGTCATCTGAACGATTCACGCTGTTAGCTCTCTTTTATGTGCCTCTCTGCCTGGACATGTATCGCCTCCGGACCGTGTTGACAAGATGGACCGGGTGGTTTTAACGAGATTTTAACCAATGAGGTGGAGGATGCAGGTCGGGCAGACCAATACCACATCGGTTGTCGTTAGCGGATTTCTTGCGCGAGAACTATTGCCGTGATTGTCGTTACATATTGTGTTACATGGGCACAAGTAACTATCAAAACCATAAGGTTCCCATAAGCCAGGAGGCATCAATGGATGGAATAGTCTTTCTTAACGGAGAATTTGTCGAGGCCGGGCACGCTCGGGTTTCGGTGTTCGATCGCGGTTATCTGTTCGGCGATGGCGTGTACGAAGTGCTTCCCGTCATTGACGGCAAACTGGTCGATCGGGAAAATTTTTTGATTCGCTTGAAAAACAGTTTGGCGGCGGTGGAAATCCCCTGGCCATACAGCGAAGAACGTTACCTCGATATCCTTGATGAAGTGATGCGCCGCAATGAGATTGAGGAAGGGGGTGTTTATACGCAGGTTACCCGCGGCGTGGCGATGCGGGACTTTGCCTATCCCCGTGTTGAGCCGTGTTGTCTGGCCTTTGCCTTCAAGAAAGCACTTGTGGATAATCCGCTGGCCAAAACCGGCGTTTCCGTGGTGACCGTCGATGACATCCGCTGGAAGAGACGGGACATCAAATCTATCTCGCTGCTCGGGCAGTGCATGGCCAAACAACAGGCGGCCAACGCCGGTGCCTATGAAGGATGGATGGTGGAAGATGGTTATGT
>CAZUJZ010000362.1:0-2751 GCA_964620665.1 uncultured Desulfofustis sp. | reverse complement strand
TCAATAGGGAAAGCTTAACAGCAACCAGAGATATACGGCAAGCAACACGGCCACCCAGATGACCATATGGCCGGTTGGTCTGGTGATCGACGATTTTCCGGACGGAAAGTGCAATTGGGCGAGAAACACCAGGAGATTATGAAATTGGTCAAGTACCGCTTTTCGAACCTGATGGTCGATATCCCGGAGCCAGGCACCACCCTGAGTCACCAGGCGTTTACCGAGCCGGCGGTAAAACCAGTCAGCGTCGAGAACGACAGAGCGCAGCTCCGGCGGATACAGTCCTTTCAGGTTCAACCAGACAAAAGCCAAGGCTGAAAAAAAGAGAAGCTGGGTCTGGGCCAGGACATGCGTGATATCGTATGGTGTGTATAACACGTCAAACGGCAACAACGTATAGAGCAGAGATGGAAATATTCCGATAAAAATACACAGGAATGCCGCGATGGACATGGCCATGAGCATATTTTTGGGCGGTTCGGAAACACGTATCCCGGAATCGTGGGCAAAAAAGGCAAAATAGGGAATCTTGATGCCGGCATGATGAAAAACACCGGCCGAGGCAAGCAACAGCACCAGCCAAATCCAATCAAATCCTTCTTTTAACGCCGCAGACATGATCAAGGACTTTGCGACAAATCCGCTGAAAAGGGGAAAGGCGGAAATGGATGCCGCACCGATTATGCATAATATCGTAGTCTTCGGCATGGTTTTGTAGAGTCCGCCAAGATCGGTCGCATTGATTTTCCCCGTCATATGGAGCACCGCTCCCATCGACATAAAGAGCAGGCTTTTATAGATGATATGCACAAAAGCGTGGGCAACCGCACCATTGATCGCAAGAGCAGTGCCGATACCGATACCGCAAACCATAAAGCCGAGTTGGTTGATCAAGCTATAGGCCAACACCCGCCGCATATCGTTCTCGATCACCGCATAAAAAATCGGGAAGCAGGCCATCACCGCACCGACGTATATTAACAACTCCGTCCCGGGATACCCGCGTGCCAGAACGTAAATAGCCGTTTTCGTCGTAAAGGTGCTCAGGAACACCGCACCGGTGGGAGTTGCTTCCGGGTAGGCATCGACGAGCCAGGTATGCAGCAGCGGAAATGCAGCCTTGATACCGAATGCCAGTAAAATCAACCAACCGCCTAAATGTCCGGTTCCGAGATAAGAAAATTCCAGTGAACCAGTCGAGGAGGCGTACATCAATACGCCGGCCATCAAAACAACACCTGACAGCACCTGGATAATGAGGTACCGCATACCGATCGCGTACGAGTCCTCGGAACGACGGGCCCACACCAGAAACGTCGAGGAAACGGCCAATAGCTCCCAAAAGATGAAGAGTGTCAGCAGATCACCGGCAAAAACGGCGCCAACGGCACTCCCGGCATAAATCAAACCGGAGACGTGCTGTGTTGTGTCACGCAGGTGCAGTGCGAACAAAACAGCAATCAATGTTGCAATATGGAAGATATAACCGAAGAGCAGGCTGAGTCTGTCTACTCGATAAGGGACCAACTCGAACCCGAATAACTGCAGGCGAATCTCGAATTCGTTCGGACCAAAAAGCCATAGGTTCAAACCGCTGACAGCGATAATAACGAGCATAGACACGGAACGCAGACGGCCACGCGTCACCAGTGCCACAAGAGCAGCAAGAAAAAACGGCAAAAAACATGGAATATCAGACCACGCCATCAGGCATCTCCCGGCTCTCGTCCCTCATTTGTCTTCGCCTGCCTCTCCTCCCGCTTATAATAATCCTCGCCACGCATCAACACGGTGCGCAATACTTTCGCTCCAAGTACGATAAACGTGCAAACAACAAATCCGTAGATGGCATAAAAGCCGATCAGCCGCTCCCAATTATGAATGACATGCCTATGGATAAAAAAATCGATAAGCAATAAAAAAGCGCAGCAGCCATACAGTGCGTAGAGCACCAGCCTGACGTTTTTCGGCTCGTCGAAAAAATAGCGTTTTTCATCTGCCATAGTTGACCCCCGCCGCTTCAAGAAACGAAGAAGCCAGTTCATGCAGAGGTTGCGGGAATAAAAACAGGAGCAGGCAGCCGATAGCGGTTACCGAAAGAGCCAGTACCGATGGCCACGGCGCTTCCTTTATTCCCTGTTCCACCTCTTCCTGGTGTTTATCTTCACAGAAAAATGCCCGGATAGGGATCGGCAACAAATAGGCGATATTGAGCAACGAGCTGAGCATCAACACCGCCATGATCACCCATTTCCCGGTATCAATGGTACCGATCATCAGGTACCACTTGCTCCAGGTACCGCCACAGGGCGGCAGACCGATGATACTGAGGCTGCCGATAAAAAAAGCGGCCATCGTGATCGGCATACGTCGCCCCAGACCGTCGAGTTGACTGACCTCGGTCTTGTGCGCCGCCACCATGATCGCCCCGGCACAGAAAAACAGCGTAATCTTGCCCAACGCGTGCATGGCGATATGCATGGCGCCGCCCAGGACACCGGCACCGGTGGCCAGCAAGGCACCAACGGTGATATAACTGAGCTGACTGACCGTCGAGTAAGCCAAACGAGCCTTCAGATTATCTTGACGCATCGCGGTCAGTGAGGCCAGAATAACGGTCGCCGCGGCCAGATAAAGCAGCACATCTGTCGTCGGCAGAAGCAGCAGCGTGTCAATGCCGAAAATATAAACTGAGATCTTGAGTACTGAAAAAACACCGGCCTTAACCACTGCCACTGCATGCAATAAGGC
>CAZUJZ010000361.1:0-2776 GCA_964620665.1 uncultured Desulfofustis sp. | reverse complement strand
AATAACAAGAAACCGCTCATTTTAATTTTCATCCCTGAAAATGTCGATGTATCGTTTCAGGATGAAAGTCCGATTTCGGTGACAACCGGTCATCTCTTGCAGAATACCCACATCAACAAGAGCTGCGATAAGGCTGTAGGCACGTACATATGTAATACCCAGAAGATTCATCGCTCTGTTGACGGTGACCGTCGAATTACCAAGAAGATGCACATGGTTCCCGGCTCCATGACAATTTATGATTATCATGGAGGAAATACCGGCAGAGCGCGGCGCATGAATTGGTCAAACAGCGGCACCGTAAACGCTATGTCGCCATATGCCGGGCTGTAGATCATCCCCTTTTTTATCAGCCCCGCCCTCCTTGGCCCGAGTTTTCCAATCTGTACCCCCAGCTTTTCCGCAACATCGCTGGTCCGGTAAGGACCGCTGCCCAACTCGCTCATGGCCCGCAAAAACAGCTTCTCGGCAGGGGTGAGCCGATCAAAACGGACCCTGAAAAAATTTTCATCCAGCCGTTCCGCAACCAGGGCACTGGCCTGTTGCACCACCTGCAGGCTTATGGGTGTTGCTGTCGCCTGATTCCAGGCCTGATACCCCCATTCTTGCAAAAAATACGGGTATCCTTGGGTCATCCGGAAAATCTCCCGAAGGGCATCGGGAGCAAACTTCACCCCGGCCGCTTTGACCGGCTCCTGCAGCGCCCTGAAAGCATCAGCCTGCCGCAGTGGACCGATCTCCGGGAAATGAAACAGGCGCTCCGCATAGGACTTGGACTCCCCGGCCAGACCGGGCAGAATAGGTAAACCGGCGCCAATCAGCACCACAGGCAACTGTCGTTGTTGCATCTTATGCATCGCCATAATCAGGGCGCTCAATTCCATGGCACGGGAATACTGGATTTCATCAATCAGCAAGGCAATGGAGGTCCTTCGCTCCCGGGCCGCCTCGCCCAAGGCCACAAACACTTCGGGAAGATCGACTTCAAGATCGCCGCTGTCAGCCGTGCCACGTTCCGGTTCAATATCCAGGCCGATATCAACTTCTCCGACAGTGATCTTGATCGCGCCGACAAAACTACGCAAGACGGCAAGACCACGCTTCACCCGGTCACCGGCCAAAGCAATCCGGTCCAAATCGAACAGCAGCCGGCGCAGCTGTGGGGCGAGCAAAACCGCCAGAGACTTGCCTTCGTGAGCCTCCACCAGGATAGTGCGGTAGCCATCGCCCTGGGCGATACGCTCCAGTTCGTTGAGCAGGACGGTCTTGCCAACACCGCGCAGGCCGGTCAGCAGCATGCTTTTTTCCGGCCTGCCAGCTTTGATCCTCCCCAGCAATACTCTCGCCTGCTCGAGAATGGTGTCACGGCCGGCCAACTCGGGCGGCGGAGTTCCCGCGCCAGGTGAAAAGGGGTTTCGTATCGGGTCCATGCGTCCTCTCTTATATCAAATTATACAAAGTTATACCAATTTTTAAATATAAGTATGTATAAGTCGATACAAGTTTATCGAAGTTGTTGTGATTGTGCCGCGAAAATCTGCTTGGTCGGCAGACTTCCATGGCTTTACCAGACGGACGACAAGAGGCCGTTGGCTGCCGATACGATTATGTCTTTCTCATTGTGTAACACGTTTTCCGTCAAGTAAACTATCAGATGTTACCGTGCAATTAATAGGTTATCTCTTCGTTTTTACAAAGAAATATCTTGGCTCAGCTATCCGCCAGATCGCAAACTTCGTAGAAGCAGGCGAAGTGCAGTTCCCTTTGAGAGGAAAAATCATGCAGTGCCCGCTGCTGCCCGACGGGGAGAACATCGGTAAGCACTTTCTTGCAAACCAACAATCCCTTTGCCGATTCGTAAGCTCTGCAAAAAACTGGCTGACGACGTGGAGACACTTTTGTATTACAAGAACAAAATCAGGAACGCTCGATGGCCAGGTCCTGCGCGTCTTTCCCACCGGCAGCCCCTTGTTCCTGCCAGGCACAGAATTTCAATACGGCCACGCCGGCCAGCGAAGCGACCCGAATTTCCAGGGGCGGTCGAGCCCGCAGGCACACGGTGATAGCTGCCTGGTACGCCTCTTCGAAACCTGCCAGCTTCATGACGATCGCGTCATCGGGCGGCCAGGTGATTTCCTGCGCTGTCCCGCCGATCGGACCGAACGGGATGATGTCGACCGGGTGCAGGTCCCGATACAGCAGTCTCTCCAACCGCCGATCCGGGGCAAAGCTGCCGCTTGCCAGCAGCGCCTGCTTCAGTGCCTGAAACTCACCCCAGTTATCGACCCGGACCCCGATATCGATGTCCTCGGTAGCCCGATACGGACGAATGTTGTAGGCCCGTTCGAGCAGCAGGTCCCTCGCCGTTGCACCAACGACAAAGATCCTGACACCCACCGCCACGGCCGCATTCACCAGCTGTTCATAGAGCTCGATGGTGGCCGGGTCAATCCTCCCGGACACGTCGAGTGAGATACCGTTCATAGACCTCCTGTGCCGCCTCGATATTTCTCGCGTCTCCGCTGGCGAGCAGATCCGCGTAGACGAGAAGTGGGTGCGCCACACCCGCTTGTTCGTGAGTGTCCCCCTCCGCGCCGCCGGCACGCCAGAATGCGTCATACAGATCGATATTCCCTGCCGGGTCCCGATAAAAACGTTTTTCTTTGATCAACGCCTCCGGGGCCGTCTGGCAGTGGATGATGCCCGTTTCCGGGCGCAGCGTGCCGGTAAGGCGGCGGGCTGCCACGTCACCGCTCCAGAAGAACCCGGCCGGCAG
>CAZUJZ010000360.1:0-2779 GCA_964620665.1 uncultured Desulfofustis sp. | reverse complement strand
CCTGAAACGCAAACGAGCCTACCATGTCGTTCGCTGACCTCACCTCGCCGGCCGAGTTGCTCTGCCTGCTTGCCAACCACCGGGACACCGCGTATCTGGTGATCTTTCTCGGCGCCTTCTGCGAAACGCTGATCCCGCTGTCTTTCTTTGTTTACGGCGAGGTTTTCTTCCTCGCCGGCGCGATCATGGCCGGGGCGGGAACACTGGATTGGTGGGCAGTGACAGCGATACTCTATTCGGGGGGCATTCTCGGCGATAACGCCAGCTACTGGCTCGGCCGCCTGTTTGGCTTGCGGCTTTTCCAGATACTGGCCGACCGGCCGCTGATCGGCCGGTTGGTGCGCCATGACGGATACGCCCAGGGCGTCGCGTTTTTTCGGCGCCGCGGGCCACTGGCGGTCTTCCTCGCCCGTCTGGCCGGTCCGCTTTCCTGGACGGTGCCGTGTCTGGCCGGGGCCTTTCACCTCAACTATCCGACCTTTCTGTTCTACAACACCCTCGGAGTAATCGTCGGCATCGGCCAGTTCCTGGTGGTCGGCTACGTGGTCGGGAACAATCTCGAGAAGATCGCCGACGCGCTGTTACACATCGGTGCGCTGCCGGTAATACTGGCAGCACTTGCAGCCCTGGCGCTGGTTTCCCGCAGGTTTCGATCCGCTTGATCAGTAAAAAAATGAGGCAGCTTCTTTTTTACTCGATTTTCTTGCTCAGATGGATGACCGCTGCTGCCTTTCTGTTGCGGATTTGCATATTGAGTACTTCCACACCGAGGGAAAAAGCCATCGCAAAATAGATATAGCCTTTCGGTACATGCACGTCGAGCCCTTCGGCGACCAATGTAAAACCGATCAACAGCAGAAAGGACAGGGCGAGCATCTTGATCGGCGGGTTGGCATCGACGAAGTCGCTGATCGTCTTGGCGGCGAGCAGCATGACACCGACCGCGACGATGATGGCGATCACCATGATCGACAGGTGCTCCACCAGACCGACCGCGGTGATAACCGAATCGAGCGAGAAAACGATATCGAGTACGGCAATCTGAATCAGTACCGAGAAGAGCTTGGCCCTGACCGGCTGTTTGTCCTGATGCCCGACGACCTCGAGGCTGTGGTGGATCTCGTGGGTCGACTTGCCGAGCAGGAATAGCCCCCCGACGATCAGAATCAGATCCCGCCCGGAAATCTCCCGGCCAAACACGGTAAACCACGGCTCGACCAGGCCCATTACCCAAACCAGACTGAAGAGCAGCGCCAGCCGGGCCACCATCGCCAGTCCCAGGCCGAGATTTCGCGCCAGGTTCTGCTGGGCTTCGGGGAGTCGCCCGACAAGAATGGAGATAAAGACGATATTGTCGATCCCGAGAACAATCTCCAGCGCTACCAGCGTGCTCAGGGCTATCCACGCCTCCGGTTGAGCCATCCAAACAAGCATTGTCGCCTCCTTGTTGGGCCGACTTGTTTTTCCGTTTACGTATTCTTCCCGCTAGCGCTCCGCCATGTGCAATAGCGCGACGCAAAAGCCGTGGTCACCTGCCAGAGCTCTGCAGGCAGCAGTTGTTCGACCCGGGCCCGGATCACCGGCGGCACGCCGCCGTAAAAGGCCTCGGCCATGCCACCGGCGATGCAGGCCAGGGTATCACTGTCGCCACCGAGGGAAACGGCATTGCGCACCGTATCCTCGTAGGAATCACCATCGAGAAAGGCGATGATCGCCTCGGGTACGGTACCCTGGCAGGAAATATCAAAGCTGTAGGCTGGCCGGATATCATCGATCCTTCGGTCCAGATCGTAGCCGAAGAGTGTCGTAATTCGCTTTCTGATATCTTCCTTTTCCCAGTAACTGCGAGCCAGAAAAACGGTCAAGGCGGCAGCCTCGGCACCCTTGATCCCTTCCGGATGATCGTGGGTGATCGCGGCGGTCATCCGGGCCTGCCGGCGAACTTCGTCTTCCGTGGCAAAGGCAAAGCCAACCGGGCTGACTCGCATCGCCGCGCCGTTCCCCCAACTCCGATAGGGATGCGGGTCGTCATCATGGAGCCAGCGAAAGAACGAGCCGCCATATCCGGCATCGGGATAGCGTCGACCAAACCAACGCACGGCATCGATGTAGCTCTGACCGGCAAGGATTGCGGCGGCCACGGCAACGGTCAGCACCGTGTCGTCGGTAAACCGCACCTGCGGACCGAACAACGGAAAGTCCTTGGTCTTGATCGGGCGATGCTCGTACACCGACCCAATGATATCTCCGGCTATGGCACCAATCATAAGCTCCCTTCCTCACATGCTTTTCCGCCCTTTTTCGCGCTCCTCCCTTGCCGCCGGCAACCCTTTGTACGCCGACACCTCTAAAATACCGCCCCGGCCGTAATCACTCAAAGCCTTTTCTGCAGAGGGGGCTGAATTCACGCACAATCAATCCTGATGGAAGCGGGTTCATCAGGGCCGCTGTTTGGCAGCAAAGAACGTACTCGGGGCGATCGCGGCGGGTAACAGGGCATGCCCCTCCTCCGCTTGGCAACCACGCTCCACAGGTGTCGATCACCACCGTCCAGTAAGGACTGAAGGCTACCGAGACTGCACAATTAAAACGTTGCTTCACCTCCGTCGATGGACTAGGATTATGGATGTGGCGAAGGGGGAAAATCAGAGACGGATCGTTCGGCTCAATGAATGCTGTCATCACTGGCAGTGTCTGGTAAACGCTTCCGGCCGATACCATTGCAAACCGTCTTTATCCCATGAATAATCCAAAACCCTCAAAACCGATTCGTACATCA
>CAZUJZ010000359.1:0-2800 GCA_964620665.1 uncultured Desulfofustis sp. | reverse complement strand
GGATAAAATTTAAGAAGCAATGCTGCGCAAACGGCCGTCAGTGAGGGAAATCCGGCCAAAACCGCCCGCATGGCAATGAAGGTTCCTGGGCCCTGCTCTGCGCCCAGCAGGAGGCGCTGATTCGCAGCCGGGGACTGGTCGTGGTCTTCTGCCTGGTCACCGATTACCCCGGCGGCGAGCAGCGCAGCTATCATGTTTTGTTGACCGGCCTGGCCGAACTGGCCCGACAGCTGACGGAACTCGGCATCGGCTTCGTGCTGCTGCGCGGCGAGCCAGCCGCGGTGCTGCCACCCTGGCTCCACCGGATCGATGCCTGCACGCTGGTCGGTGATTTCGACCCGTTGCGCCTCAAACGGCACTGGCAGCGCCGCTTGCTCGCAGAAATCGAGGTGCCGTTTATCGAGGTCGACGCCCATAATGTCATTCCGGCATGGGTTGCCTCGAACAAGAAGGAATACGCCGCCGCCACCTTCCGGCCGAAATACCGGCGGCTGATCGACGATTACCTGACCGATATTCCGGCGGTGATCCCTCATCCGCACCCCGGCCCGGCTCCTACGCCGCCGCCGGACACGGCCCGCCTGCTCGGCGAGGTCGCCGGCCGCCGGGCCGCCCCGGTCAATTGGCTGGTACCGGGTGTGGCGGCCGGCAATGCAGCCATCGAGACAGCCCTGAAGCATCGACTGCCGGGCTATGCGAGCCGGCGCAACGATCCGTGCAGCCCCGGACAATCCGGTCTGTCTCCTTATCTCCATTTCGGCCAGATCTCCGCCCAGCGCCTTGCCTGGCGAGTCTCTCGGGCGAAGCTGGCGGAGGAAGACCGGCAGGCGTTTCTCGAGGAATTGCTCGTCCGCCGTGAACTGGCCGACAATTTCTGCCTCCATGAGCCCGACTACGACCGCTTCGCCGGTTTTCCCGCCTGGGCACAACAGAGCCTCAATGAGCATCGAGGCGACCGGCGGCCGTATTGCTATAGCCTTGCAGAACTGGAAAACGCCGGCAGCCACGAAGCACTCTGGAATGCCTGCCAGCGCGATCTGGTAGAAACCGGCAAGCTGCACGGCTACCTGCGTATGTACTGGGCCAAAAAGATTCTCGAATGGACCAGTGAGCCGGAAGAAGCGCTACGCATCGCCATTACCCTGAACGACCGCTACTCCCTGGACGGCCGGGATGCTAACGGCTATACCGGCATCGCCTGGTCGATCGGCGGGGTGCATGATCGGGCCTGGCCGCGCCGGCCGATCTTCGGCAAGGTCCGCTTTATGAACGAGAAAGGCTGCCGGCGAAAATTCGCCGTGGACGATTATATCACCGCCGTCAATCTCGGCCGACGGCGGGACGGGTTTTAACCTGTCCTCCGCTTCCCACCGCCCATCCGGAAACAACCCACTCTGCCGGGCAGGCACCCCCATCTTCACGAAAATATGTTTCATCCGAGAGGGCCATAATTATTCAAGGAGGAAGTCTCTCGCTTTCATTGACACAGGTCTTATCCTTATTATTTTTGAACTGTTGCAATTATAAATTTCTATAAAAAAGAAGGAGGAATTATGTCTAATTATCATGAACCGATAGAGCTTCTGGACGAGCAAACCAGGAATATTTCAAGAGCGATAAACAGCCTGAAAGAAGAGCTGGAAGCGATAGACTGGTACAACCAGAGAGTGGCGGTCTGTCAGGATCCCCAGCTCAAGGCCGTTCTTGCCCATAACCGGGATGAAGAAATAGAGCATGCCTGTATGGCTCTTGAGTGGCTTCGGCGCAATATGGATGTCTGGGATGAAGAATTGCGGACCTATCTATTTACCCAAGGGGGCCTTACAAGCCTTGAAGAGGGAGAGGCGGAAGAAGAGAATTCTTCAGGTTCGGACAGCCTTGGCATAGGAAGCCTGAAATAATCGGAAACCAGTAAAGAGGAGAAAAACAATGAATATACTGAAAAGAGAAATTGCCCCTATTCCCCAGGAAGGATGGAGCGAAATTGATGAACGTGCCGCCATGGTCCTGAAAACACATCTTTCTGCCAGAAAAGTGGTACATGTGAAAGGGCCGTTCGGCTGGGATTATACCGTTGTTCCGGAAGGGCGGCTTGCTCTTCTGGAGGAAGAGAAAAAAGAGCGGGTCAGAAGCGGCCTTTATAATGTCAAACCGCTTCTTGAAACGCGGGTCGGTTTCCGTCTCGACCGATGGGAGTTGGATAACCTTGTTCGGGGAGCACGTGACATCGATCTTGACCCGCTGGATGAAGCGGTGAAGAAAATAGCCCTCTTTGAAGAGAACGCCGTCTACAACGGGTATGCCGGAGCCAATATCAAAGGGCTTTTCCAGAGTTCCGAACAGGCTCCCCTGCCTTTTGGAAAGGAGGGTGGTCAGGTCATGCAGGCCCTTTCCAAAGCGGTACTGCTGATGCAGGAAGCCCACCAGAGCGCTCCTTTCTCGCTGGTTGCTGGAGAAAAGGCGTGGAAACTGGTCAACTCAGAGGTTCAAGGCTATCCGCTGATCAACCGGATAAAAAATCTCATCGGTGGACAGGTTCTCTACAGCAGTGCAATACAAGGCGCTGTTCTTGTACCCCAGGATCATGAAGATCTCGAGCTTTCCGTAGGTGGCGATTTTTCGATAGGATATGAATATCACGATGCAAAAATGGTACAGCTGTTTGTTTCTGAATCTTTCACTTTCAGAATCCTTGATCCGGCGATTATCATACCGTTTACTATCTGAGCCTTTTGCAAAACTTGAATTTTCGTTCAAAATCAAGGCATGCGAAAAATTTTACCACAGGCATATAATTGAT
>CAZUJZ010000358.1:0-2802 GCA_964620665.1 uncultured Desulfofustis sp. | reverse complement strand
ACCCCCGACGGAACCTTTTGCTATGGCATCCACTCCCCCTCCTACACGGTCCGCATGCTGCGCCAACGCAGCCGAATCGAGGTGCTGGGCCGCTGCGAAGACGGCAACGACGTGCTCAATACCGCCAACTATCCCGGCGGTGACGTAGCCGTTCCGGAGGCCGACCGGATCTACGAGATCGCCAACGCCCTGCCGTTTCGCGGCACCACCTATATCGGCAAGGCCTGGGCCGACCGCAGCGCCGCAGATCCCGAACGGATCGGGATCCCACCACCGCCACCGGTGTCGCTGACGGCGCTGCTGGCCGAGCACGGCCGGCAGCCGACGTTGATCGAGTCCCTGCCGCGACCGCTGAAGCTGGCCCTGGCCACCACCTCCACCGATCCCGACGACTTGGTTCGACTGGCCCGCTGCAGCTGCTCCTTTACCGACGACGATGACGGCCGGCCGACCGGTCTTTGCTACCGGTGCGAGGCACCCACCACGCGACGACCGATCATTGACGACCACGATCTGTTTGAAGCGGTGGCCAACAACCCGGCCCTGCCCGACGACTACAAGATCGCCATGGTCATTCGGCCCGGCGCCCAGGGCGACAGCGAGATCGTCGGCGACCACCATGACGGCGACACGCACATCTACGAATACCTGCGACGCAACTCCTATATCGGCGGCGGTCACTACGCGGCCAACATGGCCGAGGATGCGATCCGCTACCGGGTCAGTGACCTGGGACCGGGTGATATCAGCGGCCTGCGCCATCTCTATTACCAGCGCAGCTACGTCCGGCTCGGCCAGCTGCTCGGCCTGGATATCGGCAGCGCCGTGCTCTCTGCCGCTGACCTGGAAACAGTGCGGCTGGCCATCCTGGCGCGGCTCGACACCGCTCGCCCGGATCTGACGGCAACGCTCTGGGGCTGGAACTTCGGCTTTGATTTCGCCCCGTCCGGCTATCGCCTGCACGCCTCGCACCAGCAGGTACACCAGCAGTTCGCGATGATCCCGCGCCGCATCGACGCCTTTCACCGCGGCTGCAGCGAGCCGAGCGGCACCATGCGCCCCTTTGGCTGCGGCGATATGATCGGCGAGGTCGTCGCCCAGTACCGCAACCGGCACGGCCGCGAATTTTTTCCCGACCTGCTCCGGGCCATCACCGCCAATCACCGCATGGACGAGCGTCGGGACCGGGAGGCTGAGCTGGTGATCTGGCAGGACGAGCGAGTCATGCTCTTTGTCCCCAAGGCCCAGACCTCGCAATGGGAACTGCAGATCATGACCCGGCCCGGACCGGATGGCAACTGGCCCGGCAACATCCTGGAGACCGACCAGGCCACCCGCGCCTCACTCGACACCGCCCTGCTCGCTGGGCAACGCGCCCTGGCCGGACGCGGCGCCCGCCTGGTCACCACGATCGAGTACCCGAAACCGTTCGACTCGGCCGAAACGGCGCAACCGCTGCTCTACAGCCTGCTGCCGAAACTGCCGCAGTCGCCGGGCGCCTTCAGCGAAGCGCAGTTGCGCTTTATCAACGGCCATTACCCGGAAGACTTCGCCGCCGTCTGCCGCCAGAGCCTGGCCACGGGGGACCGACAGCCTTAAAACAGCGGTTCCCGGAGCACCGCGCGCCGACCGGCCGGGCTATTTTCTGACTTGTCGATTGCAGACCGTTTGGTGTAGGTTTACCAGTTCGTCGCGTGCCGGAGAGGCCGGCGCCGACCATCGGATCAGTCGTTTGGAGCACATTATGGACAGCACGACGTATTTTGGCCAGTGGGGGGGCAGCTTTATCCCCGAAGTACTGCACGAGACCTTTCTTCACCTGGAGCGCGCCTTTGCCGAGATCAAGAACGATCCGGCCTTCTGGCAGGAGTACACCGCGTTGATGTCGACCTATTCGTGCCGGCCGACGCCGCTCACCCACGCCGAAAACCTCTCCCGTCATTTCGGCGGCGCCCAGATCTATATCAAGCGCGAGGACCTCAACCACACCGGCGCGCACAAGGCCAACAACGTGATGGGCCAAGGGCTGCTGGTCAAGCGCATGGGCAAGACGCGGGTCATCGCCGAGACCGGCGCCGGCCAGCACGGCGTGGCCACCGCGACGATGGCCGCCAAATTCGGCTTCTCCTGCACCATCTACATGGGCGAGGAAGACGTCGCCCGCCAGCGCCCCAACGTCTTCTGGATGGAGAAAATGGGCGCCGAGGTGGTCACCGTGCGGGACGGCTCCCGGACCCTGAAGGATGCGATCAACGAGGCCTTCCGCGACTGGGTCACCAATATGGATACCACCCACTACGTCTTCGGCACCGCCTGCGGGCCGGCGCCGTTTCCGGAAATGGTGTCGTGGCTGCAGTCGATCATCGGCCAGGAGGCCCGGGAGCAGATCCTGCGCCAGCACGGCCGTCTGCCGGCACGGATCTACGCCTGCGTCGGCGGTGGCTCCAACTCGCTGGGCATCTTTTCTTCATTTCTCGGGGAGTCCGGCACCGAACTGGTCGGCGTCGAGGCCGGCGGCCACGGCCTGGACAGCGGCCAGCACGCCTCCCGCCTCTGCGGCCACGACGCCTCGCCGGGGGTCGCCCAGGGGTACAAGACCATGTTCCTGCAAAACAGCGACGGCCAGATGCTCGATACCCATTCGGTGTCGGCCGGCCTCGACTATATCGGCGTATCGCCGATCCTGGCCGACCACTGGGAGAAAAAAACCGTCCGGTTCGAGGCCGCCACCGACCGGGAAGTGATCGAGGCCCTCGACCTGACCATGAAAAAAGAAGGCATCATCCCGGCCCTGGAGTCGGC
>CAZUJZ010000357.1:0-2825 GCA_964620665.1 uncultured Desulfofustis sp. | reverse complement strand
TTTTTGATGATGGCGACGACCTGGTCATCACTGAGCTGCTTGTCCGGCTGTCGTTGAAATTCACCGATGAGCACCCTGATCACTTCAGTCCGCTTGCTATCCCGCTTTTTCAATGATTCCTGCAGCTGGCTCTGAATACGCTGTTGCAGTTCCATGGTACTCCCCCTTGACTGAAACCGGTTCTGCCGGACCTAGTTCTCAAACGAATAGAGCAACTCCACGCCGTTCGACTCGATGGAGTTCCTGCTCTGCACGGAAAAGCCGCGGCCGAACTCATAGCGGACCCGAAAGGCGCCGGCATGTTCAAACAGGTTGAAATCGTAACTGATCGACAGATCATCGGTCAAGCGTTTCCCGAAAACCAACGACGCCCCACCCTGGTCGGCACTGCCCTCCAGATGCAGGTCGTCGATCGGCATGAAACCGGTAATATCGCCAAGGATGTCGTTGCCGGCCGCCAGGCCGACCGCGGTAATCGCCTCATTGACAATGCCCCGGCTGTTCTCGTCGCCGGCGGCGGCGATCGGTTTGTCCAGCAGCAGATAAGCGACGATATCGTTTTCCGCCATGGTCGGTTGAGAAAACAGCTCCAGGTGATAATTCTGAGCACTGCCGCTCACCTTGACGCCGACCACCGCACCGTCCGGACCGAAGGCGGCGCCCTGAACCGTTTTCCGGGCAACGATATCAAGATCCGGATTATCGATCATGCCACCGGTAAACACCAGTTGCCCGCGACTGATCTGCAACGGCTGGCCGTACAAGGTAAAGGTGCCGCTATCGACCATCAGCTCGCCCCGGCCGGTCATCCCCTGGTCGGGGGTGTCCTTGACGAGGAGACCACCGGTCAACATGGCATCCACCCCATAGCCCTCGACCCGCACCTTTTCGCCCAGGCTGATATCGACGGAGAACCGAAACGGCCAGGCCGATGCCTCTTCGCCCTGGTCGACAAAAACCACATCGGACGACGGCGACACCGAGCCACGCATCTCCTCGGGCTGCACCAATGCTTCCGAGATATGCACCCGGCCGCTCAAACTGCCGCCGTCCGGGCCGATGGCCAGCTCTATCTCGGGACTGGCAACAATCATCATCTCACTTTGGTCGACCAGCAGGCAGTCATCGCCTTCGATCTGAAAATCGCCGCGCCAACCGGAGCCCGGAAACACCAATTCGCCGCTGCCCCGGGCCGTCCCGCTCCCCGATCGGCCGCGCAGTTCAACCGTCAACCGCTCGCCCCGGCCGTGCACGGTGCCGTGCAAATCGCTCAGCGCGATACCCAGTTCAGGAAACCCGATCTCGCCATCATCCAAATCGACCCGACCGGACAACGATGGCGCCCGAAGCTCTCCACCGATACTCAGATCGGCAGTCAGCCGGCCGGACGGCAGCAGGTAATCATCGGTCAACGGAGCCAGCGGCTCGGGGTCGACATCTTCAAGCTGCACCCGGCCGCTGATCGGCAGCTGGCCGAAATCGGCATCACGTCCGGTGAGCCCGTCAATCGCCAGCCGGGCGGTGAGCAGGCTGTCGTCACTGAAATGGGAAGAGAGCCTGGCGCTCAGTGTCGCGCCGGTCAACTCGATATCGAGCCGGCTGTCGCTCCAGTGCAGATCGGGATACCAGCCTTGCTCACCGACATTGACGTCCAGTTCGGCGGCAAAGAGCGTGCCCGCAGCGCGCTTGAGCAGAGCTCCCCGGCCGGCCACCGACACGGACCCTTCAACGGTACCGGCCAGCGGGGAGTTCGGAACGCCCCAGCCATGAAGATCGCCAAGGGCCAAACGCAGTGAAGAGAGCTCGGCCGACCAGTCGCCGGAGGCGCGCCAGGCAGCGTCGGTACACAGAGAGGATGCTCCGGACGCGATGCAGAGCCCGTCGACCTCCACCTGGTCGGCGGCAAACAGACAATCCGCGGCGCCGCTTTGCCGCCAGTCGCCATAATCATTTGAAATAAATTCTGTTTCTCGCAGGGTTCCGGCCCAGCGCCACCCTTCTGTAAGCACACCGGCAAGCGTTGCCTCCAGGTGACCGGCAGCACCGCGCAGGTCGAGATCAACCCGGTGATCACTACGCGAACCGGCAATCCGCAGACTACCGTGCTCCGCCGTCAGGCCTTCGCCCGTCAAGCCCTGGACCTGTAAGAACACATCGATCGTCTCCGGCCCGTCATGGCCGAAACGAATTGTCCCGGTACCGGATTGCAGACCGTAACCATGGTAATGAAGCGCCGTTGCCGCCAGCCGGCCGTCGACAACCGGGTCGGTTCTGGTTCCGGACAATCGGCCGGACAGGGTCACATCGCCGCGCAACGGTTCATAGAGCCGCTCCAGTTCGGCGCCTTCCACTACGATCTGCAGGTCCAGCTGCTCGGTGACGGTTCCGTCGACCACGAGCCGATTTGCGCCGTTGTTGACCTGCAGGTTACTGACCAGCAGGCGTCCGTCCCGATAGGTCACGGTGCCCCCGCCCTGTAGCTGATAACCGGCAAGACGGCCCGACAGACGCTCCAGGCTCGCCTCTATATCGAGATGCTGCCCGCCGCTGCTGCCGCGGCTGGACAGCACCGCGTCGATGGCGCCGCCCGGCAGATCAGCCAATAACGATGGGTCGAAGGCGTCAAGCGCCAGTCGGCCGTTCCAGCTCACCCCATCGCTCCAGCCGACTGCCGCCTGCACCGACACGCTGCTCCCGCCGGCGGTAAGCTGCAGATCACCATCCAGGCCGGTCGCCGTGCCGGTGAGCTGTCCCGTTCCGGCCAGCGGCCGATCGACATGTGCGGTCCGGAAGCGCAGTTCATCAACTGCCATCTGCCAGGAGAG
>CAZUJZ010000356.1:0-2874 GCA_964620665.1 uncultured Desulfofustis sp. | reverse complement strand
GGCGGTCCCGAACCGGCTGCTGATTATCGGCGGCGGCATCATCGGCCTGGAAATGGCCCAGATCTACCATGCCCTCGGTGCCGAAATCACCATTATCGAGATGCTCGACCAGCTGATTCCGCCGGCCGACAAAGACCTGGTGCAGCCGCTTTTCCTCAAACTGAAAAAACGCTACCGCATCCATACCAAAACGAGCGTCACCGCGATTGAAGCAAACAAGGACGAGCTCATTGTGCGCTATAGCGGCGAAGACAACAAGGAGCAGAGCGCAGCCTGTGACGCGGTGCTGGTCGCCGTCGGGCGTCGTCCCAACAGCCGTGATCTCGGCTTGGAGCAGATCGGGATTACCATCAGCGACCGCGGCTTTATCACCGTCAACGAACAGCTGCAGACCAGTGTGCCGAACATTCATGCCATCGGCGATGTGGTCGGCGAGCCGATGCTCGCCCACAAGGCCACCCACCAGGCCAAGGTCGCCGCCGAGGCGATCGCCGGGCACACCGTCGCCTTTGCGCCGCTGACGATCCCGTCGGTCGCCTATACCAGCCCGGAAGTGGCCTGGATGGGGGTCACCGAAAAGCAGGCCAAAGAACAGGGGCTGGACTACGAAAAAGGCAAGTTTTCCTGGGGAGCCAGCGGCCGGGCCTTGAGCGCCGGCGCCGCGATCGGGGCAACCAAGGCCCTGTTCGACAAAGCCGGCGGCCGGATCATCGGTGCCGGTATCTGCGGGGCCAACGCCGGCGAGCTGATCCACGAGGCGGTCCTGGCCCTGGAGATGGGCGCCGATGCCGAGGATATCAGCAAGACCGTGCACGCCCACCCCACCCTGGCCGAGACCTTTGCCTTTGCCGCGGAAATGGTGGACGGCTCGATTACCGACGCACTGCCGCCGAAAAAGAAGGGCTGAACCGGGCCGCCGGCTCAGTCGGCCGGCACCAGTCGCAGTACCGAACCGCTATCGGTCGACAGGTAGAGAAAACCCTCCGGACTCTGGGCCAACGCCCTGATCCGTTCATCGAGGTCGGTCAGCAACCGCTCTTCGCCGATCGCTTCACCGTCTTCATCCAGCACGATGCGGTTCAGGTGGCGCAGCACCAGCGATCCGGCCAGCAGGTTGCCCCGCCAGGCCGGAATCGCCTCGCCGGTATAGAGCAGCAAACTGCCCGGGGCAATGGACGGAATATAGACCTTGACCGGTGACTCGACCCCTTCCCGCTCACGGGCCTCACCGACCCGGACCGGTCCCCAGTACTCCTTGCCGTGCGAGACCTCCGGCCATCCGTAATTGAGGCCCGGGCGAATCAGGTTCAGCTCGTCACCGCCGCGGGGACCATGCTCGATTGCCCACAGCCGGTCGGCACGCGCGTCATAGGCCAGCCCCTGGATATTGCGGTGGCCCCAGCTCCAGATCTCCGGAAGGGCTCCGTCGAGATCGACCAGCGGATTGTCCTGCGGCACGCTGCCGTCACGGTTGAGTCGAAGCACACTGCCATTATGGGAACCGAGGTCCTGGGCACTCTCGCGTACCCCGCGATCGCCGACGGAAAAGAAGACATGCCCGGCCGTGTCGAAAGCGATCCGACTGCCGAAATGACGCGACGTCTCGGTCTGTGACCGGGTCACCAGCAGATCTTCCCAGTCCTGCAGGCTCTCCCCGACCAGCTTGGCTCGCGCCAGCGTTGTTGCTCCCCGACCGTCGGGACCCGGCTTGACATAGGTCAGATAGAGATAATCACCGGGCCGGTAATCCGGCGGGACCGCGACATCGAGCAGCCCGCCCTGCCCTGCAGCCAACACCTCCGGTGCGCCGTCAAGCGGGCGATGACCGCCGTCGGCGACATCGAGCAGGCCGATTCTCCCCTGCCGCTCGGTGACGACCACGGTGTCGGCATCGACAAAGGCCATGCCCCAGACCACACCGAGTCCCCCGGTCACCGTTTCCAGTCGCAGGCTCCGGCCGTCCGGCAATTGATAGAGCTGCCTGGCATCTGCCTCGATCGCCGGCACCACCAGCAGCAGCAGCGCCACCATAAACACTTTCATAGCATCACCTGAAAAAAATACGTATCCCCCTTTCTCTCCGATCCGCTCTCCGCTCTTCAAACGCTCCTATCTTTTTTATAGGCACGACGCGGCGAGATGACAAATGTCAAGCGATTCGTTGCCGCCGCCCGAAAAGAACAAACGACCCAGGGAACCGGACCAAACCCAGATATATATTCTTGACAAGAACGCCTTTACAGAATATTATTCTGCATATTGAAATTTAACGAGAACACTAAAAATGCACACAATCGACCAGACAAACCTCGAAATACTGAAAATACTTCAGGAAAAAGCACGGATCCCGAACGTCGAGGTCTCCCGCCTGATCAACCTGGCACCGTCGGCGGTCCTGGAACGCATTCGCAAGATGGAAAGCCAGGGGATCATCGATGGCTACGAGGTTCGGCTCAACCCCGAACAGTTCAACTGCACCCTGATCTCCTTCGTTCAGGTCCTTCCCGCAGCTCAGGCCGATCTACCGGCCATCGAAGCGGCGCTCGGCCGTCTCGATCAGATTCAGGAGGTGCACCGGATCGCCGGCGACGACTGCTACCTGATCAAGGTCCGCAGCGCCGACATCACGGCGCTCGATCGGTTGCTGCGCGAGTCGATTCTGACCATCGCCGGGGTTCGCTCGACCAGGACCCTGCCGGTCCTGGCCACCAGCAAAGAAACCGCCCGCATTCCCATCTCCTCATAGCAAAGGATAGAAACATGCCGCTGTCAGAGAATTTCAAGGACCGACTCTACCCGATGGTACCGGCTCTTGCCGATCACTTCGGAACGCCGTTTCATATCTACGACGAGGCCGGTATCAGGCAGACCTGT
>CAZUJZ010000355.1:0-2885 GCA_964620665.1 uncultured Desulfofustis sp. | reverse complement strand
CGATCGATATAATCACGCCGGTATTCACACTCTTTGAAGGCCCAGATCAGCACCAGGTCCTGACAGATCTGCCGTTTAACCTGCTTGCTGCCGTCCATCGTCTGCTGCTTCATCCAACGGGCGGCACCGAGACACTGATCCCGGGTGCGCCGGACGAGCAATACCCGGTCATCACGATCAAGCTCGTTGATCCACTCCCCCGTCAGCGCGGCGCAGTGCTGCCGGGATTCGGCCGAAGCGTCCGTGGGCAGCGCGGGGACGGTCAGCAAACACCCCAGAACGAAGGCGACGGCTCCGGAAATATACCGGGCACCCCGTGCGAGAAGCCGCCTCTCAGACATTGAAGCGAATGTTGAGAATATCGCCGTCGACAACAACGTAATCCTTGCCTTGCACGTACATCTTGCCCGCTTTTTTCAACTCGACCTCACTGCCGCAGGCCATCAATTCGTCGTACTTCATCACCTCGGCACGAATGAAACCCTTCTGCAGATCGGAGTGGATGACCCCGGCAGCGACCGGTGCCGGGGCACCGACCCGGACCAGCCATTGCCGTACTTCGTCCTTGCCCACCGTGAAAAAAGAAATGCGCCCGAGCGCCTGCAGACAGAGCGCGGTCAGCATTTCCAGTGCCGATTCGGCGATGCCGAGATCATCGAGAAACTCGCGCCGTTCCTCCTCGCTGTCGAGCAGCGCGATCTCCGCCTCGAGTCTGGCCGAGACGATCATCGCCTCCATCTTATCCTGCCGGCACATTCCATCAACCCGTTCGAGCAGGGAGCGGTCGCCAAGACCGTCTTCATCGACGTTGAAGACAAGGATCAGCTCTTTGCGGGTGATCAGCGGATAACTGCGGATCAGCAAGTCTTCGTCGTCGGTGAAGGACAGCAGGCGCAGCGGCTTTTCCGCTTCGAGATGGGCCTGGATACGCTGCATCAGTTCAAGTTCCTTGAGTTGCCGGTCGTCCTTGATTTTTTTGATGCTCGTCTCCAGCCGCTCGATCCGCTTATCCACGAAAATCTGGTCATGCATCAGCAGTTCGGCGTTGACCATCTCCACGTCACGAAGCGGGTCGACCGAACCGGATGCGTGATAGATGGACTCGTCGGCAAACGCCCGAACCACGTGACAGATGGCGTCTACATCGCTTATTTCACGAAAAATATCACCACGGGCGATAGATTCCTGTTCCATCTTCGGCAGCAGGACCAGATCGATCCGGGCCCGAGCCTCCTTTTTGGGACCATAGAGATCGACGAGCCGGTCAAATCGGTCGTCGTGAATCTCGGCGGTGCCCGGGATCGCTTTTGGTGCCCCGGCCTGTTCCGGCAGACTGCTGCCGGTCAACACCTGAAACAGCGTCTTCTTGCCGGTCTGCGGCAAGCCCACAATGCCCACTTTCATAGATGCCTCATCGATTATCGCTTAACGGGACCGCCGGCTCCCCGACATCGTCCGTCATGTTTTTTCCGGACCACACGACCGCTGAAAAACACCGGTACTGCGGCAGGCGATTGTATACCATACCCGGCGTGTTTTAGCCGCTCTTCCCGCCAGTCTGCACGACATTTTCAGGTAAACAATCTCTGACATGCTAGCTGGACAGGAACCAAACGGCAAGCGGTTTCCCGGGAAGAGAAACAAACCCGGCGGTTCATCCCGGCGAAGCCCCGCTGCAAGGAGGGGACGAAGGCGGCCGGCTCAGATATCGGCCAGTGGCAGTAAAACGGTAAACGTGCTGCCGGTTCCCGGCGTGCTGGTGACCTTGATGCTGCCGTGATGGGCGTCGACAATGCTCTTGACGATGGCCAGGCCAAGGCCGGTACCGACGATGGTCCTGGTGTTCTCGTCGTTGACTCGGTAAAAACGGTCGAAGATCCGCTTCAGGTCCTCTTCCGGAATGCCATAGCCGTTGTCCTGCACCGAGAATTGCAGGTATTCGTTTTCGATCCGGGCCGCAAGGCTGACCGTACTGCCTTCAGGAGAATACTTGATGGCGTTGGTGATCAGGTTGGTGACCACCTCTTCCATGCTCCGCTGGTTGGCCAGCACCGGCGGCAGCGACTCCGGAATGTCGAGCGTCAGGGTGATACCCTTTCTGGCAGCATTGGCCTCGTGAAAAGCGATTTGCTCGCGAAATAGTTCAGCCATGTTCACCGTTGATTTTTCACTGGCGATCAAGCCGGATTCGAGCCGCGACAGATCGAGCAGTTCCGAGACCATTGTCGTGAGGCCGTTCATTTTCTCGGAAACACGCTCCAGGATCTCGCGCTGCTTACCGCTGAGTTCGCCGGCCAGCCCGTCGAGAACCACCTTGAGTTGCATCATCATCGAGTTCATCGGGCTGCGTACTTCATGGCAGACCATCGACACAAAGTCGGAGCGGATCCGATCGAACTCCTTGAGTGCCGTGATATCATTGAGCACCGTGATGGTTCCGATGGTCACGCCGTTTCGTCCGCGAAAGGGCACGCAGGTGGCCCGCACGATCCGCTCCCCGCCCTCGCCGCTGCGGGTTATTTCCGCACTCAGTTCAGTGAAGGTGTCGTCCGGCATGAGCAGCGCCTGGTCAATCATCTCCAATAATTGCTCACCGATAGCAAAATCGGTAACAGCACGGCCGAGCACCGGTTCACCGTGATAATCGATCAGATGGAGAAAGGCCGGGTTGGCGAGTACCACCTTTTTGTCACGATCAGATGCCATGACCCCGTCGGTGAGACGGTTCACCATGGTCTTCAGCCGGGAATTGGTATCGGCGATATCCTGGAGGGCCCGATTGTACCTGATCGCCTTGGCGACCACTGCCCGCAACTGGTCCGGGGTAAACGGTTTCGGGATGAAGTCGAACGCGCCCCGTTTCATCGCGTTGATCGAATGTTCCA
>CAZUJZ010000354.1:0-2889 GCA_964620665.1 uncultured Desulfofustis sp. | reverse complement strand
CAACCAGCCCAGGGAGACCAGTTGAGGGGTGATTTTCATATAAAAAAAAGGGTCATAATCTAATGAGGGTCAGAGTAACTTTATTGTTGCTGCAGATTGCCATAGGCCGGGCACACGCATCCGGTAATGACCGGCTTTTTTACCACGTCGTCAACAGGCGACCACGTGAAAAAAACTACACGAGCCGGTGCAGTTTTTCCATGAACTCTGAGAGTTGTGTCGACTGATCGAAGCAGTAATGCAGATCGGTGAAGTCCTTTCTCAGCTCGATCACCTGCTGTTTGACCTTCCCGCCGGTTTTGACCACGTCATGAATCAGCTGGGCGATCTGTTGGAACTGCGCCTCCTTCATGCCGAATCTCGTCATCTCCGCAACCCCCATGCGCAGCGCGCCGGAAGCGGCAAAACCCTCTTCGTCCGAGGTCGCCTGGTAATTGACGATGATATTATTTCCCTCCAGAATATCGGCCACTTCAGGCCCTCTGGCGTAACCGACCTGGACGATGACCTGGTGCGTATGGGTGAAGCCGTCGTCCCGATCGCCGGCCACGGAGAGGCCCAAATCAGCCAATGCCAGGGCAAACGCCTGGGCATTGGCAATTACCTGCTGCTGGTACTCGTTTTTAAAATAATTCAGCTCATACGCTGAAGCGAGCAGGCCAAGCAAGGTGCCGAGGTGATGATTACTCACACTGCCCGGGAAAGTCCGTCGCTCAACAGCCTCCCAGAGAGGGTACTTGCGATCGTCAGGCAGGTAGTTGCCCGCAATAATGCCGCGCTGGGTGCCGAAATAGGTCTTGTGGGTCGAGCCGGTGACCAGATCGGCGCCATCCTTGAAAGGTTCCTGGAAATAGGGGCCCACAAGTCCCAGGACATGGGCCATATCGTACATCACGAGAGTATCGAGGCCGAGTTCGTCGACCATTTGGCGAATCGGTGCCACCGGCTCGGGATAGATGGTCATGCTTTTGCCGAAAATAATCAACTCCGGCCGATGGATCTCCAACAGCCGGCGGCAGGCCTCAACGTCTATCTTGTAGGGGTTGTCCTGATGTACCGGAAAGTTGACCGCCGCCGGTTTTTCGGTTTTCGGATCCCTGGCCAGATAGTCCCTGAGCGCTCCCATGGGCTGAGCGCTCAGATGACCACCGTTCATGATATGATTGTTCATGACCTTCCGGATACGGCGCTGTTCACGCTTCCGATCCACCCGGTTAACGTAATCGACCAGGGCACTGAAAACGGCCATATTAGCCAGCTGCCCGGAAATAATTCGACTTTCGACCTGACGACAGCCGAGGTATGCCTGCATTTCCTTCACCAGCATCTCTTCCACGCTGCGGATGAAGTCGGTGCCCTGGTAATAGAAAATATCTTCGTCGTGAAAAGCCTTTACCTTTTTATGTTCGGCGTATCTGCCGACAGGGTCCATGACGGAGAGTAATTTCGTCAGCGTGGATGGCGTCTGCTCGGACGGAATGAGATTGATGCACTCACGTCGGCGCCAGATGCTGTTGTCAAGTGACGAGCGCACCAGCGCGATCATCTTCGCCTCCGCGTGGCCCTGCCGGTTACCGTGCTGCTGTTCAGCCGTGCCCCTCGCCGGATCGATCTCCCTGCCCAATCGGTCCCACATAATGGCTCTGGCCAGAGGCGGCGCCTCAGCCCTCATGTGGTAGGGCACGACCACACCGCTCGTTTTCCTGCCGCGAATATCGATCTCCAGTGCATCACCGATGGCGATATCGGCGTCAAGCAGGGCCAGCGCAATGGCACGTTTTTCGACATGCTCCGAAAAAGTCGAGCCGAGTCCCTCGCCCTTGGTCGTCCAAAACGGCACCATCGTACCGCTTGTGATAAAGCCGGCGTGACGGCCCTGCCGGTAGACCTCACAGCCCTGCCGGGCGATACCCTTGCCGGTAACAGCTACCGGCACGATCAGGCGTGGCAACGCATCGACATCGGCATAGTCGTGATTGACAATGCGCTGCAGTGCCGTGAACTGCTCCTGCAGCGCTTCTCTGCCGATAAACGATCCTTTGCGCTCTGAAAAGCTGACGGCAAACCTGGCCAGGGAACAGGCAAATATCGGTATGGGCTTTTGCTGCGGGTCGAGCCCGAACTCATGGCCGTACAGCGGCAACGCCGCCTCAAGACGCAGGGTGTCCCGGGCGCCCAGACCTATAGGTTCGGCCCCCTGCAAGAGCAGCAGGTCCCAGATAGCCAGCGCATCATCTTTTTTTATGAAAAGTTCAAATCCCAGCGGGTCGCCGGTATAACCTGTTCTGGCGAGCCATACGGTCGTGCCGGCTATTTCTGCCTGGCCCAGTTTGTTGCGCTGCGGCATGGGCAGCTGTCCGGAAGCTATCACCGCCTGCAGCATTCTTTTTGAATGCGGCCCCTGCAGACTGAGCATCGCCAGACTATCGCTCAAATCTTCAACTTCGACATCGGCGAACATTCCCGCCTGCTCGGTTACATGTCGCCAATCCTTGTCTCGGTTGGAGGCATTGACCACGAGCAGGTAACGATCGGCCACAAAGCGGTACAAGTAGGCGTCATCCAGGGCATAGCCGTTTTCATCGGAAATTATCGTATACTGACTCTCGCCGACCTCGAGGGCCTCGGCATTATTGGTCAGCACCCGCTGCAGAAATGCCAGGGCATCCTTGCCGCCGATGGAAAATCGGCCCATATGCGATACGTCAAACAAACCGGCATGCTTCCGACAGGTGAGATGCTCCCTGATGACCCCTTGCGGATAATTTACCGGCATCTCCCAGCCGCCGAAATCGACCATGACGGCGCCGTGTTTTTTATGCCTGGCATGAAAGATTGTTTTTTGCAGTGATGACATTGTGCATCCTCATAAAATATTGGCAAAAACTC
>CAZUJZ010000353.1:0-2907 GCA_964620665.1 uncultured Desulfofustis sp. | reverse complement strand
GGTTCTTATGATTGCATACATGTTTAGTGCCTCATCTGTCCAGAACGATTCATACTGTATAAAGGAAAACGACTCGAACCAGTTATTATATCAGTCGTTATCGTTTTCTGTCAAGACGTTTTATATGAAAATCAGTTTCACAGGCTGAACTCCCCGGGCTGGTTGATTCTCTCGGAGGCCAGCCGATCAGGCCGCAGCGCAGCAGCCGGAGGGAGGATCAACCAGCCCATCCGACCACGATGCCGATTTTCATTGTTCGTTGTGACTTCCCGTCATGGGAGGTGGCGCGACGGTTCATTCGTCCTCTTTCTCTGCCTTTTTCTTGAGCTGAAGGCCCGGCCACACTATAGTGTCACAAAGGAGACCGGGAACTGTTTGGATTGCGGTGAGGAGCCGGGTATGCGTAGTGGATTTAACGAAGGTGACGGATCCGGGGTCCGGCCGGCGGAGCCCGCGGCGGCTGTTGCGGTCATTCGCTGTGTTGATCGGGGAGAACGGGTTCTCTTGGTTCGTCGGGCGAAAAACAGCAGGGATCCCTGGTCCGGTCATTTCGCGTTTCCCGGTGGCCGGCGGGAAGAACAGGATCCTTCGATTTTTGCCACCTGTGTTCGGGAGGTCGGTGAGGAGACCGGTATCAGGTTGTCGGCCGAGCATCTGGTCAGGAGTTTGCCGGCTACTGTTGCCGGCGGAAGGCTGTTGACGCCGGTCCTTGTTCAGCCGTATCTCTTTGAGGTGACCGTTCGCCCGCCCGTCCATCCCGCCGCTTTGGAGATCGAGTCGTATCTCTGGCTGGAGACGGAACATTTTCGAGACCGTGCCAACCATATTGTCACCGATGTCATGCCGGGAATGGCGCGGTCGGTGTTTCCGATCGACGACTATTATATCTGGGGGTTTACCTATAAAATTCTTTGTTCCCTGTTTGTCGTCGACGATCAGCTCACCGGGACCACGGCTCGATGAGCATGCGCACCACCGGTTTGCGGTTTACGGCAGCTCATTATCGAGGCAGCGACGGATCGCGTGGGCGAGCCGTCTCGGCCCCACCGGTTTTTGCAGGAAATTGATGTCGCTGCCGAGGACACCGTGGCGAACAATGGCATCTTCAGTATAGCCGGACATGTACAGGATCCGCAGTCCGGACTGCACGGTGCTGAGTATGGCTGCCGCTTCAGGACCACTCATCTCCGGCATGACCACATCGGTCAGCAGCAGGTCGATCCGGCCATGAAAACGGTTGGCCGTCTCGACGGCCTCCTTACCGTTGCCCGCTTCAAGAACGGTATAACCGAGATCGGTTAGAATGGTGACGCACAGGCCCCGTACGGCGTGATCGTCTTCCACCAGCAGAATCGTCTCCCCACCCCGGGGCAAGACCGCCGAATCTTCGCCGGGGTGAGGTCGGATTTCTGCATCCGTACCGTGACAGCGTGGCAGGAGCAGCGTGAAGACCGCACCGTTGCCCTCTTCGCTGGCAACCGAAATAAAGCCGTTATTCTGTTTGACAATACCGTAAACGGTCGACAGTCCGAATCCGGTGCCGACACCTTTGGGTTTGGTCGTGAAGAAGGGTTCAAAGATCCGTGCCTGAATCTCGGGGCTCATGCCCGAACCGGTGTCGCCGCAGGCGAGTTGCACGTAATCGCCGGCGGCAATGTCGTAGCGCCCCGAGCGGTATTGTTCCGCAATGGCGCGATTGGTGATCCGGATGGTCAGCTTACCGCTCTCGCCCATCGCATCGCGGGCATTGACAGTCAGGTTGAGAATGACCTGCTCGAATTGGGAGCGGTCCATTTTGACAAACCAGAGCTGATCATCCACAACAGTCTTTAACTCGATTCCTTCCCCGAGCAGGCGGGTGAGCATCCGCTTGAGCGCCTTGATCTCCTCGGCTAGATCGAGCAGCTGTGGCTGGATGATCTGTTTTCTGCTGAAACCGAGTAATTGCTGAGTCAATCTGGCAGCGCGATTGCCCGCTTCGTTGATCTGTTCGATCTTGGCCCGGTAGGGATTGTCCCGGGACATTTCGAACAGACAGATATCCGAGTAGCCGTTGATGATGCTCAGAATATTGTTGAAATCATGGGCAATACCTCCGGCCAGTCGGCCGATCGCCTCCATTTTCTGAGACTGTTGCAACTGGTTTTCCAACCGTTTGGCCCGGGTATTGTCATGGACCTTGGTGACCAGGCCGACCACCTTTTCGGTGTCGTTGAATATCGGGTAGTAGGTATAGTGGATATGGCGTTCCCCGGAACCGGGGAAGATTCGCCATCCCTCGAAATGGGTGAGATTACCGGCCAGCGCCTGGTCGATCCGCGCCTTCATCGAAGTTTCGAATAATTCGTCGCCAATCAGTTCGCGAACGTGCATACCGACCAACTCCTCGCGGGAGCGGGCATATGCAGCGCAATACGCATCGTTGACGGCGAGAAAGCGGTATTCGGGGCTGAGGATTGCCAGCAGATCGTCGACGGTGGAGGCCATCACTTCGTAATGGCGCAGTCGCTCCTCGATACCGATTTGTTCAGTAATATTCTCGGCAATGCCGAGCACTCCGATGACGGTGCCGGCTTCATCATGAAGCGGCATTTTGTTGGTCCTCAGCCAGATTCGCGGGCCATCGTGTGGTTGCAGTGTTTCGACGAAATTGTACTCGGCGCGATCGTATTCGATAATCCGTTCATCGCAGAACCGGTAAAAATCGGCATCTTTTTTCGGGAACGGCAGGTCGTAGTCGGTTCGGCCGACAATGTCCTGTGGTTCAGCCAAACCGATGAGAGAAGCGAATTGCCGGTTGCAGCCCTGGAAGACAAAGCGCTTGTCCTTCCAGAATACGGAGTGTGGCACCGTGTCGAGCAACAACAGCAAGAGCCGTTCGTTGTGCAGTGCCAGCGGTTGGTGGTC
>CAZUJZ010000352.1:0-2954 GCA_964620665.1 uncultured Desulfofustis sp. | reverse complement strand
AGAGCGGCGGTGAGTTCTTTTTGGTCGGGATCTTTTCTCTGATAGTTCAAGGAGTCCACCTCTATGGTTTCGGCGGTGGCTTCTTTCGGCTCGGCCTCCAGTCCGGCTAGAGTAATTTTCTTGATAGCGCCGATTACCTCTTTATTCGGCCCCGCTATTTCGGCGTTTTCCAGGATAGCCTGGCGGAGGCTCCAGACAGTGAAATTTGCCGTGTCCACGTTCTTGACCAGGAATGACTGGAGACTGCCGGCATAGGGCCTCTGCTCCGAGGAGGGCATCTCCAGAGTGTTTGCCTCTGCGGCACCTATACGCAGGCCGTTGAAATTTTCGCTGCCGATGTCTCGCAGATGCAAAGAATCGACCGTCAGCTCGGCCGGCATAAAGGGGGAAGGCTGAAACCGCAGGGAACGGCTGACAATTTCAGGCGTGCTGATCACTCCCGCCTCTGTTCCCTGAAGCTGATCGATACCCAGGCTTTCAAGGCTTGCAAGAGCAGCCTTGTCCTGCAGGATGCGGGCATGGGCGATATCGATGCTGGCCTTGCCGATGAAATAGGGGGCTTCACTCCAGAAGAGATTGCCGTCTCCCTGTATCTCCGCCTCCTGAATCTTCCACTGAAGTTTTTCCCCACCGAGCTTTCCTTCGAGTTTAGCGGTCGTGATTTTGTTGTCCAAGCCAATGCGGCTGCCGCTCTCATCGCGGCGATAGGCGATCTGGCCTTCCAGGCCGAGCATTCCGGCGCTATAGGCAGCGTCGTTTATGTGCAGGCGGCTGTCGGAGAAGGTGGCATCGCCCGTGAAGTCGAGAAGCGTATGCTCACTCTTTTCAAACTCGAAATCGCCTTCCAGGGCGATTGACGATTGCTGCCAGCCGGTGCCGCCGGCAAAGCCGATATCGAGCTTTTGTGCTTCGATCAGGCCGCCGGCGGTCAATCGAGGATCACTTTTTCCGGAGCCGGGCTTAAATTGCAGCGCTCCCTGCCACCGGGCCGAATCGGCCTGGCCAAAGGAGTCTCCGGCGTGATAGTCGATACGGTTAAGCTCCAGCGTGAGATCGCTTGAAAAGGGTGCCTCGTCCGAGCCTGCGAAGCTTGCCTCTCCCTCGACCTTGAGTTGGGCCAGCTCGAGTTCGGTGGCGCTCTGCTGCTCTTTGAACAAGGCTTCATGGGTGGTGAGGGAGCCGTCGAGTTGAACGGTCTGAGGCCCCGGCGAACGAATTTCGCCCTGCCATTCGAGGGTGGCTTCGGCGGACCATAATTCACCGGCAACGGCGGCCTGGTCGAGGGTGATTGATCCGTCGAAAATCTGCTCCATTGTCCCGGCATCGTTTGTTTCAAAGGAAAATTCACCGTCAAGGGACGCTCCGCCTTCGAGGGAGACAATCTGAGGCACCACATCCTCAAGATCGTTGAGCGGAAAATCCGTCAGGGAAATTGTGCCGGCCGCAGCCAGGGTTTCGTCTAAGAAGAACTGCGTTAATTCGACAGAGAGCGGCGATCCGTTGAGGGCTCCGGTAAGGGAAAAACTGCCGGTTTGCTCTTTTCTGCCGCTGTCGATTCGACTGCCGCGGGCCTCATCGATTGTCAGCGTCGCCTCTACCTCGCCCAGATACGCTATTTCTATGGTGTCCAAAGAGATTTCTTTGGCCTTGAAGGTCCAGGGAGGGAAAAGGGATGACCCTTGGTCTTCGATTTTGCCATCAGGGGCAAGAAAATAGGAACCCAGCCGCATCCCACCCTTGGGATAGCGGCGAATTTGGATTTTCATGTTGCGCAGAACCGCTTCTTCGAGCATGGCTTCCTTGGAAAACAGCGCAGGTATGCTGACGTTGACCCTGAGGGTGTCGTCGCTGTAGACAATGTCTTCATCCCTGACGATTTCCACACCGTTGAGGGTCATCATACCGGAGAAGGGATTCAGCCAGAGGGTCTCGATGGTGACGCTGTCGGCGCCGTTGTCGAGCAGCCACCGCTTGAGCAAGTATTTGGCCCCGGCCTGCAAAGCGATAAAGAGCAGCAGGGCGACGGCGCCGACAACCAGCGTGGCGATAAGCGCCGAGCGGCGGACGCTGCCGGTAGCGGGAAGGTATCGGTCTGCCATGTGCACCTCCAGATAATTTTTGCCGGTGACGAAAGGTGAGGGAAACTCCTTTCCTTGACGGTGATATTACAAGTTGCGTGCCAGTTAATCGATGCAGGGGCGACGACCGTTAAAAACCGGGAGAAGGAGAGGGCGGCATCAGGCTGGACCTTTTTAGGCATGTCTTCGTTCACTGGCCCACCGATGTCCTGGCCGGCTGGACGGCGGGCGCCTCCTGGGCGCTCTTATGCTGGACAGGGGCGCTCCTTCTCCAACGGCGCGGCCGTATGGAGAAGCATCTCGAAGAGTAATCAAAGACTGATTACGCATGAAACTCAGCCTGGCCTCCGGCAATCCGGTCTCTCAGGAGGCGTAGCTGAGTTTCATTGGTAATCAGAAATCAAAAAGAGCAGGGAGAAAACACCGCGCTTATATCTGTTGCGGCAAAAGCTCACGGTGTTTCTTCTGCTCCTTTGCCGCTTCGCAGGAGTGTTATGAAGAAGTCTCCTTGGCCGGTTGCTGAGTGTTCTCCATGGCTTCCGATTGAGGCTGCATTTCTTCTTCAATAGTGTCTTTTGGCTCTTGCCATAGCTGTTCGAGCCGGAATAGTTCAATATCTATGTTTTTCCCCCTAAAAATAGCAATATTAACCGTAAATATGGTCATTAATCAAAAGTTAATGTCGGTAAAACAGTAACATACGGCGGCCCGACCCCGTCTGAAACACAAAAACCAGGTCCCAAAAAACAGGAAAATAGTTAGATATACTGTCCCCGGAACTCCCCCAGAACTCCCCCCAGTTAGATATACTGTCCCCTGAACTCCCCTGAACTCCCCTGAACTCCCCCAACTCCCCAGGCACGTCGGCGTCGTTAA
>CAZUJZ010000351.1:0-2963 GCA_964620665.1 uncultured Desulfofustis sp. | reverse complement strand
GGGTAAGCGAAACGAACCCCTCTACACCCTTTATACCGCCGCGGCAATTGCCGACCTGCGGGGTGTGGAGTTGGCCGAAATCGCCAGACACACCAGCGGAAACACACGCCGGTTGTTTGCCTGCACGTTTTCCCGTGAAGAGGTATCGATGTGATGATTGATCAGCGACTCCATGAACTTCGCACCGCCCTGGCAACCGTCGCCCGCCAGTGCGGCCGCGATCCGGCCGGAATCAAGCTGATTGCCGTATCGAAACGGTTCCCGGTAGCTGCCATGCTGGAGGCACATGATGCCGGCCAGACGGTTTTCGGTGAAAACTATCTGCAGGAAGCCGGTGAAAAACGGGCCCTTCTACCGGCCGACGTGGAGCTTCACCTGATCGGTCACTTGCAGAGCAACAAGGCCAAGGCCGCCGCAACTCTGTTTACCATGGTCCATACCATCGATCGTTTTAAGATCGCCGCCGCCCTCAGCCGTTACCTGGAAGAGGAACAACGGTGCCTGGACGTGCTCGTCCAGGTCAATGTCGGCAGGGATCCGAACAAAGCGGGAGTTTTACCGGAAGACGCCGAAGAGCTGCTCGGACGTTTGGCACCATTGCCGAACCTGCACGTCATGGGTTTGATGACCATGCCGCCCTACGACGACGACCCGGAGCAATCCAGGCCGTGTTTCAGAGAGCTGCGCCGGCTCGCCGAATCGTTCGACCGGCTTGGTCTGTTCGCCGCCGGCGCTGCTCCCGAACTGTCCATGGGCATGTCGCACGACTACCACGTCGCCATCGAGGAAGGGGCCACGATGATCCGTATCGGCACCGCCATCTTCGGCGAGCGACATTGATTTTCGAGGCAAAACCAGGGAGCCGTGGACAAAGCAGTTGACCATTCGCCGTTGCGCGTTGTCACGAACCACAGAGCACCCGGCGTCGGCCGGGTCGATTTTTTTCACCCCGTCAAACAACAAGAGGAACAAGACCGATGAATATCACGATGATCGGCACCGGCTACGTCGGCTTGGTGACCGGCACCTGTCTGGCCGAATTTGGCCATCACGTCGTCTGCATTGACAAAAATACCGAAAAAATTGAAAAATTGCGACAAGGGGAGGTTCCGATCTACGAACCGGGACTTGAGGCGATGGTCGCCAAGAATGTCAGGGAGGGGCGTCTTTCCTTCTCTTGCGAACTGGCCGCGGCCGTGACCGATGCCGAAGCTGTCTTCATCGCCGTCGGCACACCGAGTAGCCGCCGGGGTGACGGCTATGCCGATCTATCCTATATCTACGAAGCGTCGCGGGAAATCGCCCCACACCTGAAGGGTTACACGATTATCGTCGACAAGAGCACGGTCCCGGTCGGTACCGCCCGGCAGGTCGCCAGAATCATTGGAGAGGTAAACCCTGAAGCCGACTTCGACGTCGCGTCAAACCCGGAATTTCTGCGCGAGGGAGCGGCGATCACCGACTTCATGCGGCCGGATCGGGTGGTCATCGGAGTGTCCTCGGAACGAGCGGAAGCGGTATTGCGGGCGATCTATCAGCCGTTGTACCTCCGCGAGACGCCGATCGTTAAAACCGGTATCGAAACGGCCGAGTTGACCAAGTACGCGGCCAACGCCTTTCTTGCCACAAAGATCAGCTTCATCAATGAAATGGCGGTATTGTGCGAAGCGATCGGCGCCGATGTGGTGGCCCTGGCCAAGGGTATCGGCATGGACGGTCGTATCGGCAGCAAATTTCTCCACCCCGGGCCGGGCTACGGCGGCTCCTGTTTTCCCAAGGACACCCTGGCCCTGATGAGAATCGCCCAGGAAAGCGGTCAGAGCCTGCGGATCGTCGAGGCCGCCGTCGAGGCCAACGCCGCCCAGAAGGCCAAGATGGTCAAAAAGGTGCGGGATATGCTCGGCGGCTCGGAGGCCGGTAAGACCATCGCCGTTCTCGGCCTGACCTTCAAGCCGGAAACCGACGACATGAGGGATGCGCCGTCTCTGACCATAATCCCCGCCTTATTGGAAAAAGGCGCCCGGATCCGCGCCCACGACCCGCAAGGAATAGAGGAAGCCCGCGCCCTGCTGCCGCCCGATGTGATCTACAGCGAGAATGCTTATGAGGCCTGCACCGGGGCCGATGCCGTGATTCTGATGACCGAGTGGAACCAATACCGTGCCCTCGACCTCGAACGCCTCGGCACGGTCATGAATCACCGCGTCTTTATCGATCTGCGCAACGTCTACCAGCCGGATATCGTCAAAGCGCAGGGCTTTACCTATACCGGTGTCGGCAGGGCCTGACGGCAAAACACAACGACCTCCGAGACCGATCGTGCCGATTTCGAAGGTCGTTGTCTACATTCCGCTGCAACCATCCACCCGGCACACTCGCGGCAGCAAGCCCGTAGCAGGTTCGTCGCCGTATTCTCAGCGCTTACGCTTGGAAGCGCGCTTGGATGCCTTCAGCGGGTTGATCCGCACCGTGGCGATATTAATTTCCGGTTTCTGGTGGGTGGCAAAATTGCAGATGCCGTTTTTCCATTTCGCTTCAGGGTCGATATAGGTCCTGCAATGGCGCACCCCATCCGTTTCGACAACGCGTTCACATCCTTCGCACTTATCGATGATCGGTTTGAATTCTACGGCCACCTTGAGAGCTGCATCCGACATGGTATCCTCCGGAGTATTTCATAACCAGAAGCGGCCTCGATGGGCACGTTCCCCTGGCAGGTTGACAGATTGATCGCGGTAGAACAGCGGGCTCCCAAGACTACCCACCTCTTACCGAACCAGCAAACACGATAGAGTACCAAACTCCCGTCCAATCGGCAAGCACAATGTCAAGAGCCGGCCACCTTGAAAAATTCTCAGACTAGTTGCCGGAGGACGCGTTAAAACCGGTTCCGCCGCTTTTTCATTTTTTTTTATGAAAATCAGTTTCACAGGCTGAACTCCCCGGGCTGGTTGATCCTCTCG
>CAZUJZ010000350.1:0-2965 GCA_964620665.1 uncultured Desulfofustis sp. | reverse complement strand
CTCACGGAACAGGATGGCCAGCGTATAAGCTTCCTCGCCGGTGGAGCAGCCGGCCACCCAGCAGCGCACTTCCCGGTTCCGGGCCCGCTCGACCAGGCCCGGCAGGATACGGGTACGCAACTCTTCCATCGCCTCCGGGTCTCTGAAAAAACTGGTCACCCCGATGAGCAGCTCGCGATACAGCGCCATCACCTCGCCGGGATAATGCTGCAGGTAGCGCACGTAATCATCGAAGTTGTTGATCTGGTTGATCGACATCCGCCGCTCGATGCGCCGGCTGATGGTGCTCGGCTTGTAATAGGTGAAATCGACCTTGGTCTTGGCGCGCAATTCGGCAAAAAGCCGGGTCAGCGCATCGGCGTCCTCGAGCAGGGCATCGGCCGGTTTCTCCCCGGAAATATAAGGGTGGGCGATATAGGCCAGCAATTCCTGGGGCATCCGGTCCGGCGCCAGGATAAAATCGGCGGTGCCGGTGGAGATGGCCGCCCGCGGCATGCCGTCGAACTTGGCGGTCTGCTCGTCCTGGACCATGACCATGCCGTTATGCTCCTTGATCGCCCGCACCCCCCGGGCACCGTCACTGCCGGTGCCGGACAGGATAATGGCGATGGCCCCTTTGCCCTGGTCTTCGGCGAGCGATTGCAAGAAAATATCGATGGGCAGGCTGATGCCCTCATGCTCGGAGCGATCCTTGAGCAGCAATTTGCCATGGAAAATGGTCAGGTTCTTCTTCGGGGGAATCAGGTAGACATTGCCGGGCCTGACTTCCATGCCGTCCTCGGCGCGGTTGACCTTCATCTCCGTTCTCTTGGACAGCAACTCGACCATCAGGCTTTTGTAGTCGGGCGACAGATGCTGCACGACGATAAAGGCCAGGTTGCTGCGCGCCGGCATATTGGTGAAAAAGCTCTCAATCGCCTCCAGTCCACCGGCGGAAGCGCCGATACCGACGTAATGCGTCGGCGGCCGGTTGATTGTGGTATCGTTCGTTTCTTTCATTGCCTGCTCGTTTTTTGGTTAATCATCGTGATCTGTGCCACCTGCAGCTTCTCTCTGCGCCCACCGAAAAGCGTGTTCACCCCGCACTCTTTTCCCCATCGAGCAGAGCCCGGACCCGCTCGGCCAGGACCTGCACCGAGAACGGCTTCTGCAGGAACGATTCAGCCCGCTCGATAATCTCGCTTTTCACCACCGCCTCATCGATATAACCGGACATAAATAACACCGCGACGTCCGGATAGCGCTGAGCCACCTGCTCGTAGAGCTGCCGGCCGTTGAGGCCGGGCATGATGACGTCGGTCAGCAGCAGATGCAGCGGCCCGTGATGGTATTCCAGCAGTGATAGGGCCGCCTCCCCGGTGTCGGCAGTCAACACCTGGTACCCCTTGCGGCGCAGGATCATGGTCGCCAACTCACGGAGCTGCACGTTATCCTCGACTACCAGCACGGTCTCATTGCCGCCCGCCGCCTGGGCGGTATGATCTGCCGGTAATGAATGATTCGAGCGAGATTCGCCGACCGGCAGGTAAATGGTAAACTCTGCCCCCGCACCAGAGCGGCTGACCACCGTCACCTCACCCCGGTGCTGCTTAACGATGCCGTAAACCGTGGCCAGTCCGAGGCCCGTGCCTTCATGCTTGCCTTTCGTCGTGAAAAAAGGATCGAAGATCCGGGGCAGCAGGTCTTCCTCGATGCCGCTCCCGGTATCGCCGACCCTGAGCACGACGTGTTGTTTTACCGCCCCTTGATCGACAGGCTGTGGTTGCAGGCTGCTCGGCAACCGATCGGTGAGACCGGTGGTTATGGTCAGCACCCCGCCGCCCGGCATCGCATCCTGGGCGTTGACCGCCAGGTTCATGATCACCTGTTCGAGTTGACCGATATTGCAGTTAATCGGCGGCAACTCACCGGCAAGCCGGAGATCGATGGAAATGTCCTCCCGGATGGTGCGTCGAAGCAGTTTTTCGAAGTTGACCAACACGTGGTTGACATCCACCGCTTTGAATTCAAGGGCCTGCTTGCGGCTGAAGGCCAACAGCTGGCGGACCAGATCGCCCGCTCGCAGCGCCGCCTTGACCACGTGCTCGGCGGTGTCGCGCCGTGGGTCCTCGGCAGCCAGGTCCTCCATGAGCATTTCACCGTACCCGAGGATCGGCGACAGCAGATTATTCAGGTCGTGGGCGACGCCGCCGGCCAGGCGCCCGATCGACTCGAGCTTCTGGGCCTGTTGTACCTGCTCTTCCAAACGTGCCGTTTCATCGTGAGCCTGCCGCAGAGAGGTAATGTCGTTGCCGACCACGATAATCGCCTGCTGTCCGTCGATGGTCACCGGGATGGAGGTGGAAACGGCCCAGACACTCTCACCGTCCGGTTTGAGCAGGTGCAACTCCTGCGGTTCGTTGGCGATCCCCGATCCGGCCTTTTTCATCCGGTGCACCACCTGGTCATGATGTTCCGGGGCAATCCGCTCCAGGATATCCTGGCCGATCAGCTCTTCCGCCGAACCGTAGCCGAGCATACGGGCACTCTGGGGATTGCCGTAGATGTATCTGCCGTCCCGGACCAGCAGAATCGACATCGGCGCCGCTTCCACCAGGGTGCGAAACCGTGTTTCACTCTCTTTCAGGGCCTCCTCGGCTCGCTTGCGGCCGATCGTCTCCCAGGCCAGATCGGCCAGCTGCCGGACCAGCTCTGCATCATCCTCGGTATAGGGCAGCTCCTTGTTGCCGACTCCGAGCAGGGCGACGATCCGGTCATCACGCAGTACCGGTACCACCAGCTCCCTGATCAGCGGCACATGCCCCTCCGGATAGCCCCGCTTGTGGGGAAGAGCGGTATAATCGTTGTGGATGATCGGGCCGCGCTGCCGAATACAGTCGACCCAGACGCCGGCATCGGCGACCGGATAGTGGCGGCCGTGCGCCTCTGCAATGGTAATCTCGCAACGATGTTCAACGGTACGCCG
>CAZUJZ010000349.1:0-3005 GCA_964620665.1 uncultured Desulfofustis sp. | reverse complement strand
TCATCGAGGAGCTGGCCGGCGTCGATCACCCCATGGACGGTGAAGACGGTTAGCTCGTGCCGGGAATAGGTCTGTCTGTGTATGAATTTCATCGGATCTGTCTGTTGAGGCGGCGGCTGTTGTTGACACGTGATCATTTCCATTACCATCGGGACTATTATAAGACATCACGGCTACCGTGCGAAAGGGCAGCATGCATTTCGGGGGCTATTTTTATTTGATAATCAGTTTCACAGGCTGAACTCCCCGGGCTGGTTGATCCTCCCTCCGGCTGCTGCGCTGCGGCCTGATCGGCTGGCCTCCGAGGCCGGCAGACAGGCCATCCATGGCCTGGCGAGAAGCTTTCGGGCCTGATTCTCCGGCCCGCCGGGCCTTCACGAGGCAGCCTCCGAGAGGATCAACCAGCCCATCCGATCACGATGCCCATTTTCATTGTTCGTTGTGACTAGACAGTCATGGCGGTTATGTGAAAGTTTCATTTCTGTAAGGTTTGTCGCTTTTCTTCCTTTGTGTTCAAGCGGGTGGCCGTGATAGACCGTGCCGCCGTCCGTCGCGTGGCCCTTCGACGGATTGATGGTGGTCTGCAGACCGTTCCTGTTGAGTGGCACGGCTCTTGCTCCACAGCAGTAACGCTCGGCAAACAGGAGGTACCATGGAAGCTCGTTACCGGATCATCGACACAACCTTGCGGGAAGGCGGGCAGGCCCCCGGTGTGTTCTTTACCGCCGAACAGGAACGGCGTATTATCGACGGCCTGGCAGGGATCGGGGTAAGCGAGATTGAGCTCGGCGTTGCCGCCCCACTGGCATCCTGCCGGGCATCGCTGGTGCGTTTCTGTCGCGAGCACTATCCGTCATTACGGCTCTCGTTGTGGAGCCGTTGCCTGGCGGCAGACATCGGGCAGGCCGCCGCATCCGGGGTCGATACGGTGTCGCTTTCCCTGCCGGTTTCCGATCTGCTGCTGGAAACCAAACTCGGCAAAAACCGGGGGTGGGCTGAAGAAACCGCATGTAACGCCGTATACCGGGTCCAAGAACACGGACTGGCCGCCGCCATCGGTTTTGAGGATGCCACCCGTGCCGATCGGGCCTTTCTGCTGGAGTTGGCGTCCCGGGTCGAGGAGGCCGGCGCCTGGCGGATTCGGCTGGCGGACACGGTTGGTATTGCCTCACCGCTGGCGATGGCCGGACTGGTCGAGGCAGTGGGGCGGGTGCTGCGAAGTGCGCAGATAGCCGTTCACACCCATAACGATTTCGGGATGGCGAGCGCCAATGCCCTGGCGGCGCTTGAAGCCGGCGCCACCTGGGTGGATGCCGCGGTGCTCGGGCTGGGAGAGCGATGCGGCTGCGCCCGGCTTGAAGAAGTAGTCGGTTATCTGGCGCTGATCCATGGCGTTTCCGGCTTGTCTCCCGCCGGTCTGAACGAGTTGGCCACCGATGTCGCCCACATGACCGGCAGGCCGGTTTCGCCATGGGCTCCGGTGACCGGCGGGTCGATATTCACCTGTGAAAGCGGGCTGCACCTGCAGGGCCTGCTCATTGATCCACGTACCTACGAACCCTATTCGCCCGAGCTGGTCGGCGCCCACCGCTTGCTCCAGGTGGGTGCGAAGAGCGGCAGGGCGGCGATGAGACATCTTTTGACCGGCACGGGGGCCGGCGATTGTTTCATTTCGGCGGAGCAGGCCCGCCGGGTCCGTGATCGGGCGTTGGCGTTGGGACGAGGGTTGAACAAGGAGGAACTTGGTGTGATGCTCAAGCTCTGATGATGCGGATTGCCGTGGCGCGCATGGCCGGAGGCGCGTCAGAGGGAGTCGCTTCTGGTAATTATTTGTCCGAAAAGCGAATTTGATTGAGGGTCGGCTCCGGTCCTATTAAGAATTATTCGTTTCATGAAGGCTGCGTCACATCGTGAAGACTGCGTCACAGCGAAACGGCAGAAGCAACCTCAATCAAAGGAATGATCATGATGAACAAAACGATGTTATGGACTGTCGGCGTATTGCTGTCCTGCTTTGTTGCGACGGCGGGGGCCGAAGACAAAATCATTACCATGAGCACGACCACCAGCACCGAGGCCTCCGGACTGCTCGACTACCTGCTGCCTGAATTTAAGAAAGATACCGGCATTACCGTCCGGGTCATGGCCAAGGGGACCGGGGCGGCCCTGAAGGACGGTATGGACGGCAACGCCGATGTGGTCTTTGTGCACGATGAAAAACGAGAAAAATCGTTCGTTGAAGAAGGGTACGGCACCAAGCGCTATTACGTGATGTACAACGATTTCATTCTCGTCGGTCCGCCTGCCGACCCGGCCGAATTGAAAACAGCTCCCGACATTGTCGAGTGTATGAAGCGGATAGCAGCGGCCAAGGAGCCGTTTGTCTCCCGCGGCGACAGCAGTGGCACCCATGCCCGGGAGAAACAGCTCTGGGCCGCCACCGGGCTGGCGCTCACCGATGCCGGTTCACCGCAGGACGGTGACGGGTGGTATTTCTCCATCGGCCAGGGCATGGGCGAAGCGCTCATTTTTGCCCAGGAAAAGATGGGCTACGTCCTTGCCGATCGGGGCACCTATCTGAATTATAAATTCGGCCGTCAGGAACCGTATGAGTTGGAGATTGTCTACGAGGGCGACGATCTGCTGAAAAACCCCTATGGGGTGATTCCGGTCAATCCGGACAAACACCCCCACGTTAAATTCGAACTGGCCGATCAATTTGCCACCTGGCTCGTCTCCCCGCGCGGTCAAGAGGTTATCGGCAGCTATCAATTGCTCGGTCAGCCGCTTTTTTACCCGGACGCGAACTAACCGGGCGCGAACGAGCCGGACAGCGTTGACACGAGCAGGAAATACCTGCAATAATACCGACAGACATTGTTGTTCCGGGAGGTTACAATCCGTGCCTCCCGGAATTTTTTTATATGAAAATGAGTCTCCCGGGGCTGGCCGGTTCTGCCGGAGGCTGCATCGCGAAGGCCCGGCGGGCCGGAGAATCAGGCCCG
>CAZUJZ010000348.1:0-3026 GCA_964620665.1 uncultured Desulfofustis sp. | reverse complement strand
GCCCCATTTGCGGCGCCACCGTCTTGAACCGGATACCTGCCTCTCGGGGCTGCATGCCGGCTACGTTCCGCAGAACAGCGCTCACTTCCTGGAGCTGCTCGACGACGAGGAATTCCAGCAGGAAGTCAGGCGACAGACCCGGCCGGCCAGTGATGCGTTGATGCGATATCTTGAAGAAATCGGTTTTTTTACCGAAAAAGAGATAGCTGTGGTCGATATCGGCTGGCTGGGCACGATCCAACGATTCCTCTACCAGGCAGTCAGGCATCGAGACGACTGCCCGCGGCTGGTCGGGTATGTGTTCGGCGCGACCCGCGGCATCCCGTTCGAGGCGGATTTGAAGAACAGCCTGCACGGTGTCTTGTACGATCGCCACCACCTCGACCTCGGCGCCAGCTCTCTACTCTACGCCCGGGATGTCTTCGAGGAAGCGTGTCGGGCGCCCCATCCGACGCTTGACGGCTACGAACTGACGGAAGATGGCTATCGCCTGAACTTCAGGGACAGCGACGATGCGACCGGGCAGGCGGAGAAACAGCAGGATCTCTACTACTCCTCGCTCCAGCAGGGATTGTTCGATGCCGCGCCCCGTTTTGCCGCGGCCTCGGCCCTGCTTGGTTATTCCCTAGAAGATTACCGACCGTGGCTGAACTATCTGTTGACGGCAAAATGTGCCTTTCCGACAACCAAAGAAATCCTGACGATCCGGAACCGGCATCACCTCGATGATTTTCATGGCACGCATCAGCCGCTGGCAAAAAAGATCGGCAGGGAGAAAGTTCTCTGGAACCGCAGTGAATTAGCCCTTCGTTTCAGCCCGCTCCTTCGGTTGCGGTACTTTATTAATCATTGCAAGAGCATAATACGGAATTGAGATGCCTCCCCTGAAGACATCGAACCACGATTTGACCGGCAATCGGTTCCCGCGCGTCTTCCGGCTCAATGTGCTGGATCGGTTTGTCCCGCTCGGCATTTTACGCGGTGGTACCGGACTCAAACCGGCCCTGGTGCTGCTCTTTCTCCATCGATGTGGCCGGCCGTTATTCACCCTGCTCATCCGCTGTGAGAGACAGGTGCATCGCCTGGAACAACTGCTGAGCCGCAGGAACTGAGATGAGAGATACCGACTTACTCTCCCGTATTTCCTGGTTTGGCCTGCTCGTGTGCCTGCTTGCCTGCAGTTATTATTATTTTTTCTTTTTTAACCGGGCTCAGGTTGAGATCGACATCTCGGTCTCCCAGAAGACCACATTTAAAGTGTATTGGGCCGAAGACGGCCAGTCCTTTGCCGAGTCGAGGCGGGCGGTGGTCACGGTAACACCGGATCGTCACCGTTATCAATTTTTTCTGACAGATCTTGGCTCCATCGATCAACTCCGCCTGGATCCGATGGAATCTGCCGGCGAGGTAGTAATCCGCGGCATATCTCTGCTACAGCCCGGCTGGCAACCGATCATCGTCGACCTGGAAGGGATCACCCCCCTGCATGATATCGAATCGGCTACCGTCGATGAACGGGGGTTGACCATTACGGCAACGGGGTCAGACCCCTATTTACTGATCATCCCGGACCGTCAACGAATACCGGTCAACTGGCTGGAGGAAGGGACGCGCTACGCGCTGATCTGCTGCGGGATTCTTATTTTTATCGGTGTCTGCGCGCCGCTGCGCCAAGATTTTGCCTATGTGCCGATCCTGCTGGCGATGGTGTCGATGCTGGTGGTGACCATGGCCGCCGTCAGCAAACAAAATGCCCATCCCGACGAATATGTCCACCTCGAGGCGGCGAGCTATTATGCGGACAACTGGCTGCCGCCTCGGGTCGATGATCCGGCGATCGAGCAGACCTACAGCGTCTACGGGGTGTCCCGCCTGAACAATGGTGAAATCTATTATCTGCTGGTCGGCAAACTGGCAAAGCTGGTGCAGGCGTTTCACGTTCCGGAGCTGCTTTCCCTGCGCCTCTTCAATATCGCGCTGATGGCGATGATCGTCCTGTATGCCGCCGCCTCGGTACCGGCCAGGATGGTGGCCGTGGTGTTCCTGCTGTCGCCGCAGATCTGGTATCTTTTCAGTTATTGCGTCTCCGACGCGTTCGGCCTGTTTGTCTGCTTTGTCGCCGCCTGCGAAGCGGTTCGTCCGCAGAGCTGTCTCAACCGGCTCCTCTTCGATCCCGACTATCGCGGGCGTCGACGTGTTCTCGCCGCTGCCTGGCTGGCCCTGCTGCTCGCCCTGCTGCTGCTGCTCAAGATCAATTATTACCCATTTATCGCCTTTCTCGCGGTTGTGGTCTGCTGGCGTCTTTTCCGTACCGGTGACAGGGCACAGCGCCGTACCGGGCTGGTCAGCATCGGCGCGCTGATCCTTGTCGCCGGACTGCTCGCTGGGCTGCGGATCGGCGCGGATTATTACGTGAACGGTCTTGATCGCCAGGAAAAAGTGGCGGCCATGCAGGAAAAGACGGCCCATCACTGGTACAAGCCGAGTACCGAGCTGCACAAGAAACACATCGGGTTATTTCTCAAGCAGCGAGGAACCACGCTGCAAGGGATGGTCAAAGACCACCGTTGGTTTGAACACACCCTGCAGACGGGAGTCGGTCTGTATGGCTATTTTACGATCGCCGCTCCGGAGGTCTATTATCAGTTGTTCAAATGGCTCCTCGCCCTTTTCCTGGCGGTGATCCTGGCCACCCTGCTCTTTCGGGGCGGCCCGGAGAACGCGCTGCTGGCCCTGCTGGCGGTGGCCTTGACGCTGGCCTTGCTCGGCGCGGCGCTGAACCGTTCGTGGACTATCGACTTTCAGGCCCAGGGCCGCTATCTGTTTCCGATGCTGCCGATGTTTGGCCTGCTACTGGCGCAAGCGCGCCATCTCTTTGACAACAGAGTCTTCATCCTCTTATTCGCCCACCTTTTTATCCTCTCTCTCTATTCCTTCGTCTTTATCGCCCTGCCGGCCATGCCGCGGCCCGGCTAGAGAGCGGTTATCGCCGCCTCAGTGGGTGATGCGGTTCACGCTCCTGAGTG
>CAZUJZ010000347.1:0-3035 GCA_964620665.1 uncultured Desulfofustis sp. | reverse complement strand
TCGACCCGACCATGTATCTCCGGCAACTCGCCATCGAGCGCAGCGTTGCCGATCACCCGTATGCCCGGGAAATTGCTCAGCGGGCAGCGTTGCCCGTGCGCATCGTTGACGAAACGGAACTGGCAACACTCGTCGATGGAGATTATCCGGACAATCTGCGGGCAGGCAAACGAACCCTGCTGCTCTGCCGGAATCCCGGCAGTTTTCTCAAACCCTGTCCGTCGACCAGAGAGTATCGCTGCTGTCGTTACCAGGTGATCAACATCGGCACCGGCTGTCCGATGGATTGCGTCTATTGCATCCTGCAAGCCTATCTCAATACGCCGTACTTGACGTTTTTCGTCAATACCGACGATCTGCTGACAGAGCTTGCCGCGACCTGTGCGCGTATCGATCGGCCCGTGCTGCGCATCGGCACCGGCGAATTTACCGATTCGATGGCCTTGGACCGAATTACCGGGTTGAGCCGGAGGCTCGTCCGCTTCTTCGCCGGGCAGAAACGGGTAGTCCTCGAGTTGAAGAGTAAAGCTGCTTATGTCGAAAACCTGGCGGATCTTGATCATAATTGCGGAACCATCATGGCCTGGTCGCTGAACAGTCCGGCCATTGGTGCCGGTGAAGAACTGCGCACCGCCCCTCTTGAAGAACGATTGCGGGCCGCCGCCCGCTGCGCCGCCTGGGGCTATCCGCTGGCTTTTCACTTCGATCCGATCATCGCTCATCGTGGCTGGCAACAAGGGTATCGTCAGGTTATCGACGATCTTTTTGCGACGGTTCCGGCTTCGGCCATCAAGTGGATTTCTCTGGGCGCCTTCCGGTTTATTCCGAAACTGAAACAAATCGGCACCGGTCGTTTTCCCCGATCGGCGATCTATCACCACGAGTTCGTTCCGGGCCTCGATACCAAGCAACGCTACTTCAGGACGCTCAGGGTAGAGATGTACCGGGAAATCTACGATCGTCTGCGCCGTCATAGCGATCCGCAAACCTGCATCTATTTCTGCATGGAAAGCGACGAAATCTGGCGGGCCGTGATGGGCTTTTGTCCGGCCGATAGAGGTGGTCTGCCGGCCATGCTCGACCGGACGGTTGACCGGTAACCGGCAGGTGCCGCGCGCCGACCGAGACCTGCGGTTTGGTGTGTTGCCCGGTGAAAATGACCTTGTTCTTTCCGTCAACTATCGTATAGTTTGCAGGCACAGATGACCACGACCACCACAGGAGGAAGATTGATGATCAACAAAGCGATACTTATCGGTAATCTAGGTGCGGATCCGGAAGTGAGATACACCCAGAACGGCGCTCCGGTGGCAACGTTCAACGTTGCCACCACCGATCGCTGGAAGGACCAGAGCGGCGTGCAACAGGAATCGACGGAATGGCACCGGATTGTTGCCTGGCGGAAACTTGCGGAAATCTGCGGCGAATATCTGCACAAAGGCTCAAAAGTATATATTGAAGGAAAAATTCAGACCAGAAAATGGCAGGACCAGAACGGCAATGACCGCTGGACCACCGAGATCGTTGCCCGTGAGATGAAAATGCTCGACCGGCGTGAAGGCGGCGGGGACAGTTATAGCGGCGGCGGCAGCCAGGAGCAGAACTATCCGGAGCCATCACCGGGATACGGCGGCATGGGAGAAGACGTTCCCTTTTAGAGGGCGGGAGCGGGGACGATGTGCGGTTGTTTGGAGGTCGGTTGATTGATGATGGTCTGCAAGATGATACCGACTTCGAGCAAAAACCGGGCAAAAGATTGACACTGCCGTCGGGGAAATTGCCGAGGATGCTTGACTGGCGGGCTGTCCGTCCCTATTGTGGTGCCATCAAGAGAGCCGGGCATGTCGTCCGGTTGAGCTAATGTCGTTATCTGATCACCCTGCCGTATGGACTACTATGAAACCCTCGGTGTGCCGAAATCGGCCACCGCCGAACAGATCAAAAAAGCGTATCGCAAGCTTGCCCTGAGGTATCACCCCGACAAGAACAACGGGGACAAGGATTCGGAAAACAAATTCAAAAAAATCAGCGAGGCATACGCGGTCCTCTCGGATTCGGAGAAGCGGCGGCAATACGATACCTATGGTTCGGCCGGATTCCACCAGCGCTATTCGAAGGAAGATATCTTCAGAAATTTCGACATCAACGACATCCTCCGGCAATTCGGTTTCGGTCCCCAGAGTTTTAACCAGAGCAGTTTTCGCAGCACCACCGGCGGTGGCCAGTCAACGGGCTTCAATTCCTTTTTCGGCGGCGGCTTTTCCGGTCATGGCGGTTGCGGCGGCAGCTGCGATCAGCAGGTAAAAGGCCCCGATATTACGTATCAACTCGTTGTCAGTCTGGAAGATGTTCTCCACGGTGCGGAAAAACAGATTACGCTGCGTACCAATGGACGAGCGGAAAATGTCTCGGTCAAGATACCCCGGGGCATCGAAGAGGGCAAAAAGCTGCGGTTGAAGGGCAAGGGTGGAAAAAGCCCGGCGGGAGGGCTGCCGGGAGATCTGTATCTGAAGATTCAGATGGAGTCCCATGCCAGTTACGAACGAAGCGGCGATGATTTGATCTGTTATAAGAAAATACCCTACAGTCAGGTCTGCCTCGGTGCCAGTATCGAGGTGGCAAGCCTCGATGGCAAGACGTTCAAGATTACCGTTCCGTCCGGTACCAACGGTGATGCGCGTCTGCGGATCAAAGGACAGGGGCTGCCGAGCGGCCCGATCGGCGAGCGCGGTGACCTCTATGTTAAAATCGGTGTCGAGATCCCCAAAGATCTGACTGAAGAACAGCGGGCGGCCATCGAATCTTTGCGGGAAATGGGATTGTAGCCGGGCCTTCACGAGGCAGCCTCCGAGAGAATCAACCAGCCCGGGGAGTTCAGCCTGTGAAGCTGATTTTCATATAACCGCCATGACTGATGGTCACAACGAACAATGAAAATCGGCATCGTGGTCGGACGGGACTGGCCGGCTCTGCCTCCGGTTGCTGCGCTGCGGCCTGATCGGCTGGCCTCCGAGGCCGGCAGACAGGCCATCCAT
>CAZUJZ010000346.1:0-3073 GCA_964620665.1 uncultured Desulfofustis sp. | reverse complement strand
ACCGCGCAACTTGAAGATTCGCTCAATGCGCTGGAAATCGATATGACCGAAGAGTTGTATCACCGGCTGGCCGATTTGACACCGACGCCGCCACCGGCCACCGACCGGACCGACGATCTCAAGTCGTAACTGCAGTCACCATGCAGCTGGAGAAAAAAAAGAACCAAGAGAGGTAATATCATGGCAATCGCTCTGCGCAGTACCACCACCACGCACGGCAGGAGGATGGCGGGCGCCCGCTCGTTGTGGCGTGCCAACGGCATGACCGAGGAACAATTCGGCAAACCGATTATTGCCGTCGTCAACTCCTTCACCCAATTGGTTCCCGGTCATATGCACCTGCACCAGGTCGGCCAGATGGTCAAGCAGCGGATCGAACAACTCGGCTGTTTTGCCCCGGAATTCGATACCATCGCGATCGATGACGGCATCGCCATGGGGCATGCCGGGATGCTCTATTCCCTGCCGTCCCGGGAGTTGATCGCCGATTCCATCGAATATATGTGCAATGCCCATCAGGTTGATGCGATGGTCCTGATCGCCAATTGTGACAAGATCGTGCCGGCCATGCTGATGGCCGCGATGCGGCTCAATATTCCAGCCATCTATGTATCGGGCGGACCGATGGAGGCCGGCCAGGCACTGGGCCGGGGGCTCGATCTGGTCGACACGATGGTCATGGCCGCCGATCAATCGGTCAGCGACGAAGACATCGCCACCATCGAGCGGGCCTCCTGCCCGACGTGCGGCTCCTGTTCGGGCATGTTCACCGCCAATTCGATGAACTGCCTGGCCGAAGCCCTCGGCCTCGCCCTGCCCGGCAACGGCACGGTGGTCGCTACCCACGCGCTGCGACGGCAGATGTTCATGGGCGCCGCGGAGCGGATCGTGGCTCTGTGCGAGGCGTGGTACGGCAACGGGGATGCCTCGGTGCTGCCGCGCTCGATCTGTACCAAGGCGGCCTTCGAGAACGCAATGGCGCTCGATATCGCGATGGGCGGTTCGACCAACACCGTACTGCATATCCTGGCCATCGCCCACGAGGGCGAGGTCGACTTCACGATGGCGGATATCGACCGGCTGTCGCGCCAGACCCCGAACCTGTGCAAGGTCTCGCCGAGTTCTTCCTACCATGTCCAGGATGTCAATCGGGCCGGCGGCATCCTCGGTATCATGGGTGAGCTGGATCGCTGTGGACTGCTCGACACGACGGTCGGCCGGGCCGACGGCATGAGTCTTGCCGAGGCCCTCGACGCCTATGACATCATGCGGCCGTCGGCCGGCGAAGAGGCGGTGCGCCTCTATGGCGCCGCGCCGGGAAACAGCGGCCGCAATCTGATCATGGGCTCTCAGGGTAAACAATATCCGGAACTTGACCGGGACCGTGCGGGCGGCTGTATCCGCGATCGCGACCACGCCTACTCGCCAGACGGCGGCCTGGCCGTGCTCTATGGCAATATCGCCGAAAAGGGCAGTATCGTGAAGACCGCCGGCGTCGATGCGTCGATCCTGAAATTCACCGGCAGTGCCAAAGTGTTTCAGTCCCAGGAAGAGGCCAGCGAAGGAATTCTCGGCGGTGCGGTCAAAGCCGGCGACGTGGTCTTTATCATTTACGAGGGGCCCAAAGGTGGTCCGGGCATGCAGGAGATGCTCTATCCGACCTCTTATATCAAGTCGATGAAACTCGGCAGCAGATGTGCGCTGGTCACCGACGGGCGCTTTTCCGGGGCGACCTCCGGACTCTCGATCGGTCATGTGTCTCCGGAAGCGGCGAGCGGCGGCCTGATCGGCCTGGTAAAAGACGGCGATCAGGTGGAGATCGACATTCCCAACCGGTCCATCATGCTGCAGGTGCCGGCCGAGGAGCTGGATCGCCGGCGCCGCGAGGAAGAAGCCCGGGGCGAACGGGCCTTTCTGCCGCAGCGCGACCGCACGGCGCCCAAGTCCCTGCAGGCCTATGCCCGGTTTGCCGCCTCGGCTGATACCGGAGCGGTCCGCATTCTCTAACGTCTTTGCAAGGATGCGGGCGGCACACCTGGTCGCCGCCCGCAACAGGTCCGATGGCTGATATCCTGTTTATTTGCCCCTATCCGGAACTGGCCGAGATCGGCTTGAAGGTGATCGGTAACGACGATGATGTCGATATTCGCATCACCCGGATGGACGAGGCCGTCGAGTTGGCCGCCGGCGCCGAAAAACAGGGCTACCAGGTCATTATCAGCCGGGGCTTGACCGCCTCCAAGATCAAGCAGTCCGGCATCGAATTGCCGGTCGTTGATATCCGCATCGGTGGCTACGATATCCTGCGGGCCTACAAGGAGGCCAAGAACATCGGCAGCCGGGTCGGCATCGTCGACGTCGAGGATGTGATTCTCGGCCTGCCCAGTCTCGAGAAGATCATCGAAGACAAGCTGGTCAAGTACACCTGCCAGAATGATCTCGACGATATCTCGCATGGTATCGGACTGCTCAAGGAAAAAGGTGCCGATGTGGTCATCGGCAAGATCGCCATGGCCCGGGAGGCCCGGGCCCAGGGATTGGAGGCGGTGGTCATCACCTCGGCATTCGAGACCGTGCGCACCGCGCTGCTCGAAGCGCGGCGGGTCAATGAAGTGAGAAAGCAGGAAAAGCGCAAGGCCGAGCAGCTCAAGGCGATCTTCAACTTCACCTATGACGGTATTATCGCGCTGGACCGGCACGCCCGGATCACCGTGTTCAACCGGGTGGCCGAGGAGTTGTCGGGCTGGTCGGCGGAGCAGGCGATCAACCGGGATGTCACCGAGGTCATACCCGACGCCGGTTGTCATCTGCTGCTCCAGTCCGGACGTCCGGATCTCGGAGCGGTCTTTGAGATCGGCTCGGTCAAGGTGGTCGGCAACCGGGTACCGATCATCGTCGACCGGAAAATCGAAGGGGTGGTGACGACGTTTCAGAAACTGGACGCGCTGCAGAAAATCGAAAGCAAGGTCCGCCGCAAGATGTCGGACAAGGGCCTTGTTGCCCATTACCGTTTTGCCGATATCATCGGCCGCAGTCCGGCGCTGCTCGAAGCGGTGGCGCTGGCCCGGGAATA
>CAZUJZ010000345.1:0-3079 GCA_964620665.1 uncultured Desulfofustis sp. | reverse complement strand
CCTGCCTCCTCCTGCCTTCTCCAAGGGCAGCCGTTCGATTGGGTCGATCAGCAATAAGGATCGGGCAGGCAAGCCTTGTGCCCACAGAACATACAGACGAGGGCAGATCCGGCAGTCTCTTCCCTTGAGAGATCACCGTTACGAGGCATCGACGGAATAGTTCGACCGCTTCTCGAAAGCCGACCCCGGTGCATCTGTCCTGCCGGCAGCAGGAATTGTCCTATACCATCGGACAAATTCGGATGGGGCTTTTTCCCCCGGCCCATTGCCGACTCCGCCCGTTGCCCCCCATATTTCCACGCTCGGGCAGCAGGCCGCCTATTCTTGGAGCGTGGCTCTTTCTTTGTCATGCCGAAGGTCAATCTTCGTTCGTTGACCGGCCTCTTTCTCGCCCCGCTCTGGAACAGCTGGAAAAGAAAGAGTTTGCCACGCCCATGAATGTTCGGGGTACGCCCGGGTCGTGACGACCATGGTATGATGGCACGATACTTGAAAGGACTGTAGTAAACGGGTCCCGGCTACTACGAGTACCATCAGCGATAAGACCTGCAGTCGGGATTCGATGAAAGTCGGAACGGGCCTTACGCCCGTTCCGGCGATATACTGATTGAATGCGAACTCAAGCATGGAGGTCTTTCATGGAAGTAAAAGATTATTGCCGCAACATGGAAATGGAACTCACTATCTGGAAATCGCGACTCTACGATATCATCCGGAAAATGGATCAGGCGAGCACTGCAGACAAGGAGAAGATGTACGAAGATATCAACGGCCTGCACATTTTGATGGGCGAATTGGAAGAACGGATCGACAACCTTCGGACCGCCTGTCCTACCGATTGGAAGCCGGATGATGAAGAGATCAAGGTAAAGCTCGACGATCTGCAAAGCCGCTACAAGGACGCCCGGGACGTGCTGGTTGATTACGACTTCGGTGGCTGATCGGTTCTCGGCGGACGACCGGATCGTTCTTGTCCGGTCCTAATCGTAGCCGGCACCGAATGGTTGGCTTCGGTCCTGAATCGAAGTCAGCCGTTCGGCAATGTGACAAATCAACCGAAAAGGAATACAGGACATGGAAAGACAGTTGAAAATCGAAGAATCGTTTCTCCAAACCCACCGTGAATTTATGGCAAATCTCCAGAAATCCCTGGATGTCCTCGAGAAAGACATCAGCGAGGCGAGAGAAATGCAGAGTATCTGCACCGACGAGTGGTGTTATGCGACGGAATCTTATCTTGATGAGCTGTACAAGATGATCTATTCCATCAGCGAGCCACGCTGGCTCAAAGATGAAGACTCGGAAAAAATCAAAGAACTGCGGCAACGCGTTCATGATCTCTACGCCGCTTACAAACAGGCAGCCTGAGAACGGGGGCGCTGAAGCTGCTGAAGGCCCGGACCCGGTTCTTCCGGATTCGGGCCGCTGTGTTTTCGAAAACAGGTTGCTTGAAGCCCCGAACACGACATGGAAGACTGTCAGGAGGTCAATGCCCCGCGCTACGAGTTTCGGATTTTTGCTCCCGATCTCAGTCGGATCGCGGCCTGCATGCGGCAGCTTGGGGACGTCACGGGGCGACGGCAGAGCCTGGAGACCTACCTGCTGAGCTGGACTGCCGGTGATTTTGGCGTCAAGATCCGGGATCACCGGATTGAAATAAAAGAGCGTCTCGATACAGCCGGATTTCTGGAGCGCTGGAAGCCCAAGTGCCGCCAGCCGTTTCCGCTTTCTTCGTCCTTCCTGCATCAGGAACTGCTGCCGGCTCTGGGGATATCGGTGGTCGAGACCGGCGAAACACGCATCGGCGAGGACTTCCTCCTGGAAACGTTCTTGAAGACGCACCCTGAGGTGCGTCAGGTACAGGTAGACAAGCGACGGGTGTTTGTGCAATTCAATCAGTGTCGGGCGGAGTATGTGGGGTTGTCTGTCGACGGTACGTTCCTGCAGAGTGCGGCGGTAGAAGCCGAAAAGCGCGAACCGGTCCTGGAGGCAATCGCTCGCCTGGGTCTGAATCCGGCCTGTAATACCAGCTATCCCAAGCAGTTGAGTGATATCGCCGGCCTCAAAGGCGAAACCAGGCTGCATCGTTGAACCATGAAAGAACGGACGTCCGGTCAGGCTGGACATCTGTCTTGTTTTATTGGAAGGACATCGTTGTCCACAGAGCTGGAAACGTCCCGGCTTATTTCCCCTGAATCTGTTGAGTAACTCCTTGAACAGCCCAAAATTGCTTGAAAATACGGGGTGGAGCAGATACGTTTATTATAACCCCATGACGGGACGTCACAACGAACAATGAAAATCGGCGCTGTGGTTGGAATGGCCGGTTGGTTTTGAAAGTTAGCGGGGGACAGGTTAAAAACAGTCCCGCCGATTTTCATATAAATTACTGAAGTATTGAAGGAAACGGGTACAAAAGCCAGGGCCAGTTTACAAAGCGACGTCCTTTTACATCGCCACCCATGACCGGAGCGAGGCCTTTGTCGTCAGCGACCGGGGCTTGCTCTAGCTCGAAGGCCGACTGCACCAGACGGTGACGATCGAAGATGGACGGTATCGGTGTTGTCCACCAGGCCGTACTGGCGCCAAAGTGAGATCGTCGGTCCCGGATTTTCTGCCGATCGGCTCCATGTTTGCAACAGGGGATAAAACGATGGCGGCGCATCATCTCTTGGAGCAGTATCGGGACCAGGTTGCATCATATCTGGCCGCACGCGACTGGAATGATGTACCGCTGCTCACCGGTCGCCGCTTTCGCGTGGAGCCGCTGGCCGGTGGTGAGTACAACCTGAATTACCTGCTGGTAGACGGGGATAGACAGCTGGTTTTTCGGGTCAATATCGGCACTCAAATCGGCCGGGATGACCAGATTGCCTACGAATACGAGGCGCTGCGGCTGCTCGAGGATTCCGGTGTCACTCCGCAGCCCTATTACGTCGATAACAGCCGCCGGCAGATCGACCGCGGCATCGCCATCATGCAGTACCTGCCGGGCCGGCCGCTCGATTACCGGCGGGATCTTGACGCTGCGGCTCGGACGCTGGCGGCTATCCACCGGGTACGGCCGACCGGCGTCCAC
>CAZUJZ010000344.1:0-3080 GCA_964620665.1 uncultured Desulfofustis sp. | reverse complement strand
GTCGCTGATACAGATCGAAGGCCTGGGCCTCGAGTTTCATACCCAGTTGCAGGACATGTTCGATTGAGCCCAGTTGGTCTTTGAAGACATCGATCGCCTGTTCGATGTCAAGCCCTCCTTCCATCACCCGCAGGGGGTCGGTTCCCCCATCCTGGCTGTATCTGGCCCTGAGCCGGGCCATGTGGCCGTCTTCGAAGCCGGCCAATTGTCGCAGCATTTCTTTTTCCTCGGCCAGTTCGGCTTTTTCGGCCAGAGCCAGGTAGAAACGGCGAAGGCCGTCTTCCATCTGGTACGCCAGCTCGAACGTGGTCGGGAAATTGCCGTTGGCAAAGAATTCCAGGCCGTCTTCGACGTCTCCCTCGGCCTGTGCCCCCTGCCAGGTGATGATCCCCCCGGTCATATTGAAGACATGCTTGATACCGGAGCGGCTGAGGACCTGGCAGGCGGCCTTGCTGCGCACGCCGCTCCGACAATAGACAATGGTCGGTTTGTCCCGGTTGAGTTCGCCGGCCCGCTTGGATAATTCGGCCAGGGGCAGCAGGATGGCGCCGGGAAGGTGGGTTTGCTCGTACTCTTTCGGCTGGCGGACATCGACCAGCTGGTAGCGTTCCGGCTCACCGGACTCGATAAAGCGTCGGGTCTCTTCAGCGGTAACGTTTTCCGAATCTTCAAAAAAGGTTTCCCAATTCATGAGCTCTCTTCCTGTGGGTCGTTTCCCGGTTTTGTGTGCCGCGGTTATCGGTGCAGGAGCATTGCTTCCTTCGGCGTCATCGAATAACCGGCCAACGCAAAAAGCCAAAATTTCTCGGGCGTCGCATCAATGGCCTCAGCGGTTTCATCGGGCAGCCAGTGACTGTCATCGACGAGGTTGTAAAACGCCGAGTCGACGCCGATGAACCCGTCGAGAAAATGGGCGATGATGTGCAGGATCTTGCTCTGGTAGCCCTGTGGCAGTCCTGCCAGGTCGCGCCGTGTCGAGCAACCGGTACCGCCCAACTCCTCGATGAAACGCTCGAGCAGACGGTGGTTTTGCTCGAGCCCTGCCCGCAGTTTCGACTGAAAAGCTCGATCCGTTGCCGGTACTGCGGCACCGGTCAGATCGAGGCGATCGTAGAGGACCAGCGAGGTCCGGTCGAAAAACTGCCGGACCCGGGTTTCCCCGTCGGCCGCCGTTTCGGCGGCAACGAGAAGCAGATGACTGGCCAATACGTTCATACCAGATAATCTTCCGGCCGGTTTCGTGTGGGCCGATCGGGCGGCAGGCTCAGTCGCTCTGCTCGGCCAGCAGTTTCTTCAGCGATTGACCGACCCGCTGTCCCAGTTCAACACAGGCCCCGAGGTCGTCATGGGTCGGCACATATTTGAAGCGGAGACCGTCGTCGACCACATCGAGTTTCATTTCGGCCAAGGCCTCGTTCAGCAGTTTCAGCGATTCGCCGCTCCACCCGTAAGAGGCAAAGGCGGCGGCTACTTTGTTCTGCGGCTTGAGTCCACGCAGATAAGACAGGAACCCGGCCATCCGGGGCAGTACCCCGTTGTTCAGGGTCGGGCTGCCGAGCACGATGGCGCCGGCGGTCAGGACCCGGGTCATCACGTCGCTGCGATGATGGACTTTCAGATTCAGCAGGTCGGCGGGTACCCCTTCCTTCTCCAGGCCGGCGGCCACGGCCTTGGCCATTTTTTCGGTGGAATGCCACATGGTGTCGTAGATGACCAGCGCCTTGTTGCTCGGCCTGGAGGCCGACCACCGGTCGTACGCGTTGATGATTTGGTCTCTGTTGGTGCGCCAGATAACGCCGTGGTCCGGGGCGATCATCTGGATGTCGAGGTTCAACTCGGCGACGGTGGCCAGCAGTTTGCGAATGAGCGGGCTGTACAGGTAGAGGATGTTGGCGTAGTATTTGGCGGCCTGGTCCATGATGGTGGACAGGGGCACCTCGTCGTCGAACCGCTCGCTGGTCGCCAGGTGCTGGCCGAAGGCGTCGCTGGAGAACAGGATCTTGTCCTGCTTGGCGTAGGTGAACATCGAATCGGGCCAGTGCAGCATTCGCGTCTCGAGGAATTGCAGGGTGCGCTCGCCGATGCTCAGCTCGTCGCCGGTCTTGACCACCTCGTAGGGCCAGTCTTGTCGATGGTAATGGTCGAGCAGGGCGGTCTTGCCCATCGGTGAGCAGATCAGTTTCTCCGGCTGCACCAGGTTCATGATATCGACCAGGGCACCGGAGTGATCGGGCTCGACATGGTTGACGATCAGGTAGTCGATGCGGGCCGGATCGATGATCTGCCGGATCTGATGCACCATATCCGACAGGTGTGATTTCTTGACGGTATCGATCAGCGTGATTTTTTCATCAACGATCAAAAAGGCGTTGTAGGTCGTTCCCTGCAGGGTGGAATAGCCGTGAAAGTCACGAACGTCCCAATCGACCGCGCCAACCCAGTAAATGCCGGGGGCCAGTTCTTTGTTGCTCATGGTCTCTCCATTGCGGTATATGGTCGGGTTTTATCATCTTTTGCAGAGCGCATAATACTGAAGGATGGCCGTGATTACAAGATCAGTTCGAGTCTGGCGCCCCGACGCACCCCGTTTGCTTTTCATGATATGGTAATTATTATCAAAAAAAGTGCGTTGCCGAGCGGCTGGGGCCGGTATGGGCTACGCTGTGGGATCACCCGGAAAATACGACTATGTCAGCATCACAGAAAGAGACGGATGATCGGCCCGGGGGCGGCCGCCGCCTACTCGTGATCGATGTCGGGGCCTGTTCGCGGTGCGGCGGTTGTGTCGAACTGGTGCCGGAGATCTTCCGACTGCGCGACGATACCGGTCTGATTGAGATCATCGACACCGCTCTGCTCGATGAAGAGGCGGTGGCCGAGGCGATGAAGTATTGTCCGGAGGATTGTATTTACTGGGAGGAGGAGTAAGGTGCGGGGGACGATGGCCGCGTCTCCGCTCCTGCATGTCAAGATGACGTGAAAAAGCGGGGCGGAACGGGTAAGATGTCCTGCCGTATGGTTCTGCTGCCCATTAACTTAGTATGCTACACGGGGAGGAATTTTTTTCTTTGAAATTTTGT
>CAZUJZ010000343.1:0-3091 GCA_964620665.1 uncultured Desulfofustis sp. | reverse complement strand
CCTGCGGTAAAATTTTCTTGCGCGCCTCGATCTTGAACGAAAATCCGGATTTTTTAAGCTCCCCTATTGGTTACAGCGGCAACCGGGCCGGGGATTTGCTCCGGTCCGGTCGAAATTAACCGATCGTTGCGCTCACCGGTTCGTTGCAATCCGGTACATCGGTACAATCGGTGGTTGGCAGAGGTATGTGCTAAAGGTACGTATGGTTGGTAACAAATCAAGGTAAAGGGTAATCGAAAATGAGCAAATAGACAAGCACAGTCGGCGGCTCAGTCAGAGGTGATGGGCGGCGACCGGTTAGTGGCATCATCAGTAAACAGGAGGGGCCAGTGCCCGGTTCCAGCTGATCATCACCAGAGCGACGGCCGCCAGCAGGCAGCAGGTCTGGATAAAGGACGAATGTCGCCCGACTCGAAGCGGTGTGCTGCTCAGCAGCAGTCCGCACAGCAGGCCGGCGAGCAGGCCGAACAAATGGCCGCCGAGATCGGTACGTACCCCGGAACTGCCGAGCATGGCCAGCAGCGCGGCGCCGGCCAGGACCGGGATGAGCATCCGGGGAGAAAACAGCGTCCGATAGGCCAGCATCTGGTGCGCGGCGAGCATGCCGATCATGCTGAAAACCGCGGTGGAAAAACCGACGAAGAGGTGATCGCCGCCATGGATCTGGACATTGACGAAGTTGCCGAGCATCGCCGAGAGCAGCACGGCCAGCAGGCCGACGCCGGTGCCGTGGATCTGCAGGAAGAAATGGAGCAGAAAGCCGCCGATCAGGCAATTGCCGGCCAGGTGGGCGAAATCGGCGTGCAGGGTCAGTGCGGTGAGCAACCGGTACCACTGGCCGTCATAGATAATTGCCGATGCGTCGCCGGCGCCGCCGGCAAACCACGGTGAATCCGGCCGCCAGGGGCCGGTGACCAGGTAGAAGACGGCCAGCGCGCCGCTGAGCAAGATGGACGGCGGCGTGCTGCCGGAGGAAACGACCGGGGTGAGCGTCTGAGGTGCCGGCGGCCAGTCGCGGTTTTCCCGGAAATAGTCTTCAAGCTGCCGGGTGGCGCGGGCGGCGGCAGCATGAGCGACAACCAGCGCGATTGAACCGTCCGGGTGCCGCCTGAGCCGGTGTTCGATAGCGGTGGCCGACAGGACCAGCGAACAGGTCTCGATCATCGACTGGTCGGTAGTGGTTACGATGATCGTACCATCTGTTGTCGGTTCGGTGGACTGATCCATCCGGCAATGATAATACACAACGGCAGGAAAGCAAAAGGCGGGACCGGAAATGGGGTACAATGCAAAAAAAACGGGGCCAGCGGTCTCTTTTCCAGGCAGACCGGCGGCCCCGTCGGGGTAAAGCAGGTCTCGGACTTAGTCGAGTTGCTTCGGGTGCACGATCTGCCCGTAAGTCTCTTTGAGCTTGATCAGTTCCGCCTGTTGCCGGCGATAGACCACGAACAGCTTGGCCGGCAGGTTCTCTTCCTTGCCGTAGGCCTCGGTCTGCAGTTCGAGGCGATGGAGGATGTTGTCGATATACAGTGAGAATTGTTTGTCGTAGAGCGACTCGGGATACGCTTTGTTGATCTCACCAAACAACGCCTTGAGATCTTCGTAGCGGGGCAGGTAACCGACCGGCGTCTCGATGCCCGTCACGTCGCCGTGGGCGAAGCGCTCCAGCCAGCCGAGCCAGACCTTGACGTCGCGTTTTTCGCCGAGCAGTTTCTCTCCCGACCCGCCCCGGTTGCCATGGGTCAGGAAATAGTTGAGTCCGGCCAGAACCGGCCGGCCGGCAGCCGAGATTTTTGCCGAGTTGAAAAAGACGAACTGGGCCTCCATGTAGTCGGCCAGTGATCCGGGAATGAACGGCGCGTTGGCCCACGGCTGTCGCCTGACCCCGGTGACGCCGACTTCCATGGCGGTGGCCTGGGAGACGATGGACGCACCGATGACCACTCCCTCGTCCATGGTCCGGGCGGCCCAGACCGGCGGCATGGTGTCGCTGTCGCGACCCGAATAGGTAAAGACCTTGACCGGCACGCCGGCCGGGTCTTCGGCGGCCTCGGTGGCATGGTTGGCGATGGCCGAGGCGAGCAATGTGCAGCGCGAGTTTTTGTGCGACATGGGCACCGGGTTGCCGTCCTCGTCGGTCTTGCCCGGGAACCATTCACCTTGGAAATTGACACCGCGCTCCGGCACCGGTTCGCCGTTGCCTTCCCAGTGCGGCACGCCGTGTTCGTCGATCAGCACGTTGGACCAGATGACCTCGGTGCCGTCACCGCGCAGACACTCCATCAGATAGGGATCGCCCTCGCGATTAACATCCTCGACGATGCCGAATATCCCTTTTTCCGGGTTGATCGCCCGGATCGTGCCGTCGTCGGCGATCCAGATCTGGGCCAGGTCGTCACCGACAAAATGGCTGCCGACCATCGCCGTGGTCGTCTTGCCGCAGCCCGACGGCGCGGCCCCGGCACAGAAGGTGGTGCGTCCGCCCGGGCCGGTCATGCCGGTGATGAACATGTGCTCTGATAATTGCTCTTCTTTTTTGTGATAGGTGGCGTAATCGACGCAGAAGCGATGATTGCCTTTTTTCATCAGCAGCGTATTGCCGGCATAGGTGCAATAGGTCGAAAACGTGGTCAACCAGCTACGGTCCATCAGAATACGGGCATTCGGGACGTCTTCTGGCCGGTTTTTCCCCTCCGAGTGGAGATTGGTGAAGAAGATGGTCGCCCGCTCGGCCTCCCGGTCGAATTGATCGTAGCAGTTGCGGTACAGCAGTTCGGCTGAATGTAGCACGTAGGCCGACGACGACATCTCGATCGCCGGCACGGCGGCCTCGGCACCGACCGGCCCCCGGCTGTAAAAGCCGATTATCATGGTCATGCCGTCCATAATGCCGGTCATGTATTGTCGTACGTACTGGGTGGCCTCGTCCCTGAGCAGTGATTTGGCCAATGAACTGATCTTCTCATCTTCGTTGATGACATAAAAGGTCTGGTTGACCAGCCTGGCCTGGTCCTGGGGGAGATCGAAGTGGATGGTGTGACCCGGCTTGGCCAGTTTCTTCTCTTCACCTTTGTGCAGGGCATGCTCTCTA
>CAZUJZ010000342.1:0-3096 GCA_964620665.1 uncultured Desulfofustis sp. | reverse complement strand
AGTCATGGGGGTTATTTCGGAGAGGAGATCGGTTGCGACGAGGCGGGCCGTCGCTTAGGAAAAACTTGACCGAAGCGACTACCATGGTTAAACCTGCGATAGCAGGTGTCATGTGTCAGGAACCTGGCTCGTCGTACCGTTGTCGCGATGATCGCTCCCGCTGCGATTTGCCAACATGCCTCCGACAACGCGGCATAGTGACGTAATCGTTAAAAATTCGAAAATCAATCGATGATATCGTCAAATTTTTCCGATTATATTGACTTGATCGTCGATTTGGTCTACCATTTTTCAACTCTTCTTTATCCCGGTACTCATGGACGCAACCGATATTGCCATCATCAATGAACTACAGGACGGCCGAATCTCTTTCAAGATGGTTGCCGATCACCTCCATCTGGCCGAGGGGACGGTACGCAGCAGGGTCCGCAAGCTGCGTGAGGAGGGGGTGCTGGCCATTACCGGTCTGGTCGACCCGGAAGCGCTACCCGATCACTCGGTGGTCATGGTCGGGGTACGTCTCAAAGACATGGATCTGGTTAAAAAGGCCGAAGAGTTCAGCCGGTTGCGGGGAGTTATTTCTGTTTCGGTGGTGACCGGTCGATTCGACCTGATGCTGACCGTCATGACCAACAAGGAGTTTGGTATTCTGCAATTTTACACGGAGGAGGTATCCCGCATCGACAACGTGCAATCGGTGGAAACCTTTGTCGTCTACAAGAGTTTCAATTTAAAAGTGCCGTTGCCGCAGTTGCTGCCGGGAGACCGCGACAAAACGACATGACCGGCGAATCGATACAACCGGCCCGAACGGTTCTCTATGATTGGCACCTGGCCCGGCATGCGGCCATGGCCGAATTCGGCGGTTATCTGATGCCGCTCTGGTACCCGTCCGGGGTCAAACACGAACACCGAGCGGTACTGACCGGAGCCGGATTGTTCGACACCAGTCATATGGCGGTGCTCACCGTGACGGGCAACGATGCCCGGCCGCTCCTGCAGCACTGTTTCACCCGGGATCTCCGCACCTGTATCGGGGTGCCGCCGGCGCCGTTGACAACAGGCCGGTGTGTCTACGGTCTGTTTCTCAAGGAGAACGGAACGGTCCTCGATGATGCGATCATCTCTCAATTGACCGACGATCGCTACATGGTGGTTGTCAATAGCGGCATGGGGCCGGTGGTTGCCGAGCACCTCGGGGCCCAGCACGGTTTCCGGGCGGAGATAACCGATTACAGCGGGCGGATCGGCAAGATCGACCTGCAAGGGCCGGCCGCGGCCCTCGTTCTGGAGGACGTGCTGGCCGAGCCCGACCGGGTCCTTGCCGATATGATCTGTTTTTCCTGTAAAGGCGATATCGAGCCGATAGGCGCTCTACCGGTCATGCTCAAGGACGGGACGCCGGTACTGGTGTCACGGACCGGTTATACCGGGGAGTTCGGCTTTGAGCTGTATCTGGCCGCAGCCGATACCGTTGGTGTCTGGGAGACGCTGCTTGCGGCCGGCGCCCGCTTTGCGATCACCGCCTGCGGGCTCGCGGCCCGCGATTCGTTGCGTACCGGCGCGGTACTGCCGCTGTCCCACCAAGACATCGGCGACTGGCTGTTCCAGAACACACCCTGGTCGTTTGTGCTGCCCTGGGACAAGCAGCGCGGACAGTTCAGTAAACCATTTGTCGGCGCAGAGGCCCTGTCTGACAGCAGAGAACTCAGTTATACCGTTGCCTTTGCCGGCTATGACCCGCGAAAAATTCCGGTAACGGCGGACACCCGGGTCCTGGCCGACGGCGGCGAGACGATCGGCCGGGTGCTGACCTGCACGACGGATATGGCCATCGATCGGGTCGGGGAACGGATCATCAGCATGGCCACCCCCGAGTCGGCGGGACGTCCGCCGGACTTCCAACCCCGCGGGTTGAGCTGTGGATTTATCAGAACGACACGAATGTGTCGCATTGGCGAGCAGGTCCGTTTGACCGACGGGAAGCGGTCGATTCCAGTTGAGATCAGGCAGGACATTCGACCTGATCGAACGGCCCGTCGGCCGATGCGGGAAATGAGAAACCACTAATCGAGGGGAGAGACGAGATGAAAGAGATCGATGAATTGGATCTGCCGGGCGATGTCTATTACTCCACGGACCATGAGTGGGCGCGCAAGGAAGGCGAGACGGTCAAGATCGGCATCAGCGATTATGCTCAGGATCAATTGGGTGATATCGTCTTTATCGAATTGCCCGAGGTCGGCACCGTTTTCGAGAAAGGCGAAGAGTTCGGCACGCTGGAATCGGTGAAGGCGGTTTCGGAAATGTATGCGCCGCTCACCGGCGAGGTCGTGGCGGTCAACACGGATTTGCTCGATGCACCGGAACTGGTCAACGAGGCTCCGTATGGAAACTGGATCATCGAATTGCGGCCGAGCGATGAAGACGAGTATGACGAATTGCTCAGCCGTGATGACTATCTAACAGTCCTGCAGGGGTGAGTTATGCGTTATCTTCCCCATACCCGCGATGAGATAGAGCAGATGCTCGCCGTTGTCGGTAAACGGCAGCTCGACGAGCTTTTCGCCCATATTCCCGAGAACTGCCGTTACCAAGGGGACATCGATGTGCCCGGGCAGCTGTCCGAGTGGGATCTGCTGCGTCGGTTCCAGGATCTCGGCGAACACTTGTCGCTGTCATCGTCCCGGGCGGTGCTGGTCGGCGGCGGCAATTATTATCATTTCGTCCCGGAGATCGTCCGCTCGCTGGCCGGCCGGTCGGAATTCGTCACCGCCTATACACCATATCAACCGGAGATGGCCCAGGGAACGCTGCAGGCCATCTTCGAGTACCAGACCCTGACCGCCCGCCTGCTCGGCATGGAGGTGGCCAACGCCTCCATCTACGATGGCGCCTCGGCGCTGGCCGAGGCCTTGCTGATGGCCTTGCGCCTGGCGCGCAAGAAGCGGACGGTGGCGGTCTCGGCGGCGATTCATCCCCATTATCGGCAGGTGGCACGGACCTATCTGGAACCCGGCGGTTTTCGTATTGTCGAACTGCCGCTCGATGAGGCCGGGCGCACCGATCTGTCATCCCTGCCACCACCAGACGAGC
>CAZUJZ010000341.1:0-3101 GCA_964620665.1 uncultured Desulfofustis sp. | reverse complement strand
CTGTCTGCCGGCCTCGGAGGCCAGCCGATCAGGCCGCAGCGCAGCAGCCGGAGGGGGAGCCGGCCAGTCCTTCCGGCGATGGCCATTTTTTTGGACAGAAGTCAGTTGGGGGACAGGTTAAAACCTGCCCGCCGATGGCGGACGGTGTCAGCTGAACTCGCCGAGGATGGCCCGGGCGATGATCAATCGCTGAATTTCGCTGGTCCCCTCGTAGATTGTCGTAATCCGGGCATCCCGGGCATAGCGTTCCACCGGATAGTCGCCGGTGTAACCGTAACCGCCGAGCATCTGCATCGCATCGTAACAGGCCCGGTTCGCCGCTTCAGTGGCAAATACCTTGGCCATCGATGTCTCCTTGGCAAAGGAGCGTCCCTGTTCCTTGCGAAAGGCGGCCTGCATCAGCAACAACCGGGCCGCTTCCAGCTCGGTGTAGCGATCGGCGATCTTCCACTGAATGGCCTGAAAATCACTGATTTTCCTACCAAACTGCGCCCGTTCGAGGGTATAGCGGGTGGCCACATCCATCGCCGCCAGGCCGATGCCGAGGCCCAGAGAGCCGATGCCGATCCGGCCCCCGGACAACTCGGTGACCGCGGTCCGGAAACCGTCGTTGGCCGTTCCCATCAAAGCATGACCGGGAATCCGGCAGTCCTGGAAGAGCACTTCATTGGTCGACGAGGCATGCTGCCCCATTTTCCGCTCCGCTTTACCGACGATCAGTCCCGTGGTGCCCTGCTCCACCAAAAAGACACTGATTCCCTTGCCCTTCGGTGCCTGCGGGTCGGTCACCGCCCAGACCACGAAAACGCCGGCACAGGAGGCGCTGGAAATAAAAAGCTTGCTGCCGTTGAGGACCCAGTTATCACCGTCGCGCACAGCGCTGGCGATCATCCCGGCCGGGTCGGAACCGGCACCGGCCTCGGTCAGCGCAAAGGCACCGGCCAGAAATTCACCGCTGCAGATTTTCGGGATATAGGCCCGCTTCTGCTCCTCGCTGCCAAGCGCCTGAATCACCTCGCAGACCATATTGTTCACCGAGACGGTCACCGCCGTCGAGGCACAGGCCTTGGCCAGTTCGGTAATTGCAACGCTGAAGGCGACCACGCCCGCTTCCGAGCCGCCGTATTCGTCACGGACATTGAGGCCCATGAAACCGAGTTCGGCAAGTTTTCGCAGGTTGGCATAGAAGATCTCCAGATCGCCGCCCCGATCGAGCTCTGCGGCCACCGGGGCCAGTTCCGCCGCGGCAAATTCCCGGGCCGTCTCCTGGATCAGTCTCTGCTCTTCATTGAGGTCGAGATTCATTGCCGGTTCTCCCGTCTCCCCTCGATTAATGATCACCAAACATCGCCGCACGCTTCTCCAGAAATGCCTGCATGCCTTCCTTCTGATCGGCGCTGGCGAAGCAGAGACCGAACAGATCCGCCTCCTGGCGGCAGGCGCTGTCGATATCGAGTTCCATGCCGGTTCGTACCGCCTCTTTGCATAACCTGACACTGATCGGCCCTTTACCGGCCACCTTGGCCAGGATCTCTCGACAATGCGGCAGCAACTGCTCGGGTGTTACGACCCGGTTGACCAGACCGAGCCGGCAGGCTTCCTCGGCACCGATCATCTCTCCGGTCAGCAGCAGTTCCAGGGCGGGCCCGGTACCGATCAACCGGGGCAGTCGCTGGGTCCCCCCGAAACCGGGAATCACTCCGAGGTTGACTTCCGGCTGGCCGAACCGGGCGTTGCCCGCAGCAATCCTGATATCGCAGGCCATGGCCAACTCGCAGCCGCCGCCGAGGGCAAAGCCGTTGACCGCGGCAATGACCGGCTTGGCAAAGGTTTCTATGGTGCGCATCACCCGCTGCCCGAGCAGGCCGAACGCCCTTCCGGCCAGCGCGTCGAGCCCCTTCATGGCGGCGATGTCGGCTCCGGCGACAAAGGCCTTGTCCCCGGCACCGGTGAGGATCACGCCGACCAGATCACGGCTGGCTGCCAGTTCGGTGAAACAGCCGAGCAACTCTTCCAGCGTTTCCCGGTTCAGCGCATTGAGCGCCTTCGGCCGGTTGACGGTGACAACCGCCATCCCTTCATCATGTTCACAGAGCAGGTTATTCATCTGCATGGGTCCTCTCCTTGCTTCGTTGTCCGGGGCGATCTCGGTCACTATTTGATGCTGAAGCGCCAGGCGCAAAACCACTGCGGTGGATGCGCATCGGGCGGGCAGCCGATACATTCGGTAACAATGCGCTCATCGATAGCCCGGGCAAAGTAGCTGTATTCCACGAGTCCTGCGGATTTGCACGGATAGTCGGCCAACCCCTTGCGCATCCTGGCCTGCTGAACCCGACATTCATCCATGCGAAAGACGAAGGAGTCCTGTTGCTCTTCACCGATAGATTGCCGGTTTATACAGGCATAGACCCGATAATTCAGGGCGCGCTTCAGGCCGTCCAGCCCCGGCCGTTCGGGCAGGTCGAGCAACCGCTTGATATCGGAGGCCTCGAACGGCGAGAAATGGGCCCAGCAGGAATCGTTGCACCGCTTCGCCTCGTTCAGTCCCTCGGACCGTTCGATGGCCTGGAACCAGACGCCGTCATTGACCAGCCAGTTCTTGGCGACCCGCTCCTTGAGCTGCAGCAGCCGCTCCTGGTCCATGGTCAGCAGCGGTTCGGGAATCCCGTCGACCATGGAAAACCCGAGCAGCTCGGCCAGGTGTTTGAGCTGGATCGCGGAGCTGGTTTTAAACACCTCATGGAGCAGCTGCTCGGCCCGCTGCCGGCCCATCTGGTGGCGCACTTCGGTAAACCACAATACGTGGTGCACCATGGTCCGGTGCAGCAGGTCGATAATAAATGCTGCCGTTTCCCGCTGCCCCTCCCCGGGGCCGTGCTCCTGTGTATCACCCATTATCGCTCCTCCTTCAGTCATCACCACCGGCAAAACACCACCACCCTCCGCCAAAAAAATCGCCGTGGTCGGAAGGGCTGGCCGGCCCTGCCTCCAGCTGCTGCGCTGCGGCCTGATCGGCTGGCCTCCGAGGCCGGCAGACAGGCCATCCATGGCCTGGCGAGAAGCTTTCGGGCCTGATTCTCCGGCCCGCCGGGCCTTCG
>CAZUJZ010000340.1:0-3127 GCA_964620665.1 uncultured Desulfofustis sp. | reverse complement strand
GAAGTCAGATTCCGTGACAGCCGCACCGTCCATCACCTGGTCAGCCAGGCGGTACGAGACGGCATGCTCAACCGTCAGCACCAGCTGCGCCGAGAGATGTTCCCAGCTCCCGCAGCACCAGCACAACAGGCCGAGCGGGCGAGCGAGCCGGCCGCAGCGCCGCCAGCCACCGGACAGCCCGATCTATCGCCGGTCGAGCCGCGACCGGCCGAACCGCCGCCACGGCCGGCACCGTTATCCTGGCAGGCCGCGCCGTCGATAAGCCCCGACATCCGGACCGGTACCGGCGAGAATGGACCGGCTCACGACTACGGCCCGCGACAAACCACCGGAGCACCGGCCACCGGTACCGAGGAAACAATCCGGGTCGATGAGCTGCTGGTCATCGGCAGCTACCGTGATCTCTATATCTTCTGCCGGAACCGGGACCGGCTGGTGGTGATCGATCAACACGCCGCCCACGAGCGTCTGCTCTTTGAGGAGCTGCGCCGTCAATACGCCGGGGGACGGGTGGCCTCGCAGCAATTGCTGTTCCCGGTTACTGTCGAGCTCAGTGCCCGGCAGGCCCAGTTGGTGGAAGCCTCGCTCGATACGCTGAGCCAGATGGGTTTTGCCCTGCGCGACTTCGGTGGCACCACCTGGGTGATCGGCGCCGTACCGGCCCTGGCCGGCAGTACCCACCCGCAGCACCTGTTACTGGACATCCTCGCCTCACTCGGCGGCGACAATCACAACGGCAACGGCTCCGCGATCGATGCCATCCTGGCGACCATGGCCTGCAAGGCGGCGGTCAAGGCCGGCGATCACCTCGATGACCGGGAGATCGCCGCCCTGCTCAAAAAAATGGCCGAAGCCGACCTGTTCTCCCATTGTCCGCACGGCCGGCCGGTGGTGAAAATCTACCCTGAAACGGATCTGAAAAAATGGTTCTCCCGCACCTGACCCCCGAAGCCGCCCATCGGCCAGGCCACGTTCTGCTCCTGCTGTTGCCGCTGCTTCTGCTGCTGTTTGCCGGCTGTGCCAAACAGCCGACCGCGACCCTGATGGAGGTGACCGCCTATTGCGGCTGTTCGAGTTGCTGCGAATGGGAGCGCGGCAGCTGGACCTATCTCAAGCTCGATTTCTGGAACAAATACGTCAGCAGCGGCCCTCGGCAGGGCGCGTCCTACTCCGGCCGCACGGCCAGCGGCACCTATCCGCGGGAACCCCAGCCGGGATTCTTCTCTGTGGACAGCCTGCAACACCCCTGGATGATCCCGATCAGGGTAGTGCTGCCCTGGACATTTCTGCCCGCCGACGGCACCATCGCCGCCGATACCACCCACTACCCCTTCGGCACCAGGATGTATGTGCCCGGTTACGGCTGGGGCAGGGTCGAGGACCGGGGCGGCGCCATCAAGGGGCCGACGCGTATCGACATCTTCTATCACTCCCACCGGGAAGCCCTGCAGTGGGGCCGCCGCCGGGTCAACGTGACCATTGAACGTCAATGAGCAGAGGACCTGATACCCATGCCTGCTGACAGCGAACCGGTCGTGATCATCGGCGGCGGTCTGGCCGGCTGCGAAGCCGCCTGGCAAATCGCCCGCGCCGGCGGCCGGGTCCGGCTCTATGACATGAAGCCGCACCGTTTCAGCCCGGCCCATGAATCTCCGGATCTGGCCGAGCTGGTCTGCTCCAATTCTCTGCGCTCGAACGATCCCCACGCCGCGGTCGGCCTGCTCAAACAGGAGATGCGTCATCTGCAATCGCTGATCATGCGAGCCGCAGACGCCACCGCGGTGCCGGCCGGCAAGGCGCTGGCCGTCGACCGCGGCCATTTTTCGGCGGCGATCACCGCAGCGTTGGCCGAGCATCCGCGGATTACCATTCTCAGGGAGGAGATCGGCGACATCCCGGAGCCGAGAGAGGGCCGCATCATCATTCTGGCCACCGGCCCGCTGACCTCGGAGCCGCTCGCGGCGGCGCTGGCCGAGGTGACCGGCAGCGAGCGCCTTTTTTTCTACGACGCCATTGCTCCGATTATCCATCACGAATCGCTTGATCTGTCGGTGATCTATCAGAAATCGCGCTACGACGACGGACCGGGGGACTACCTGAACTGCCCGCTGGATCGCCGGGCCTACGAGCGGTTCATCACCGAATTGGCCGGGGCGGACTGCGTGCCCCTGCATGACTTCGAGGACCCCGTCTATTTCGAAGGTTGCCTGCCGATCGAGGTGATCCGTGCCCGTGGGGATGACACGCTGCGCTTCGGCCCGATGAAGCCGGTCGGCCTGGAACATCCACTGACCGGCGAGCCGCCCTATGGTGTGGTCCAGTTGCGCAAGGAAAACCGGCAGGGAACCCTGTACAATATGGTCGGCTTCCAGACCAAGCTGACCTATCCTGAGCAGAAGCGGATTTTCCGGCTGATCCCCGGTCTGGAGCAGGCGGAGTTCGCCCGGCTCGGCTCCATTCACCGCAACACCTTTCTGCGGGCGCCGGAAGTCTTGCGGCCGACGCTGCAACTGCGCTGCCGGCCCGATATTTTGATCGCCGGGCAACTCTCCGGGGTCGAAGGCTACGTCGAATCGAGCGCCATCGGCCTGCTCGCCGGCCTCAACGGCCACCGGCTGGCCACCGGCCAAGCACCGCTCGTACCGCCGCCGGCCACCGGACTCGGCGCCTTGATCACCCACCTGACCGATACGGACCCACGCCATTTCCAACCGTCGAACATCAACTTCGGGCTCTTTCCACCCTGGCCGAAAAAGGTGCCGAAACGATTGCGCGGCGCCACCCGCGCCCGCCAATCGGAAGACACCCTGACCGGCTGGCTGGCGACGCATGCCATCGACTGAGTCGGGTCACCAAGAACTTTTGGACTGCCAAGACAAATCGTTTGCCCGGCTGGATTGTTGCATTTATCTATATTAAAAAGCACATTTCCAGGCTTCGTTGTGACTCCTCATCATGGGGGTAGGTAAGAATCGGTCCTCCCGGGCTGGTTGGTTCTGCTGGAGGCTGCATCGCGGAGGCCCGGCAGGGTGGAGAGTCAGGCCCGAAGGGTGGCGGACAGGACGTCCGCCACCGGCGGCCAGGCCATGGATGGCCTGTCTGCCGGCCTCGGAGGCCAGCCGATCAG
>CAZUJZ010000339.1:0-3136 GCA_964620665.1 uncultured Desulfofustis sp. | reverse complement strand
CCGCGATGAGCGGCACGATCAGCCCGCTCTGGGCGCCGAGACTGACGATGACCGGGGCCATCAACGTGGAGACGACGATATAGTTGGCCGTGGTCGGCAGCCCCATACCGAGCAGCAGGCTGATCACCGCGGTGAACAACAGGATGAGGACCAAATTGCCGCCGGAGATGAACTCGACGAAAGCGGTCATCACGAGGCCGATACCGGTCAACGTGACCGTGCCGACGATGATACCGGCGGCCGAGGTGGCGACGCCGATGCCGATCATGTTCCGGGCCCCGGAAACCATGCCGCTGATCAATTCCTGCCAGCCACGGTTAAAGGAAAATTCTTCGCTGTCGCTCTTGCGCAGCCAACGTTTCAGGGGGCGCTGGGTGATGACGATGAACATCAGCAGTACCGTGGCCCAGAACGCCGACAGCGACGGCGACAGCCGCTCAACGGTCAGGCACCACATGAGCACCACGATGGGCAGCAGGAAATACAAACCGGCCTGGGCGGTCTCGCGCAGCGGCGGCAACTCGGTGATCTCGGTGGTCACCTCCAGCTCGGGCACCTGACAGGCCAGTTTGAGCAGGGCGATATAGGCGACAAGCAGCAGCCCGGTGCTGATCCAGATGGTCGCCCCGCCGGCCACGGTCTTGATCCAGCCAAGCCCGTAATAGGTGGCCCCACCGACGATAATCAGCATCAGGATGGTCGATACGAAGGTGAACAGACTCTGCACCAGCGTCTGGCTTCGCCTTCTCTTCATTCCCTTCAGCCCCATTTTGCACGCTTCGAGATGGACGATGTAAACCAGGGCGATATAGGAGACGATGGCCGGCAAAAAGGCATGCTTGATGACTTCGATATAGGAGATGCCGACATATTCGACCATCAGGAAGGCGGCCGCTCCCATGACCGGCGGGGTCAGCTGGCCGTTGGTCGAGGAGGCGACCTCAACGGCGCCGGCTTTCTCCGGCGTGAAACCGGTCTTCTTCATCAACGGAATGGTGAAGGTTCCGGTGGTGACGACGTTGGCAATCGACGAACCGGACACCAGTCCGGTCATCGCCGAGGAAACGACGGCGGCCTTGGCCGGCCCGCCACGCATGTGACCCAGACCGGCAAAGGCGGTCCGGATGAAATAGTTCCCGGCCCCGGCCGCCTCGAGCAGGGAGCCGAAGAGCACGAACATGAACACCATATCGGTTGACACCCCGAGCGCTACGCCGAAGACGCCTTCGGTCGTCAACCAGTAGTGGGTCATCCCCTTGGTCAGGCTCGCCCCTTTATGGGCGATCACGTCCGGCATATAGGCACCGGCAAAGGCATAGAGCATAAAGACCGCGGCCACGATCATCAGCGGCGGTCCCAGGGCCCTGCGGGTGGCCTCGAGCAGCAGCACCAGACCGATGACGGCAACGATCAAGTCGATCAGCAGCGGCGAGCCGGGACGGGACGATAACTCGGTATAAAAGACGAAGATATACGCCGCACTGGCAGAGGCGATCAGCGCCAAAACCCAGTCCTGGAGCGGGATATAATTTTTTGGTGACGATTTGAAGGTCGGGAAGGCCGTATACGCAAGAAACATTGCAAACGCCAGATGGATGGCCCGTGCTTCCGTGGAGTTGAGGATAAAAAAATTGAAAATATAGGGGAGCGGAGAAGCGACCCAGAGCTGAAAGAAGGTCCAGGCCAGCGGTACAAAAAACAGGACCTTTTTCGAAATCGCACCCACCGGATTCCGACCGCCGGTATCCACTTCGGCAATCAATTCGTGTACGTTCTTCCCGGCCACCGGTCGTTCGCTGGGCTTTGTCATAATCCGTGCTCCTCAAGGCAAGATAGTCGTCAACCTCTCAATCAACCGTTACGCACCTGCTCCTGACGATGAGCCGCAACACATCCTCCCCGGACGCAGGGTCGGTCGGATCTGCCGGTGGGCTCGGCAAAAACGTTTAACCTGCCGACACAAAGATGCGCGACCCCGAACCAACGGCGAAGTCGCGCATCTCCATCATCGAGCGATACGATCGGTGACTATTGGATCAGGCCGGCTTCCTTGTAATACTTGGCCGCGCCGTCATGCAACGGAGCAGACAGGCCATCCTTGACCATTTGTTCCTTTTTCAGGATGCTGAATGCCGGATGCAATTGCGTGAACTCGTCGAAGTTCTCAAAGACCGACTTGACGACCACATAAATGACATTTTCCGGTACCTTGGCGGAACTGACGAAGGTCGCACCGACACCGAAGGTGGTGGTGTCCTGCTCGTTGCCCCGATACATGCCGCCGGGGATAACGGCGGTGCGATAGTAGTTGTTCTCCTCGATCAGCTCGTCGATGACCGAGCCGGTGACATTGACCAGGACCGAGTCACAGGCGGTGGTTGCCTCCTGAATGGAGCCGTTCGGGTGACCGACCGTGTAGATGATCGCATCGACCTTGTTGTCGCACAGTGCCTGCGACTGTTCGGCAGGCTTCAACTCGGAGGCGAGCTTGAAATCATCGGCGGTCCAGCCATAGGCATCCATGACAACCTCCATGGTTCCGCGCTGTCCGGATCCTGGATTACCGATGTTGACACGCTTGCCTTTCAGGTCTTCGAAATTCTTGATGCCGGCGTCGGCGCGAGCAACAACGGTAAAGGGTTCGGGATGGATGGAAAAGACGGCCCGCAGGTCTTTGTTCGGCCCATTTTCCTCAAACCTGCTGGTACCGTGATAGGCATGATACTGCCAGTCCGACTGGACAACGCCCATGTCCAATTCGCCGGACTCTACAGCATTGAGATTATAAATCGAACCGCCGGTACTTTCGACCGTGGCACGGATGCCATGCTCGTCTTTGCTTTTATTGACCAGGCGGGCAATCGCCCCACCAGTCGGATAGTAGACACCGGTGACGCCGCCGGTACCGATCGTAACGAATTTAGTCTCGGCGACTGCCGCCGAACTAAACGCCATAACACACCCCAGGGTCAGGGCTGCACATAAAGCTGCCTGCTTTTTCATACTCAATCCCTCCTCGTTTTTTATTATTAATATCCATGGCTTAAACAGCAAACCAAGGATGCGATCAATGGCCCCGCAGCAAAGCGTTGAGCCAAGTGAAACCGTTGTGTGAACGCGGGGAATGGTAAATACC
>CAZUJZ010000338.1:0-3152 GCA_964620665.1 uncultured Desulfofustis sp. | reverse complement strand
ATTTGATTGCACAACGATGAGATTGGGCGAAATGACAATTTTTCAAGGTTCCCTTATGACTGACAAAGACAGCTCTTTTTACTGATCAAGGGAAGCTTTGCTTCCCGTCCGAGCCATGTCAGGCGGTCAAGACCGGCCGGCAATTCGCAATCGAAGGTCCGGTGCAGCGCGTGTGGGCGTCGTTATGACGGAGCGCGCGTTTCATCGGAACAGTATTCCGACCGGTGCGGGAGCATGGAGACCGACGGCACTCATCGCGAGCAGATGGGTGTCGGACGTGACCGACCATGCAGGAAATGGAGCGGTATTATTCACTCGCTGTGCCTGCGACTCGATGATTGAACGATGAGATTCAATCCGACCGGGCCGAAAACGGGTTGAGTGGTACCGGAAGGGCGGCGGCCGATAACGGAGGCCGCCGGAGAATCGTATGGTGTCCGTTGCGCAGATCGATGCAGAAGTCCGTGATCTGTCAACCTGACATCTGAGAGGTGTCGGCGCCCTGCCATGCTCAGTGGGGCCGCCGTGCCGTACAAAGGATTTATATGACGGAGTCAAAGCAGGATCAATCCGAGAAAGAAAAGAAAAGCAAACCGAAAAAGCCGGTCAAGGCAACAACTGGAGCCTGGTGGAAAAGCGCCTTGCTCACCAAAGAGACGGAACAGCAAGCAGTCCCGCCAGCCCAGCAAGAAAGTGAAGCGACACCCGCGGCAACAGCTGAATCTCCCCCGAAAAAGTCGTCACGCGGCAGGCGCCCTGCCGGAAAAAGCAGCAAGAAGCCCGTCTCGCCTGATCAGCCTGCCAACCAGGCTGAAGAGCAACAGGCTCCCGATGAGTTGAAGGAGTCGCTGGTCCCGGGGGAGCCGGGCGTGACAGATGCGCCGGACCAAAGTCCCGCACCGGCAGAACCGGCGGAGTTGCAGCAGCCGGGAGCGGCCGGTGAAGAGGAGAAGAGCGAGGTACCGAAAGAAGAGCGGCGCAGCAAACGGAGCCGGGGACGTCGCGGCGGCCGGAGGAAATCCAGCCGGCAGAAAAAAGAGTCGGAGGCTGCCGAACAGACGGACGTCTCTGCGGAAGACCAAGATCAGGCCGAACAGGCAGAGATCGCCGCCGGCAAAAAGGCCGGCGGCACGGATCACAAGCCGGTGGTCAAGTTGCTGATCAATGCCGATGAGCCGGAAGAGTGCCGCTTGGCCCTGCTCGAGGACGGTCGGCTCGAGTCGCTTTATGTCAGCAGTGTCAGCAGAATCCAGACTCGAAACAATATCTACAAGGCGCGGGTGGTTGCCATCGAGCCGAACCTGCAGGCGGCGTTTGTCGATTATGGTACCGAAAAGAATGGGTTCTTGACCTTCAGCGAGATTCATCCCGAATACTATCGACAGAATCTCAGCGCCGAAGTGCAGGCGCTGGTCGACCAGCAGCAATGGAAGAAGCTGAGCATTTCCGATGTGATGGAGAAAGGCCAGGAGATGCTTGTCCAGGTTGTCAAGGAAGAGGTGGGCAAAAAAGGGGCCAACCTGACCACGTATCTGTCCTTGCCCGGCCGCTGCGTGGTTCTGATGCCCGGCTCCGAGTCGGAAGGGGTGTCCCGCAAGATATCCGGAGAAGAGCGGCGTAACGAGTTGCGCGAAGTCATGAATTCGCTACAGATCCCGGAGGGCATCGGCTGGATCGTCAGGACCGCCAGCGTCGACATCACGAAGACCGCCCTGTCCCGTGATGTCCGGTATCTACTGAGGCTGTGGCGGGAGATCAAGGAAAAGGGACAGAAAATGGACGGAGTCGGTCTGCTCTACCAGGACCACAACTGCGTCATGCGCTTTCTGCGCGAGCATTTCGATCCCGATATCCAGGAGATCCTCGTCGACGATGAAGCGGCTCTGGAAAAAGTCAGCGAATTCGTTGAGATGCTGCCCGCCAAGCAGCGGACGGTGAGGGTCAAACTGCACAAGGGGGCGCGCCCGGTCTTCAACCATTACAGCGTCGAGGACCAGATCGAATCGATCTATCAGCCCCGGGTCAGTTTGCCCGGCGGTGGTTCGATCGTTATCGAGCCGACCGAGGCACTCGTCTCCATCGACGTCAACTCGGGATCTACCGGCAAGGGACAGAATTTCGAGGAGACCATCTTCCAAGCCAACATGGAGGCGGCCACCGAACTTGCTCGCCAGCTTCGCCTGCGCGATCTCGGTGGCCTGATCGTCGTCGACTTTATCGACATGCGCAGCAGCAAGAATATTCGCGAGGTTGAGAAGCAAGTCAAGAACTCGATGAAACGAGACAAGGCCAAGGTGGACATCACCCGGATATCACGGTTCGGCCTGCTACAGATTTCCCGGCAGAAACTCGGTTCTCCGATCGAGTCGGGCAATTACCGCATCTGCGAGCATTGTCGCGGGCGAGGCACCGTTCGTTCGGTGGAGACCCAGGCATTGTTCTACCTGCGCCGGGTCCATACCGGTGCCAGCCGCAAGCAGGTGGTCCGGGTCAATTGCCGTTTCCCGCTGGATATCGCCCAATACCTGCTCAACAACAAGCGCCAGGAAATTATGGAACTGGAAGAGCAGTATGAAACCAAGGTCATCATTACGGCCGATCCGGCGATGAAACCGCTCGAACACGAGATTGCTTTCGAGAAGGCCGAAAAAGAGGAGAACGCCCAAAAACAGGCTTGAGTTGCCGCCCCTTCTGAAGTATAGTCACCAACTCTCAGGCACCAGTAGCTCAGTTGGATAGAGCAACGGACTACGAATCCGTAGGTCGGGAGTTCGAATCTCTCCTGGTGCACCAGTAATATCAAGGGGTTGGGCAGTAAGCGCTCAACCCCTTTTTGCTTTGGTAGTCAAATGGTAGCCAGTGTTGCTTCAGGGCCAGATTTTTCAGAGCCAGAACAAAAGGTAATGGGTCAAAGCTGGCCGTTGGCATGACGATGCCGCCAAGGCTCTTCGTGGAGAGATGCTGAGGATCGCCAGGGCGTCCTTGCCTATAGGGTCGGGGGTTCCACCCGGCCGGCATGAGCAAGTGCCTCCTTGCCGGGCATGCACTCCCCATTCAGGTCTGCCTGCCCCACGCTTCCCATGCCCGGCACCGCGGGGATAAGATCTTTGTTGAGAAATGCTGCGTAGAGTTTCGCCACTCGTGGTTGGGCC
>CAZUJZ010000337.1:0-3250 GCA_964620665.1 uncultured Desulfofustis sp. | reverse complement strand
GCCTTGTGGTCCTCGAACAGGGAGCCGGACTGGGTGGTCCACAGCGAGCCGTTGGTCGCTTCGATCGGCTGGGCTTCCCGGATTTCTTCGAGCGGTTCGGGAACGAGCACCACCTCGGTTGTTTTCGATGCGCACCCCGGCAGCACCAGGGCCGGCAGCAGCAGGAGCAGGAGCCGACGTTTCATCAGAGGGTTACCTCCACGATACCGGGCGCATCGACCCGGCCATAAATGAGCTTGTTCGATGAGCTGTTCCTCACCCGGATCATCTCGTCCTTGCGGCCGTCGGCTCTGGCGATGCCGGTGGCGGTCAGTACCATCTGCTTATGGCTGATGAAAATCTTGACCAGCTCGCCCTTGCGTACCACCGGCGGTTGCTCGATGGCCGTGGTGTCGATGGCCGTGCCGGACTGGATGGTCCGTTTGACGACGGAGCCGACCACCAGCTCGGTCACGCCGGTCGGGTTGGCGATCCGGCCGAGGTCGCGCGGTTCGACAGTCACCGCATCGTCGCTGATGATCTCGTCGTACTTCAGGGTCTTGGTGGCGATGACCACCGGTGCGATGGCCTCGACCCGGCCGAGCACCGAGAAATTTTTCCGCACCCGGCCATCGACCGTGTAGATCAGGGAAAAACGGGAGCTGCCGATGATCGCCGGACTGGACGGAATGACCTGCAGGCTGATCTCGCCGGTCGGCAGGTTGATCGGCAGCGGCGGCGAGTCGGGGATAAAACGGATCTCGGCCCGGGGCAGACGGTGCCGGTTTTCCTCGAGGTAATCGTCGATGGCCGCCAGGATCTGCTCCGAATCGATGGTGGTGAAGGAGCGGGAGACGTTGATCGTGGCCGCACCCTGCCAGAGCACGCTGAGCAGAGTGGCGTTGCGGCGAACCAGGCGATTGATGATGGTCCGGGTATCCAGCGCGATGGACTGGCCCGGGTCGGGCGCCTGCTCGACGATTTGTCCGGCCAGGCTCTCGGCCAGTGACGACTCGCCCGACAGAGCGGCAATATCGCCGATGGTGATCGAGTCGCCGTCAACCCTGACGGCCTGCTTGAAAGTCACCTCCAGCGGCGCGGCGGCACAGACGGAGACGAGGGCGACCAGCAGGGCGGAAGCGACCAGTGGTATGATTGTTCGTATCATGGTTTCACATCAGGCCAGGTTGACGGTTGCCTGCATCATCTCGTCGGACGTCTGGATCGTCTTGGAATTGATTTCGTAGGCACGCTGGGTGGTGATCAGCATGGCCATTTCCGAGACGATATTGACGTTTGATCCCTCCAGGAAGGTTTGGATCAGCACCCCGTAACCCTCGTCACCGGGCACGCCGGGCGCCGGGATGCCGGAGGCGGCCGTTTCCTGGAACAGGTTGTCGCCGAGGGCGCGCAGCCCCTGGTTGTTGGTAAAGGTCGAGAGTTCCAGATTGCCGATTTCGGTGCTGTCCGTGTCGTTGCCGATCACGGCGCTGACCACGCCGGTTTCACTGATCACGATATCCCGTGAACCGTCGGGAATGACCAGGGCCGGCAGGATCGGGTAACCGTTGGAGGTGGTGATCTGGCCGGTGCTGTCGCGCTTGAAGTTGCCGGACCGGGTGAAGGCGCTGTTGCCGTTGGGCAGTTCGACCTCGAAAAACCCCGGACCGTCGATGGCGACGTCGAGTTCGTTTTCGGTGCCGATCAGATCGCCCTGGGTGAAGATCTTCGCTACCGCGTCGGGGCGCACACCGATGCCGACCTGAATGCCGGTCGGCGATTCGGTGTCGGCCGACGTCTGGCTGCCGGGGACCTTGATCATCTCGTAGAGCAGGTCCTTGAATTCGGTGGTGCTCTTTTTGAACCCGGTGGTGCTGACGTTGGCCAGGTTGTTGGCAATCACGTCGATGCTCAGCTGCTGGGCATTCATGCCGGTGGTGCCGGTCCACAATGATCGAATCATAAGGTCAGTCTCGTCTGGTTGGTCGTAACTGGTTAAGAGAGGGTACCGAGGTCTTCCTGTTTTTCACTGATCGTCGAATAGGCCTTGATCGCCTTCAGATAGATTTCGTAGAGACGGTGGCTGTCCACCATCTGCGCCATTTCCTCGACCATGTTGACGTTGGCGATCTCCAGGGAACCGGAGACAAGGGTCGGCTCCTCGAGGGGTTGCTCGACAACGTCCTCGCCGAGAGCGAACGCGGCCTGCTCCCGGCGCTCAAGCCCGGCGGGGTTGTTAACGTCGACGACGGCGAGCTGGGCGATCTCCTCACGGTTACCCTGGGCGTCGATCGAGGAAATGAGCCCGGAACCGCTGATGGAGAGGTTGCCCCGGGCGGCCTCTCCCAACTCTATCGGCCCATCGCCCGCGTTGAGCACCGCATAGCCGTTTTGGGTGCGCAAGGTGCCGTCCTGATCGACGACAAAGGCGCCGTTGCGGGTGAGCAGCGGCCCGTCCGGTCCTAGTACCTTGAAAAAACCGGAACCCTGTACGGCCACATCGAGCGGGTTGCCGGTGTCTTTCAGCGGTCCGGAACTGAAATCGCTGAAGTTGTGCCTGATCCGGTTGTAGTTGATCCCACCGGCATCCGTGGTCTGCTGCTCGCCGCGAAGGATGGACTCGAAACTGACCATCATCCGCTTGTAGCCGGTGGTACTGACGTTGGCCAGATTGTGCGAGGTATTGGCCAGGGACTGCTCGCGGGAGACGGCACCGGCCAATGCGCTGTATTTTCCTGAAACCATTTATGTCTTCTGGTGATGGTGGGAGTCGTTACTGGGTTTCCATACGTATCGGTTTGTTTTCGGTAATTTTAAGGAAAATCCTGAGGAATATTCTTCTTGTGGTTGGCCGTAAAACGCACCTGGCCGACAATTCGGGTACAACAGCCGAGCCGGTCCGGCATGCGGCTGGCTCGGCTGTCGAGAAGAGAGCTGATGCGACGGGTCAGCGTGCGGAAAGGCGGGACAGCTGCACGAGTTGCTGGGCCTCGTGTTCGGAGATGGTCAGCAGGGAAGCGATCTGCTCCGCCTCCATGCCGTTTCTGCTCAGCCGGTGGGCGTAGCGGTAGCGCTCCGGGGCGGTGCGCTCGGCAATCGAGCCGTAGTCCTTGAGACGGGGGTATTGGAGCCTGGTGGTCAGCGCGGCTTGATCAAGATCCGCAGAGAAGGCTGCACCGGTGGCCGATCGTCCGGTGAGGCGGGTGGTTTCGGCCAGCAGTTTTTCCTGCTCGGCAAGCACGCTTCGGTAATGACTGCGCAACCGGCGATA
>CAZUJZ010000336.1:0-3252 GCA_964620665.1 uncultured Desulfofustis sp. | reverse complement strand
TGGAGGAGGACATAGATACCTACAGCGGCTTTTACGACAACGGCCACAGGAAGTCCACCGGCCTGAGCGACTATCTCAAAGGCAGAGATGTCGATGAGATCTATATTGCCGGACTGGCCGGCGATGTCTGCGCTTATTACACGGTGCTCGACGGGCTCAAGGAAGGCTTCGCCACCCATCTTGTCATAGACGCCACCCGGCCGGTCAATGTGCAGAAAGATGACTTTGACAAGGCTCTGGCGCATATGCAAAGAGAAGGGGCGCAAATCGCTCAATCCAGTCAGATTTGCCCTGACTGAATAAAGCCCCCTTGTTGATTATCCTCCTTTGACTCAACTACCATCCCGGGGATTGAGAGACACCCCCAGCGGGCATTTGAGTTGGCATAACGGACAAGCGGATGTTTGAAGTGATCCCTGACATGATCCGGTCGTCGTTGCAGTGTCTCGATAAACGATCTCGTTTTTTCCGCCAGATCATCACTATTTTCTGGCCGGCTCCGGATGGCAAACAACGAAAAACAGACTGCACCAACACCGAAGGCACCTTCCGCATCATCGCCGCCAACCGCTTCCAGGAAACTGACATCATCCGCTCAGGAAGACCAGGATCAGGGGGCGGCACAGCGCTCAAAAATAACTGGTGCCGTCCCAGCAATGGGTACAGAGCCGCTCCCGGGGCAGGCCGATGGCCGCGATCAGGTCGTCGAGGCGCTGGTAGATCAGCGAACTCAGGTGCAGCTGCTCCCGAATCTGCTCGATCATCTCGAGGTTCTTGGCCGACCCGGCCCGCGCATAGTCGTCAAGATTCCTGTCTTCCGCCCCTTCGATCTTCTGGATGATCTTGCGTCCCGCCAGGTCCAGGGTCGAGCGGGAAGAGGAGAAATTGAGGAACTCGCAGGGAAAGATCAGCGTTGGGCAGGCCAGGCGCATGTGCACCTGACAGGCCCCGCAGTCGAAAAGGACCTGGACGTTCTCGCGCAGCTGGGTGCCGCGTACGATCGAGTCGTCGCAAAACAGCAGGCGGTGCCCCTCGATCAACCGGCGCACCGGGATCAGCTTCATCCGCGCGACCAGATCACGCATCTCCTGGTTCTGCGGCATGAAACTGCGCGGCCAGGTCGGGGTATATTTGACGAACGGGCGCCGGTAGGGAAGCTTGCGCTCACCTGCATAACCGAGGGCGTGACCGATCCCCGAATCGGGAATGCCGGCAACGAAGTCGGCCGGGACATCGTCGCGGCGGGCCAGCGCGGCGCCGCAGCGATAACGCACTTCTTCCACATTGATGCCCTCGTACTCCGAGGCCGGATAACCGTAATAGACCCAGAGAAAGGAACAGATCTGCATCTTTGGCCCCGGGGCGCAGCGCTGTTCCCAGCCGTCGGGGGTCAGGAACAGGATCTCACCGGGCCCCAGGAAATAATCGACAGCAAACCCCAGATTGGGAAACGCGGAGGTCTCCGACGTCACCGCCATGGCACCCGACCGGCGACCCACCGCCAGCGGCGTCCGGCCCAGCCGATCACGGGCCGCATAGATGCCCGTTTCGGTCAACAACAGCAGTGAGCAGGATCCCTGGATCACCTCCTGGGCGGCCTGAATGCCGGCCTCGAAGCTGTCCTGCCGGCAGATCAGTTTGGCCACCATTTCCGTGGGATTGGCGATGCCATCGGAGGTCCCCGAGAAATTTCCTTTACGGGCAAAGGCCTGGCTGACCAGTTCATCAAGATTGTTGATCCGGCCGACGGTGACGATACCGAACGTTCCCAGGTGGGAACCGATGATGAGCGGCTGCGGATCGGTATCGCTGATCACCCCGATGCCTTGCCGACCATGGAAGCTGGCCAGTTCCGATTCGAACTTCGTGCGGAAATAGCTGTTCTCGATATTGTGGATGGCGCGGTGGAAGACCTGCGCATTGCGCACCGCCATGCCACCGCGCTTGGTCCCGAGATGGGAATGATAGTCGGTGCCGTAATATAAATCCGCCACGCAATCCGTCTGCGAGACGATGCCGAAAAGACCGCCCATGATAACCTCTTGGTATGATGTACCGTTTAGACCGCTACCGCCCTGCGTACCATGCTGTGGAAGAGAGGTGTCAGCCCTGTGGGGCGCGGCGCAGCTCGCGATGATAACTCTGCAGTGGATACACCCTGGCCTCCCCTTCGCGGATGGCCGCAATTCCTTTGGCCGCGGCGATGGCCGCCGCGGTGGTGGTGATATAGGGGATTTTATATTTGATCGCCGTCTTGCGAATATTCGAGCTGTCCGCGGCGCCTTTCCTGCCGCTCGGGGTGTTGATCAAGAGCTGTATCTGGCCGCTCTTCATCGCATCCACCAGATTCGGCCGCTCCACCCCCAGCTTGGACACGACGGTGGTCTCGATGCCTTTCCCCCGCAGGAAGCGATGGGTGCCTTCGGTGGCCATCAGCGTGAATCCCAATTCGCGAAAACGCCGCACCGACTCCAGGGCCGCTTCCTTGTCGCGATCGGCAATGGTGAACAGCACCGTCCCCTGCACCGGCAGGACCGCCTGCGCGGCGTCCTGGGCCTTGAAAAAGGCTCGGCCAAACGAGCGCCCGAGGCCAAGCACTTCCCCGGTGGAACGCATCTCCGGTCCGAGCAGCGGATCGACCTCGGGAAACATGTTGAACGGAAACACCGCCTCCTTCACCCCAAAATAGGGGATCTGCATATCGTGCAGGTCGAGTTCCCCAAGGCTCTTGCCAAGAATGATCTGGGTCGCGAGACGGGCCATGGACAGGCCGCACACCTTGGAGACGATCGGCACGGTGCGCGAGGCCCGCGGGTTGGCTTCCAGCACGTAGACCGTGTTGTCCTGGATGGCGTACTGGATATTCATCAGCCCTTTCACGCCCAGTTCGATGGCAATGCGTTTGGTGTACTCGCGTATCGTGTCGATATGCGTGGGCGCGATGCTGATCGGCGGAATGACGCAGGCCGAATCGCCGGAATGAACGCCGGCCAACTCGATATGCTCCATGACCGCCGGCACAAACGCATCGACGCCGTCGGCAATGGCGTCGGCCTCGACTTCGATGGCGTTGTCGAGAAACCGGTCGATCAGCACCGGCCGCTCCGGCGTCACCTCCTCCACGGCCACGGTGAGATAGCGCTGCAGCATCTGGTCATCGTGAACGATTTCCATCCCGCGCCCACCGAGGACATAGGAAGGCCGCACCATCAGCGGATAACCGACGTCGGCGGCGATCTGCAATGCCTCGGC
>CAZUJZ010000335.1:0-3257 GCA_964620665.1 uncultured Desulfofustis sp. | reverse complement strand
GCGTGCTCTACGCGTTGAACAAGCGCAGCGGTCAATTCAGCGAGCGGGACAAGAAACTGCTGGAGATCTTGTCCGGCACGATCGCCGTCTCCCTGGAAAATGCGAGGTTCTATGGGGATCTTAAAGATCATCTCCATATTCTCGAGCGGGAGCGGCAAATCCTGCTTTCCCAGGCGCAGACCGGCTCCCGGTTCAAGGAGATCATCGGTTCGAGTCTGCCGATGCGGCGGATGTTCGATCTGGTGGCCAAGGTCATTGATACGGCCACCACCGTTTTGATTCAAGGTGAGACCGGGACCGGCAAGGAATTGATCGCCAAGGTCATCCATTACAACGGTCCGCTCAAGGACAAACCGTTCGTTGCGGAAAACTGCGGCGCCCTGCCCGAGGAGTTGCTGGAGAGCGAACTCTTCGGGCATGCCAAGGGTGCCTTCACCGGTGCGGTGATGGAGAAAAAAGGCTTGTTCGAGATCGCCGATGGCGGCACGATTTTTCTCGACGAAATTGGTGAGATGCCTCTTTTGATGCAGGTCAAGTTGCTGCGGGTCCTGCAGGAAGGCCAATTTCGGCCGGTCGGCAGCAACCGGACGCGCCAAGTCAATGTGCGCCTGATTGCCTCGACCAATCGTGATCTGGCCGATGAGGTCGAACGGGGAGCGTTCCGCGAGGACCTGTATTATCGCATCAACGTCTTTCAAATCACCTGCCCGCCCCTGCGCGAAAGGAAAGACGATATTCTCGAGTTGGCGGCGCATTTCCTGGAGAAAAACGCCCGGAAAAACAAACGGCCGGTTCCGCGCCTGTCGCCCCAGGCGATGGACCTGCTCCTTCGTTTTGACTGGCCGGGCAATGTTCGCGAACTGGAAAACGAGATGGCCCGGGCGGTGGCCATGGCCTCCGGAGCGGAAACCATTTCGGCGGAGATGCTTTCCGGAAAGATCAACTGCCTGCAGGGCGGCCGGAGCGAGGTCGATGAGGCGTCCTTTTCCGGTACCCTGAAGGAAATCGTCCGCCAGGTGGAGAGCCGCATTATCGGTGAAACATTGCGGCGTGAGCGGGGCAATCGCTCACGGACGGCAAAAGCGCTCGGTCTGTCGCGGCAGGGACTGCTCAACAAGATAGCGGCCCTGGGAATCGACAGCCGGTGAAGGCCGGGCAGTGATGATGAATCGTTCCGGTCAGGCACTGGTATGCGCGGTACTGTTTTCTTTGGCCGGCATATTTCTGATCGAGTCCACGCCGGGCCAGATGATTGAAGAGCGTTTCGGGCTGGCGCTCCTGTTTCGTCTGCGGGGCCCCCGAGAGCCGCCACCAAACGTGCTGATCGTCAATGTCGATCACCCCTCTTCCTGGATGCTCGGTTTGCCGGAACGATTCGATCGCTGGCCCCGCTTGCTCTATGCTCGGCTGCTCGACCGGCTCGTTACCGCCGGCGCCGCCGTCGTTGTCTTTGACATCCATTTTGCCGAAACGCGTGATCCGGTCGATGATCGGGTTTTTGCAGAGTCGATTCGGCGGTCCGATCGGGTGGTGCTCTGCAATAAGATTGTCAGGCATTCGCAGAGTGCCGGGCCGGCCGCTGCCGGTGACTCGCTGACTGCGGAAGTGGAGAAACTGATCCCGCCGGCCCCGCTATTTGCCGACGCGGCATTGGCCGGGGCGCCGTTTCCGATCCCGAAGATTCCGGTGCGAGTCAGTCGATCCTGGACCTTCAAATCGTCCGCGGGAGAGATCCCGACGCTGCCGATTGCCGCTTTGCAAGCCTTGGTCCTGGAGGATTACGAACACGTCTACCGGGCGCTTTGCTTGCTGGCTCCCGATCAGGCAGCCGAATTGCCATCGAATCGCGGCGAGGCGCTGGCCACTATCGGCCTGGTGGAGACGATGCGGCGCATCAGGTCGCTTTGTCTGCAGTTTGCCGAGTCGGGCCGCGATGCCGCCGGCCTCGTGGAGCCATCTCTGCGCCCGCTGCCCGCGGAACGGCAACAGCAGGTGCGGGGGCTTTTGAACGCCTACCTGGGCGATAACAGCATCTATATCGATTATTACGGGCCGCCGACAACGATTCCGACCCTTTCGTATCACGATATTCTCGCCGATCGCAATCTCAATGATCCGAGGATCGGGGCGCTTATCAAGGACAGCGCCGTCTTTGTCGGTGCCGCCGGAATGAATTGGTCGAAGCAGCAGGACGGGTTCTATACGGTATTCTCCCGGGCCGACGGGCTCGATTTGAGCGGCGTGGAACTGGCCGCCACGGTCTTTGCCAATGTGGCGGAAAACAGGTCCGTCCGCCAGGTGTCAACGGCGACGGCCAGTGCTTTGGTGCTGGTCACCGCACTGACCGGCAGTCTGGCCTGCTTTCTGTTGCCGCCGCTGCCGGCGGTGTCGGTGCTGGCCGGGTTTGCCGCAAGCTACCTGCTGGCCGTTGCCACCTGGTTTTCCCTGGCCGGTGTCTGGAGTCCCGTGGTGGTGCCGTTGGCCGTGTTGCTGCCCGGTACGTTCCTGACGGCGATGGTCACCAGGTATCTGGCAACCAGGCGCGAGCGGGAGCATATCGAAAAGGCGCTGCGGCTTTACCTGCCGGACACCGCGGTGCAAGAACTCTCCCGGGATCTCTCTTTTATCACGACCGGCGACCGGATGGTCTACGGCGTCTGCCTGCTCACCGATGCGAAAAACTATACGACCCTGTCGGAACAGCTGACGCCACCCGAACTGAGCGCACTGATGAAACGCTACTACGAGCAGCTGATCCGGCAAATCAACGAGCAGGATGGTCTGGTCTGCAATATCGTCGGCGATGCCATGTTCGCGCTGTGGCCATCGACCGGACCGCAACCGGCCCTGAAAGAAAAAGCCTGCCGGGCGGCCGTGCAGATCCAAGCGGCCGTGCAACGCTTTAACCGAGAGTATCCGCAGCGGCAGCTGCCTACCAGGGTCGGGATGCATGCCGGTTATCTGCTGATGGGCAACATCGGCGCCGAGGACCATTTCGAATATGCGCCGGTCGGAGATATCGTCAACACCGCCGCACGCATCGAAGGGTTGAACAAGTATCTCGGTACCTGGTTGCTTGCCTCGCGGGAAGTCGTCGACCGGGTCGAGGGGATCGACAGTCGCTATCTCGGCAGGTTCCTGCTTGGCGGTAAAAGCAAATCGGTAACCGTGTTCGAACTGCTGCCGCCCGGAGGGCTAAGCGCGAACCGGCACCGGCTGCTCACGGAACTCTTTCCCGAAGGGCTGCGGTTGTTTGA
>CAZUJZ010000334.1:0-3258 GCA_964620665.1 uncultured Desulfofustis sp. | reverse complement strand
GCAGTGGCGCTATCCGCGCTCGCAGCAGGAATTTTGTGAGATATGCGGGTTAGTCCTGTTCGGATTGGCAGGGGGAGGGGATCTCAAACACTTTTTTACCGTCCAATGCCTGATGGGCGATGACTGCGGCTGCAGCGCTCCAACCCTGGTTTTTTGTGCCCTGTGGCGTCAGGTCGCGTCCATGCAGATATTCGGGGAAACTCCATTGTTCTCCATCCATCTGCGAGGAGTTGGCGCGGTCAATGTCTTTGGTGTACCTGTGAGCGAGATCTTTTTTGTTTCGGCGGACAAGGTCCGCTACGTAGAAGCCTGAGATCAGCGGCCATCGGCCGCCGTTGTGGTACTCGTAAGGGGAATTCCGGAACGTGTAGGAATACGCGGCTTGCAATTCTTTCCAGTCGTCGTCAACCGGTTTGATTACCGGGTGGAATGCTGGCATGAGGGTAGTTTCTTCCGTGGCGAGTTTCTCGGCAATGTATTCGTCCACCTTTTCTGTGTGGTCTTCCGGAGCGACATCAAGCAGGGACACGAGAATATTTGCGAAAGAGTCAAAGCGATACCCGTATCCGTGGGGAGTGAAATAAGCCATCCAGTAACGATCCTCCTTGCGTGCCCGGGCAGCTTTTTTGCCATTCCTGTAGATCACTTCATGGTAAACATATTCCGGGACGCCGTCATCCTGGCTGAACCAGTAGTTGTCCCTGATAAGGTTTTTGAGCCGCGCTTCGCGTTCTTTCAGGCGGTGATCAGGAGTGCCGTGGACGTATTTGCGTATTTCGCACAATGTTCGGAGAACCTGGAGATAGAGGAGTTGATCATAGAGTACATATCCGTTGTGTAGAAATTCATCTGCCCAGTCGCCGGTTTCAGGGATATACAGAAGTCCTCGCTGGTTGAATTCCCACGCGCCAAGAAGGAAATGAATTTTTTCTATTGCATCAAGCATTTCTTCAAGGAAATCGTCGTCGCCTGTTTTCTTCCAATACTCTCCGCAGCAGATAACAAACCAGAGGTTGGCGTCAACTCTGCCGGCAGAGCCCCCGTAGCTGATTCTTGCGGTTCTTGGATCCACATTGCTTGGTATTTCGCCGTGATAACCCTGGTTGTTCTTGAGGGTTTCGAGTGTCCGGCGACAGGAAAGGACCAGGTTTTCGTCGTCGGTTAACAGCGCGGCGAGCCCCATGATGGATCCATCGCGCCCCCATATTCTTTGGTAATTGGTTGTCTTGCTTGTCGAAGCCAGGAACCCGTCCCCACTGCTGCAGGCTTCTAGCATTTCGAGAGCCTTTTTGTATCCTTGAGCTACCATGTTTCTCCGATCACAAAATCTTGAGGTCTATGGTCTATTGGGTTGGATTACTGACATGGCCTGCCAGGTCGGAGATCGACTTGATGCCTAGCTCTTTGGCATGTGACTCACGCATAAGCAGGGTGTAAGTATTGTTGAAGTCGACACGGTCCAGCCATATAAGACCTTCTTCTTTGTCCTTATCCTTCACCCAATTATACACTTTCGCGGGATCGCGCATTATCTCCGGATCGTTCTGGTCGTGAAAAACTGTATACGCAGTCCCAGTATATTCGTAGTAAAGATCAATCTGATCGTTGATCAGCGATTTCCTCGCGATTACAGAGCCTACGCCGGTTCTCAAGTCGACGTCGTAACCGGCCTGCTCAAGAAGAGCTGCTGCCATCTGGGCAAGGATATACTGTTCTGTGAAGTTCTTGCCGCCAACTGTGATTGTCGGTTTCTCCGCGGAATCACCCTCTTTTTCGGACTCCCGCTGTTTCTTTATCAATTCCTGCTGTTGCAGCCAGTTCAGCGCTACCTGCTTCGCATCTTTGTGTTTCACGTCCACCCGTTTGTTAAGCTTGCGCATAGTTTCAGTAGTAAGCTTTTCAGTCAGCGGGGCCAATGCATCCCGGATGTCAGGATGTTTGCTCAACACCGTCTGGCGGATCACGGGGGCAGGATTATAGACGGGAAAAAACTGTTTGTTGTCTTCAAGCGCGATGAATCCGAAAGCGTCAATCCGTCCATCCGTTGCAAAACCCATTGCCACGTCGACCTGTTCACTCCTCAGCGCCTTGTACGTGAGACCGATAGACATCTTTTTTATGTCGCCACGGTCCGGCTGAAAGTCATAAGCTTCAAGGAGCTGCTTGAATCCATCGGGTCTTTCAAAGAATTCCACGCCGACGGCGAAAATCAGGTCGTTTTTGCCGACCTTTTGTTTGCAGCCGGAAAAAATCAAGCATACAGATGCCAGAAAAAGAGCAATAATCATTTGAGTCAGAAATCGTTTCATCAAAAATCCTCCTTGGTTTAGAAAATGTTTTATCAAGATTGTCGGACAAGTGGCAAGAAGGAAGCAGCCTGCACCCATGTGACGCCGGGCATTTGCCCGAGCGATGCAACTAGCCCGCATATCTCACAAAATTCCTGTTGCGAGCAGGGAATCCTGTCAGCGTTTTTCCCAGGGGTAGACCCAGATAACTTTCTCTCTCATGGTCCGATTGAATCTCTGAGAAAACCACCCCTTTTTCCACTCCTGTTCGGTGAATACCAGCAGATCTGCGGGCGCCGGAAGAGAGGTTGTGTCCCACCGGCAGGCGCGTCGTTCAAACGGTTCGGGGGATTCTTTGACGACCATGACCAGGTCAAGATCGCTTCCGACTCCCCAGTTTCCTTCAGCATATGATCCGAAGAGTCCGATCCTGACTATTTCAGGATTATTTGCAGCCTGTTTAATTGACCATTCGCGCACGGCCTTGTGTATTGTTGCAGCATCAGGCCATTTCAGAACGGACGAATTCAATGATCTCACGGGCATACTTTATTGCCTCCGCGCTTTGCAGTTTTCCGTAATGCTCAAAGGGCGCGCCCTCGGGATGGCCATTGGCGTATCGCGGGCCGATGTAGTAAGCATCCAGTATGCGCGCTTTGTCTGCCAGATCGCCCGGAGGTTTGACATCCGTCCCCAGCTCGACAAGCAGCTTCGCAACAACATGTCCCCAGGCTTCCTGGCCTCGATTCAAATGCAATGCCTTCACGGCCTTTTCTGCTGCCTGCTGCGCTGCAAAACATGCCCATTCATGACGTTTCGCCTGGCGCGAATCTTCAGCTTGTTCAAGATCCCGGGCAGCCTGTCGGAACCAATCCATATCGCGGTTTGGCATTCTATTCTCCCGTGTCTTTCATTGGTTCTGGTAAGAAATCCGGGCCTTTATCTATCTAACTGACCATTTGGAAAGTGG
>CAZUJZ010000333.1:0-3312 GCA_964620665.1 uncultured Desulfofustis sp. | reverse complement strand
CAGCCTCCCGGGCAGACATGGCCCGGCGGAGCAGGGCCGCTTCCAGCGGCAGGACACGAAACGCCTGGCAGCAGGACGCGCAGCCGGGCCGGCAGTGCAGCAGGTTGACGAAGCGTTTCTCCATCAATTGGCTGATGGCCACGTCGATTTCGGCGACCAGTTGGCGGTAGTCGGCGCACAATGACGGGTCGGGATGGGGCAGTGGATTGTGTGTCATATCTGATAACGGGTTTCTATTTGTCTGGGGTGCTGCTGCCAACTCCGTTGATTGTAGCAGGTTTTCCCCGTGCTTCAAGTCGAGTTGTGGCGCCGGTCATTGTTTGCCTTCCGGCAACGGCCGTGCGGCCGTTTTGATTGGCGTCGGAGGCGGAACAGCACAATGATGCATCGATTCCAGGTTGCGGCAACCGAGCCGCGGTGTCGTCTCGACACCTTCCTGCACGAGCGGCTGCCGGAGATGTCGCGCGGGGCGATCCGCGGGGTGATTGATCTCGGCGGGGTGCATGTCGACGGACGGCGGGTGCGCAAAAACGGCCTTCAACTCGCACCCGGGCAGATGGTTGAAATGCATCTGGACCGGGGCGACCGGGAGCCGTTTCGCCTGTCCCCGGCGACCATTATCTATCAAGATGACGACCTATTGGCCGTCGACAAGCCGGCCGGCATCGATACGCAACCGACACCGGCCCGCTACAAAGGCACCATGTATGAGGCAGTGCAGGTCTGGCTCGGCCGGGACCGCCGGTTTGGCCGAAAACTGGAGATCGGCATGGTCCAGCGTCTCGACCGCGATACGAGCGGCGTCATGGTTTTTTCGATCCACCCGCGCGCTCACGGTTCGCTTGCCGATCAATTCCATAGTCGCCGGGTGCGGAAATTCTATCTGGCACTTGTTGCCGGGATCCCGGAGCCCGCGCAGGGAGAGTTTGCCGGCACGCTGGTGCGAGACCGCCGGCGCAACCGGGTCAGGTCGGTTGACGGCGGCGGCCGGCCGGCTCTGACCCGCTACCGCGTACTGCAGAACCGTACGGCGACCAGCCTGGTGCTGGTGGAGTTGGTCACCGGTCGGATGCACCAGATCAGGGCGCACTTCTCGGAGGCCGGCTATCCGCTGCTCGGCGATGTCCGCTATGGCGGTCCGGCAGTCGTCGACGACCGGGAATTCACCCGGCAGTGTCTTCATTCCTGGGTGATCAGGCTCAGCCATCCGCGCAGCGGCGCAGCCATGGAACTGGCAGCACCGCCGCCGGCCGAAATGCGCTGGCCGGTCCTCGGCGCGACGGGCCATGACCGGGAGGCGCTGATCGATCTCAATTCTTGAAACTGTGGATCGGCGCCGGGATCCTGCCGCCCCAGCCGATAAAGCGGCTCGACTTGCCGACGTTTCTGACGGCCATGATCGGGCTGGCGCCGAACAGACCGCCGAAACTGACCACCTCGCCGGCTTCCTTGCCGGGAACCGGGATAATACGGGCGGCGGTGGTCTTGTTGTTGACCATGCCGATGGCCATCTCGTCGGCGATGATGGCGGCGATGGTGTCGGCGTCGACGGAGCCGGGGATGGCCACCATGTCAAGTCCTACCGAACAGACGCAGGTCATCGCCTCCAGTTTCTCCAGACACAACTCGTTTCTGCCGACCGCTTCGGCCAGTACGGCGTCTTCCATCACCGGGATAAAAGCGCCGCTCAAGCCGCCGACCGTTTTCGAAGCGAACAGGCCGCCTTTCTTGACCGCATCGTTGAGCAGTGCCAGGATGGCGGTGGAGCCCGGGGCGCCGATGGCGTCGACCCCGAGGATATGCAGGATTTCGCCGACGCTGTCGCCGATGGTCGGCGTCGGGGCGAGCGACAGATCGACGACGCCGAAGGAGACGCCGAGGATTTCGGAAACCTGTCGACCCACCAGCTCGCCGCAGCGGGTCACGCGGAAGGTGGTCTGCTTGATTTCCTCGGCAATCTCGTCGAGGCGCAGCTCTTTGCCGTCGCGGCTGTTGATCAACCGCTCCAGCGAGCGGGCGACGACCCCGGGGCCGGAGACCCCGATGTTGAGGACCGTGTCGGCCTCTTCGACGCCGTGGATGGCGCCGGCCATAAAGGGGTTGTCGCCGGGTTGATTGCAGAAGATCACGAATTTTGCGGCGCCGAATCCGCCCTGGTGACTGGTCCTGATGGCGATATCCTTGACGGTCCGGCCGAGCAGGGCCAGCGCGTCCATATTGATCCCCTTGTGCGACGAGGCGATATTGATCGAGGCGCAGACCTTTTCCGAGACGGCCAGGGCTTCCGGCAGACAGAGGATGTATTCCCGGTCGGTCTTCGTCATGCCTTTTTCGACCTGGGCCGAGAAGCCGCCGAGGATATCGACACCGACCGAGGCGGCGGCCCGGTCCAGGGCAACGGCCAGTTCGACAAAACCGTCGCGGTCGAAGCCGGCACCGACGAAGGCGATCGGTGTGATGGAAATGCGCTTGTTGACCACCGGGATGCCGAGTCGTCGGGAGACGAGATCGCAGGTTTCGACAAAACTGCCGGCCCGATCCAGGATTCTCTCCTCGATGGCCCGACAGGTTTCGCGCACCGTTGCCGCCCGGCAGTCGAGCAGGTTGATGCCCATGGTTACGGTGCGAACGTCGAGATTTTCCTTCTGGATCATCTCCACGGTCGCCAGGATCTGGTCGGAACGCAACATGATTAAACTCCCTGGTATTGACGACGGATGCGAAAGACAGCCTAAAGAGGTATCTCGTTGGTCACCTTGAACAGGTCGTGGTGCTGCATCATCACATGCAGCCCGCTCTGCGCGGCAAGTTCCTGCAGGGCCGTGCGCACATCTGCGATGGCGACGACCTTGCTCAGGTCGAGTTGCAGAATCATCGTATAGGTGTTGTCGGTTCTGGTGGTGACCAGGTCGAGAATATTGATGTTGTGCCGGTAGCAGAAAGAACTGATGCCGTGCACCAGCCCCTTCTTGTTTTGGCCCTGGGCGGTCATCACGTAGGTCTTGTCGGGCGGTCCGGCCGGCGGACAGCCATCGGGGGCGGAGATGCTTCTGACGATGAAGTCGTATCTGGTCGGGCTGTCGATCTCCTTGAGCCGGGACAGCAGCAGGGGTGCTTCGATATCGTCATCGAAGGTGACGATCAGGACCATGGTCAGGTAACCGCAGAGGATCGATTGGTTCAATTCGGCGAGATCGCCGCCGAGTTCATAGACGGCGCCGGTGATATCGGCGATGATGCCGGGACGGTCTTCGGAAAGAACCGAGATGATATAGTGGTTGCTCATCGGTTGGTGCACCTCGGAAAGCGGAT
>CAZUJZ010000332.1:0-3319 GCA_964620665.1 uncultured Desulfofustis sp. | reverse complement strand
TCATTATAATCTCCTAATAATTTTATTTCGTACAACGTCTGTGTATATTCATTGCTCTTATACCTCAAAAGTAAAGAGATAAACACAAAATGGCGGTAGGCCGCCACCCCCGGTCTGTCCCGGCGTCTCCCTCCACAAGAATTAGAATGGAATATCGTCTTGTCGGTCTTGCGGCCCCGGCTGATTCGCAGACTGTTCAGCGTTTTGCTGGGTGCTGTTGTCAGCTGTTTTCTGGCCGCCGTCATAACGGTCCCACTGGTCGTCGTAGCGCAGATAATAACCTCCCTCTTTTTTCTGATGGAAATTAAGTTCTGCGCCACAGTCGGCACACCGGACCCCGACATAATCATTCCCTTTCGGTGATTTGGTGTAAGGGTGGATGTTCTGGCTTTTGCATAACCCGCACTGCTGCGGGACTCGCCCGTACACGTCGCAAAATGCGTGTACGGATTTCAGGTTCTGGGATTCGACCGAGATTGTAAACCGGCCAATTGTGGTGCTTGCGTTGATCATATTATCCTCCGATATATGGCCCATTGTTTTGGGCCTTTTTAATTTCGGCCTGCCAGCAGTCGTAAACGTACGGGCAGTACCGGCATTGCCAATCGCTATTCCACATCTTTTTCTCGCTCTGAAATTTCATTAGAAGTTTGTCAGAATGATATTTGAAATATGCTTGATATTCACGGACCGGGATGTCGTCGCCGGCCTTAATCATGCGTACAATTTTATTTAGGTACTTGGCTCGGTCGGTTATCCGGTCGATCGCCATTTCATAAGCTGTCGATCCTCGGCGGATCGTGTACTCGATCATGTGCCCGTTGTCTCGGCACAAATAGAATATGATCCCGGTTTCGTTGTCTTCCAGCTCCATCATCATCACAAGCTGGGCCAGGTCGTTCTGGTCCGGCTCGCTCTGGATAGCTTTCCACCCTTTAGAGTAGACCGTTTTCATCTCGACTTGAATTATCTCCCCGCTCTTGGCCCGCAGCTGTCCATCGTGGCGGTAAGTTATCGGGATGGACTGATAGATTGTTTGTTTATAATCTTCCCCTTCGATCCAGACTCCCTGGTCTCGGAAGATATTTTGAAGCATTTCATGAAGCGCCTTGCCTATCATACGCTTCAGTTCCGCCGGTGCGCCGGGGGTATTGCTGGCCGGCAGGCCGGTTTTTTTGTAGAAAATTTGACGGCCGCATGAAAACCAATAACTTGGGCCCAGCCGTATCTCTGCCTGCGGTGATGTTGGTTTTTGCTCCGCCTCGCAATAATCATAAACCAGCTTTTTAATGCTCATTTCGTCCCCCAGGCGGGGACGTCATCGGGTTGTTGTGGCTGGAACCGCATTTCATATTCGTCGATATACCGCAAAATTGTATCGACCGAATCAATGATTTCGGTCTCCCCACATTCTCCACGCTCGGCTTCGACACGGATTATATCTATCGAAGCGAGCACTTTTGCTCTCAATTCCTCGCGTGTCGTCATTATTCTGCCTCCATCATGTCGTGGAGGTCATCAAGCTGTTTGTCGGACAGCTTGAGATTGATCGGTCGCATTCTCAAATTTGCATTTTCGTAATATACTTGATATGAAATGCAAAACACCCCACCACGGTAACCTGTTGCCGGGTCCGCAGCTTCGCGGATCGTTTCTACCGGCATCACGTACAGCACGCGTTTTTTGTGTAATATAGGGTAAAACATTATTCAACCTCCACCGTTACTTTAACGCCGGCCGCTGTCAAAGTTTCAACAACTTCGCCCGCGACGTCATTGTCGACGTACCATGTATCGCCCCATTCCTGGACGACTTTACGATCGTTCATATCCTCGGCATGGTTGGCATTAACTACTTCCCAGGCCTTCCGGGCGTCCCTCAACTCTACTGTCAATTCTTTTCGCTTCATGGTGTTTTCTCCTCGGCCTGTTTGGCCTTTTTCAATCGAATTTTTTCTGCGGCTGTAAAATCAGGAACGCCGCAGAATGCCTCTACACTTCCCAGGCCAGAACAACTGTCGCAGTCAGGGTCCCCGTTACAGTCAGGGCAGTTAAGTTTCTCACGATCCATCATTACACCTTGTACCACCGGATTGTTTCGTGATGGTGGTCTGCCCGCCGGATTCGCTGCGCCCCCATCAGGTGCTCGGGGGTGTTCTCAACTTCCAGGATTGTCCCGTCAGTTAAGTCCAGCTCCATGCCCCCCATGTCTCCGAATGATCCATCGGCGATCATATCACGCAGAAGGCGGACCGCCTTACGGACTGTCAGCCCATTAAAAGAGGGCAGCGCTGCACCGTCGGTCATGTGGTGATGGTGTGCAATGTGGTCTACTGTAATCATAATGTTTTCTCCTCGGCCCCGGGAGGCCTTTTGTTTTTTGGCTATCGCCGACGGTCCAGGCGGACCGTTTCGGCCGGGCGCCACCCGGCCATCGTCAGGGCGGTTATATCCACCGCAGCATGCGGCTTTTCCAGTTTTCCCCCCACGTTTTTTGGGAAAAGTCGAAATGTTTTTCGGTCACCGCGGTTTTTTTTCGTCCGATTTTTTCGACGGCATAGTCGCCCATAAACGCCCCTTCGTTGCGCTCTTTCGCGCATGAAGTAGCGGCCCGCTTGTTTGTAAAAAGGGCCACAACGAACGTGCCCCCATGATGAGTAACCGCGTAAATGTTTTTTTCTTTGCTCATGGTTTCTCCTTGAGCCCCGTGGGGCCTTTTGGTTTTTGGTTTTTGCTTTTCCGGTATTCTACATATACCGGAAAAGCACGTTATGCTTATGGTCTATAAGTCGTAACTGTTGCACGCCCATCAGGTGAGCCGGGTGATTCTCGACTTCCAAAAAATTCCCGTCCGTGAGGGACAGCTTAATGCCCCCCATGTCGCCGAAGTCACCGTTGCCGATTAAGTTGCGGAGTTCAAATAACACTTGAACAAGTGTTAAACCTTCAAATCGCGGGAACTTCGCCCCGTCCTGGATATGGTGAGAATCTTCAATGTGGTCTACTGTTACTGCCTTTTCGTTCATGGTTTTTCCTCCTCGGCCCCTCTATTACTCTGTCTCCACTTTTACACCGGCCTCAGTCAATGAAAATACAACTGCTTCAACAACATCTTCGTCTACCGTCCAGGTGTCGCCCCATTCCTGGACAACTTTACCCTCTGCCATGTCGTCGGCGTGGACCGTGTTCATTACGTTCCAAGCCTTTTTGGCGTCCCTCAATTCTACTGTCATTTCCATGGTTTTTCTCCCCGGCCTGCTTGGCCTTTTTGTTTCGGGGTTGTCCCCCGTTGTTAATTATAATTTACTATATTTTTGATA
>CAZUJZ010000331.1:0-3358 GCA_964620665.1 uncultured Desulfofustis sp. | reverse complement strand
GTCTTCCGCAGCGCCTGCCGGCTCGGCGGCGAACATGGCTGGTTTCGCTACCAGGCGCTGTGGCGGCTGCGCGGCCTGATCGATAAACTGCTCGGCGGCTACGGCCTGTCCCGAGGCCGCCGGCAAACCGGCGAGCTGCGGGTCGGCGATGCGATCGATTTCTGGAAAGTGGTCGACATCCGGGACAACAAACGGCTGCTGCTCTATGCCCAGATGAAGCTGCCCGGCCAGGCCTGGCTCGAATTCGACGTCCAAGCCGATCAATTGGTCCAGACCGCGCACTTCCTGCCGCGTGGCCTGCTCGGCCGGCTCTACTGGTACAGCGTCGTGCCGTTGCACAATCTGGTTTTCGCCGACCTGGCTCGGGCGGTAGTGCGGGCTTCGCACGAACCCACCCGCCCGGTTGACCACGGCGATTCCCGGTGAACATCGACACACTGTCTGAGAGATAATCGATATGTTTGGCTCCCTGTGGTACAGATTCGGCCGCCGGCTGCTCGGTTTTTCCCTGATCTGGTGGCTGCTGACCGGCGGCTCGACCGATTCCTGGCCGGTCGGACTGATCGTGGTGGTGTTCGCGGTGCTGCTGTCGCTGGCCCTGCGGCCGCCCGTCCCCTGGCGGGTCAGTCTGCCGGCGGCGCTGGCGTTCATCCCGTTTTTCCTGCAGCAATCGATACGCGGCGGCATCGATGTGGCCGGCCGGGCTTTTTCCGCCCGTCTGCCGCTTGACCCCGCGCTGCATGAACACCCACTGAACCTGCCCTGCGGGACTGCGCGAATCTTTCTGCTCAACACGATCAGCCTGCTGCCGGGCACTCTCAGCGCCGACCTGGTGGAGGACCGGTTGATCGTTCATTGCCTCGACGCCGATTCCCTGGCGGCCGATGACCTGCACCGCCTCGAAGCTCGCGTTGCCGCCCTATTCATAATGGCTCCCCCCGGTGACGACGATGACTGATCTCTGCCTCGCTCTGACGCTGTTCCTCCTCGTCACCATCGTCCTCGGCCTCGTCCGCATCCGGCGCGGACCGTCCGACGCCGACCGGATGCTGTCCGCCCAACTCTTCGGCACCACCGGGGTGGCGATCCTGCTGCTGCTCGGACAGGCCACCGGCCACACCTTCTGGTGGGATGTGGCGCTGGTCTTCGCGCTGCTGTCGGCAATCACCGCCATTGCCTTTATCAGTCGCAGCGATTCGGCCGAGACGTCACACGACCAACAAAACGACCATGGATCCTAGAGACCTCCTGTCAATCGTCTTCCTGCTGGCGGCGGCCCCCTTCTTTCTGGCCGGCACCATCGGCCTGCTGCGTTTCCCCGACGTGTTTTGCCGCCTGCATGCCTTGACCAAAGCCGACAACCTCGGACTCGGCCTGATTGTCATCGGTCTGGCACTGCAGGCCGATTCCTGGCTCCAGGCCGCCCGGCTGCTGCTCATCTGGCTGCTGGTCATGCTGTCCGGAGCCACCGTCGCCCACCTGATCGCCCGCAAGGCCTTGAGAGCGGGCCGGAAGCCCTGGAGTTCGCGGCCATGATCCCGGATCCGCTGCTGCTCTTCGACCTGCTCCTGCCGGCCGTCCTGCTCTGGCTGGCCTGGCTCTCGGTGACCAGCCGGGATCTTTTTCGGGCAGTGATCCTGTTTATCGCCTTCACCCTCTTACTGGCGTTGGCCTGGGTTCGTCTGGAAGCCCCCGACGTGGCGCTGGCCGAAGCGGCAATCGGTGCCGGCGTTACCGGCACCCTGCTGCTCGTCGCGCTGGAGCGCCTGGAGTCGGCGGCAGGAAGACGATCACGTCGCCCGGCCCGGTGGCAGTCCGCTGCCCTTGTTCTGACCGGCACAACGCTGCTGGCGGCCGCAGCCGGCCTGCTCTGGTCCCTGCAGCTGCTGCCGGCAGAGCCCGGCGGCCTGGGTCCCCTGGTTGCAATGCATCTCGCCGACAGCGGCGTCGATCACCCGGTAACCGCTGTCCTGCTCAACTTTCGCGGCTACGACACGCTGCTCGAAGTCGCGGTCCTGCTGCTCGCGGTGATCGCCATCTGGTGCCTGGACGAGGCGCCGCCGTTTCTGCAGCGCCCCTTGGTCTCTGTCGTATTGACGGGCTTCAACCGGATACTGCTGCCGATGCTGCTGCTGTCCGCCGGCTACCTGCTCTGGCTCGGCAGTCACGCCCCCGGCGGCGCGTTCCAGGCCGCCTCTCTGCTCGCCGCCGGCATGCTGCTGGCCCTGTTCAGCGGCGCCTCGCTGCCGGCGAGATGGAGTGGCCCGGTGCTGCGTCTGCTGCTGGTTCTCGGTTTTCTCGTCTTTCTCGCCACGGCAACCCTCGGGCCGCTGGCCGGCCGAGCCCTGCTCCACTACCCGTCGCCCTGGGAGAAGCACCTGATCCTGCTGGTAGAGTGTTTGCTGACGCTATCCATCGCCCTGATCCTGACCGCGGCCGTCATCGGTGGCCGGCCGGCCGGTTCTCAACCGTATCCGCCGTCCATCCCACCAGCTCCGGAGGGCCGTGAACGATGAGCCTGCCGCTGATCTATGGTGCCGCCGGGGTCGCGCTTTTCTTTCTCGGCACGTATGCTCTTTTCGCTTACGCGCACCTGCTGCGCAAGATCCTCGCCGCCAATATCATGGGCAGCGGAGTGTTCATGGTCTTTATCGCGATGGCCGGACGAACTCCCGGCGCGCCTGACCCGGTGCCCCATGCCATGGTCTTGACCGGCATCGTCGTCACCGTGGCCTTCACCTCGGTGGCCCTGGCCCTGGCGGTCCGCATCGCCAGAACCAGTGGCCGGGCCCACCTGCCCGAGCGGGAAGAGGATCCATGATGACCGGTGCGCTGCTCACCCATCCCTGGAGCCTCTGGACGATTGTCATCCCGCTGGCGGCGGCCTGCCTGTCTTTTCTCTTTCCCCGCCGGGCACCACTGCCGGGTATCATCACCGCCCTGACCGTCCCGCTGTTCGTGGCGGCGGCTGTTTACCAGCTCTTGCAGGCCGGTCCACACACCCAGGTGCTTGGCGGCTGGCACGCCCCGCTGGGCATCACGCTGCGCACCGACGGTCCGGCGCTGATCCTGCTGCTCACGTCCGGCCTGGTGGGCCTGACGGTCAGTCTCTATGCGCTGGGCTATTTCACCACCACCGATCAGCAGGAACGCCGGCAGCAGCGCTTTTTCTGGCCGCTCTGGCTCCTGCTCTGGGGGGCCTGCAATGCGCTCTTTCTGTCCGGCGACCTCTTTAACCTCTATGTCACTCTCGAGCTGGTAACGCTCTCCGCCATTGCCCTGGCGGCACTCAATGGCAGTTCGGCGGCCCTGGACGGCGCCATGCGCTACCTGCTGGCCAGTCTCCTCGGTTCGCTGA
>CAZUJZ010000330.1:0-3367 GCA_964620665.1 uncultured Desulfofustis sp. | reverse complement strand
TTCTTGTCCCGCTCGCTGAATTGACCGCTGCGCTTGTTCAACGCGTAGAGCACGCCGAGAAAACTCCTCCGGGTCCTGAGCGGCACGCAGATCATCGACCTGGTCACGAAATCGTGCAGCATATCAAAACCGTCGAAATATCTTCGATCATCGGAGACATCATTGATGAATACCGCTTCGTCATGTTCCATGACCCAACCGGCCACCCCTTTGTGGTCGGGAAATCGGGGCGCACTTTTGTTCGGATGCTCTTCGAGTCGATTGCCCTCGACCATGCGAATGAAATAAAACTCCTGCAGGGTGGAATCGTGCATCGCGATGGAAGCACCCTCGATATCGAAAATCGTTTTGATCTTTTCCAAAATGGTGACCAGCATCTCATCCATATTCCCAATGGTATGAAACGATGCAACCACCTCGCTGAACAGCGAAAAATCCTTTTCGGAGAGATACAGTTCATCGACCATGGAACCGCTCCAGGCATATGAAAGGACAGATTCTTACCAAGGGACCGTGCACGGACTGCGACTCTGTACACCTATTGTACGAAATCGCCGTGGGAATGTCTAATCACTGTGCACTTTTTCCGCCCCGGTGTCGACGGGAAAAGACCGCCGGCTCCTGCGAGCCTGCCGGAAAATCCTTTATTCACGAGCTGATAGTCGTCATATCAACATTAATCTGGTTATAGCCTATCATTCTGGCACCGTCTTCGCAATAGTAAGGCTAACCGGATCAAGAGGGTAACAAGGGTTAGGGTCAACCGACTGAACCTGACACACCACGCCGGTGAGGGAGGACGACCTGGAGACTGGTGCAATGAAAGTGCACTGAAAACAGAATCGACAAGGGGGTAAGGGCATGTACGCATTCACGGATTTCATCGCATGGTTATGGTTGTTGCCGGTTACGTTGTTCATCATCCTGCCGCTGGCTATGCTCGCGGCGTGGTCCGTCGGCAGATTGATCGGCGGCCTCAAGGTTGATCAACGATCGGTAGAACGGGCAAATCGGCAGATCACCGATTCGTCGATCGCTTCCACCATCCGCGCCTGACCACCCGAATAACGGGAGATGAAGTGCAGCGAGGGGAGTTTTGCAGGAGCTGTCAAGAACGTGTATAGCTCCAGTAAAACTCCCCTTCCCGGTTAACGGCCGGCATTCATCCCAATCCCGCCCAAAACACATCCGAAAATTCTGAAACACCAGCGGTTACCCACCCACCAAACACCGGGCAGGCACATGCTCCTGCTCGAACTGCCACTATAGTCTCTACCCAGTGAAGCGAACCATCGGTCTCCCTCTACAGGATGAGCCCTCCTGCCATAGTGCACTTCTCCGTCTGACTTGAGAGCGGAGGATTGCAACCGACGACACGTTCAAAACGACTCCCGATCACCGGGAGCAATTGGTCAGGCGCTGATTGGCTCCGTTGTTGGTCTCGTTTGACTCCGCAATCAAGTAAACCGGGCTTTAGAACGGCTTGTGGTACTCCAGATTCTCTTTTTTATAGCCGGCTTGAAATTCAGGAAGTACCGAAACATCATTGATCAACCGCCGGACATTGGCCCCGAGGACGATGCCGGCATCCGGGAAATTCTTTTCCCAACTCGCATAGACCGTCGCCAGATAGTCGACAATGGTCGGTTCGTCACCGGTAATAAATCGTTTTTCTTCCAGCTCCCTATCAAGGATTGCCCACAAATTTGACACCGGTACGGCCAATTGCTTCAGCACCTCGGCCCGCTCACCCTCACCCATCTCGACCCGGAAACGAATGGCAAACATGCGGCCATAGGCCGGGTGCAGGGTGGCGTAAGCAAACATCAGCCAACGCAGAAACTCCGCTTTCCTGGAAAGATCGGCAGGCAGCATGGACGAGTCGTGTTTCTCCAGCAGATACAGGACAATTGCCGCCCCTTCGGTGATGATCTGGCCCTCGGGGGTCCGCAGCGCCGGCACCTGATTGGTCGGCACCAGTGCAGCATAATCCTCCACGTCCTCGCGTTTTACGGGAGTATAGGAAAGGCCAAGTTTTTCCAGCAAAACCGTAATGCCCGAAGAGCATGATCCGGGAATCGTATAGAGTGTGTACATTGTCTTTTTTTCCAGAGTAAAGTCTGCTGTATCGTCTGCGCCTGCACATGCGGGACGCTCGTGACCTCTCAACATCATCAAGCCAATTGCAAAACCACCATAAAAGATGTCCTCCGCATCTCAGAATACTACGAAAAATCTTGGGATGCTCACCATCTTTCACTTGATTCTGTTCAGGAATTTTTCTTTCTATTGCCTGGCCTTTGCCTGCATCCGGTCAAGGTATCTGTCCAACTCCTGATCGTTGGAAAACACTTTGAGATCGGGGAGAGAAAGCATTATCTCAAAAACTTTCACTATCTGGGGTTGGCGGTTTGCAAGGATAAGCCGGCCACCACTTGCTTTCATCACCCTCAGCGCTTTCATGACAGACCGAATACCAGCAGAGCTGATGTAGTCCAGATCTTTCATATCCAGGATCAGAGCCTTCGATGGAGCGGGCGATTCGCCTTCTATTATTTTGTCAAGCGCTGGGGCGGTATCGGAGTCCAGACTTTTGCCGAGGTGAATTCTGGTAACTCCTTTCTGTCTATCTTTTTCAATGCGTATATCAAGTGACATTCATCAAACCTCAGACAAAATTTTTAATATTTCTGGCTCCCTCATGTTCACGGCTTCTGTGAGAGACAAAGAGCTGGTGGCGTTCCGTCACTGTGGTGCACCAGGTTTGTGTTACCTCCCGAGCATGAGGAGGATACAGCTTAGCATTTGATCGAGACCAGGAAGTTGTTTTGGTTGTTTTTTCTTGTGTAATGAGTTTCCTCGCTGTTTTCTTTTATCATCATTATACCAAGTCCTCCTATTTTGATGTCGTCGGAATCTTCACCAAAAATGGGGGCAGGAGCATGAGTCAACGGATCGAAGGGAATGCCGTCATCAATAAACTGGACATACAACGACGAATCGCTGTGACCCAGCAACATGATTATCTCTTTTTCTGTTCTTGAATAATTGACGATGTTGGCAAAAATTTCTTCGCAGACCAGCTTTACTTTGTTCAGGTTTTGCTGAGACAGTCCATTTTTTTTGAGATACCTGATAAGCAGTTGAAAAAGCCGGTCCAGTTGCCCAATCTCTGGAGAGACAACATGGCGCTCTTGAACAGCTATCCTCTTATCTTCACACAATAAGTAGTTGGTATGAGTATTGGTCACAATTTTATTCCGCAGGTGTTCATCACCACCATTTAACACAATCCGCCCCGGGAAATGAAGGGGTGGCGGTAAGAAATCGCTTTTATGAGGCATCCACGCTCCCGATAATCGGCGAC
>CAZUJZ010000329.1:0-3413 GCA_964620665.1 uncultured Desulfofustis sp. | reverse complement strand
CTCAGCATGTGGAGCTGATTTTCAAAAAAAAACATCCGATTCACGACCGCTGTGCTGATCGTGTGGGGCCGGCCGCTGTGGGAACATTGTGGTGCATCTCGTTTGACATTGAAAAGGTGGTAAGTATACAATAACGAGGGCGCCGGATCGTGCGCACGGTTCGGCTCCACAGACGGCGGTGGACGGGGACGGGGGACCAGACACTTCATTCCCGTTTGTAAAAGATCTCTGATGTGCAGGAACCAGGAGAAACCATGAATCCCGACCGGGAGACCGAGGGAGCACGGGAAGTAGTGATTATGCTGACCGATATGGTCGGCTATTCGCGACTGACCAGTGATATGACCCCCGATGGTGTTCGCGATTTCGTCATCGACTATCACCGAACGTTGACACGGGTCATCAAGAAAGCGGCCTATGAACCGGTCGAAATCGAACCGTCGGCCGGCGACGGGGCGTTGATCCTGTTTGGCAAACGGGCCGACGACGATCCGTCATCGATCGGTCGCCGGGCCCTGGCGGCCGCCATCGATCTCGGCTATGCGGTTACCAGGGATGAGGTGGTAAAGACCCGGATCGGCCTGTTCAAGGGAGATATCATCGAGGCCCAGATAAACGGGAAGAAGGCCAAATTCGGGGCCGGCTTTGCCGTTGCCAGTCGGCTCGAAGAGTTGTGCGATTATTTCGATACCCCCTTATTGATGGATCGGGATATCGCGATGATGCAGGACGACGACCCGTCACTCGTCTGTATCGGCCGGGTCACCCCGTTGAATCTCAATCACCCGCTTCATCTCCTGACCGTTTACCGCCCCGGTTTGCATCATATTCCGGCCGATGTCGATGTCGATGGGCTGCACCGTTTCATCGCCCAGAAAAATGAGGCGATCGAGTTGTTCTGCGGCAATAAGCAACTCGGCATCGAACCGGATTTTCCGGAAGTGAAGCGCAGGTTGGAGCGGGCCAAGGAAACCTTCTACCGCTTATGCGGTGCAGGGGATATGGCGACAGAGCGGATTCTTGAATACATTCGGGACACCCCCTATCCGGCCCTTGATTTCCGGCAACTGGGCATGAAGGTGCTTGGTTCCAAGCAGGACAAGCTCGGGGTTCGACTGTTTCACCTGTCCAGCGAGTTGCTCAAGGCGATCGATGAGGAGTTTTACAACGCGCTGGTGATCGACACCGACTGGGAAAATTACTTTGCGTTGGAGTGGCGTAAACAGGGCGACGTGATTTTCAAAATCAACGACGAGGCGGACGGTATTTATTACATCAACAGCGGTTCGGTGGTCACCCTCGATGAAAATGATCGGGTTATCGTGACGCTGGGGGCCGGCAATATCTTCGGGGAAATGGCCTATTTCTCCAAGGAACGGAAGAGAAACGCCTCGGTCGTTGCGGTCAGTGACCTGGTTTTGCGCAAGATCTCGACCGGGGATTTCGAAAAACTGCCGGTCATTCAGAAAATCTTCAAACGGATTGCCGCCCAGCGGCGCCCGGAAGAGGACGGTGCCGCCGCCTGAACGGCGGCACCGTTTTGCAAAGCGCTGTTACGAAGCGGTCAGGACCACATACTGACTGAAATTGCCGAAGCGGACGCGCAACAGCACGCGATCGCTGTGCGACGATTTACTCAGCACCTGCTGCAGCTCCCTGATGTTCGAGATCTTGACCTTGTTCACCTCTTCGATCAACTGGCCGGGTTTCAGGCCGCTTTGTTCGGCATTACTGCCCGGTTCGACCTCACTGATGACGACTCCCTGACGGTCTTGATAACCGAGCTGTTCCGCCAGTTCGGGGGTGAGCTCCTGGACGGCCAGGCCAAATGAGCCGAGCGCGCTGTCGCTGTCGCTCCGGGCCACTCCGAAGTCGGACGGCTGCTCGTCGATTTCGACGTCAATCTCCATTGGTTCGCCGTTCCTGATGATCTGCAGGGTAACCGTGGTCCCGGGTATGGTCAAGGCGATGCGGTTGCGCAAATCGGCCACATCCTTGAGCATAACACCGTCGAGGCCGGTAATGACATCGCCCTGTTTGATGCCGGCTTCTTCGGCGGGAGAATCCTGCTGAGCCTCGCTGACGAGGATGCCCTTTGCCTTTTTCAGACCGAACGATCTGGCCAGCTCTTCAGTGACGTCCTGGATGACCACACCGAGCCAGCCGCGGGTCACCTTGCCGTGTTTCTGCAACTGGTCCTCGATGGATTTCACCATGTTGATCGGGATCGCGAAACCGATTCCCATATAGCCGCCGGTGCGGCTGTACAGCGCCGAGTTGATACCGACCACATCGCCGTAAATATTGATCAGCGGGCCGCCGGAATTGCCCGGGTTGATTGCGGCGTCGGTCTGGATGAAGTTTTCGTATTCGTTGATACCGACCCTGCTCCTCCCCTTGGCGCTGACCACCCCGACGGTGACGGTCTGGTTCAGGCCGAACGGGTTGCCGATGGCGATCACCCACTCACCGACGTCCAGGGCATCTGAATCGCCGAGCGAGAGGGTCGGCAGCTCTTCATCAACATCGATTTTGACCAGCGCCACGTCGGATTGTGGGTCGGTGCCGATCAGTTTGGCCTCGACTTCGCGATTATCGGCCAGGGTGACGGTCATTTTCTCCGCATTCTCGACAACATGGTTGTTGGTCAGAATGTGGCCGTCGGCGCTGATGATAAATCCCGAACCGGCACCGTATTGCCGCCGTTTCGGCCGGTTGGGATCCTGGAAGCGAAATTCCGGGCCAAAAAACCGCTCAAAAAACGGATGATTGAAAAACTCTTCCATTTCCGCCGGGGGCTTGGCGGTACTTTCAACCTTGATATGGACGACCGCCGGTTTGACGTCCTTGACGACCCGGGCAAAGGCCTTGGCGGAGCGATCGAGCACTTCGATATCTTCTTCCGTGCTTGCCGCTCGCACGCTGACGAGCGAGGCGACGAGAAGAAAGACCAGCGTGATAAGTGGGATTGTTGACAAGCGAAGGATACGTATGTTTTCCATGGTGTTTTCTCCGTATACCGAAAAGATGTTGCACCAGACCAGAGATGGCAGTCATGGCAGCTTCTGCAGGAAACAGTAAACGGATCGGGGTGGTGGTCAAGAAAGATTACGCGATTGTAATCTTGGCACAATTCCGGCTGCCGAGCGGGCGGGTACACTCATCGTACCCGCCCGCCGAACCGGTTCAACTGCGGATCATTTCGGCGATTTGGAAGGCGACTTCAAGGCTCTGCTCGGCGTTGAGCCGGGGGTCGCAGGTGGTCAGGTAATTCCGGTCGAGATCGTCGTCGAGGATATCGCGCGCCCCGCCGATGCACTCGGTCACGTTGTCCCCGGTCAGTTCGAAATGGACCCCGCCGGGAATGGTGCCTTCCGCCCAGTGGGTCTCGAAAAAGCAGGTGATCTCAGACA
>CAZUJZ010000328.1:0-3470 GCA_964620665.1 uncultured Desulfofustis sp. | reverse complement strand
CGTTGAGTTTGAAGAGGACCATTTCGCTGTCACTGCTGGTATTGTCGAACGAAACATCACGCAGGATCGGCTCGACGCTTTTCTCGGGCGACTGCTCGACCCCGGGCAACAGTGCGGCGAGATCATCGGTTGGGGGGGGCGGGCCTTCTGCCGAAAGCGCCGGCTGCTTTGCCTCCTGTTCGGCAGCGACCGGGGGAACCGTGTCGTCGGCGGCAACCGGCGGCGTCTCGGGTTCGGGCTCGGGCTCGGGTTCTGGCTGCCTGACCTGCGGCCGCGACTGAGGCTCCGGCGTGTCCGCCGGGGCGGCCGCCTCCCCGGACTCCGCAGGCGCCGGTTCGGGCGCCGGCTGAGACGATGCCCCTGTCGTTTCACTCGGGTAGAAGGTGATGCTCAGGATATTGTCTTCGATCAGAAAGTCCTGTTCGAACTGATACTCCTCTTCCGCTTTGAGATCGACGACGACCCGGGTTTTCGGCGGATCGTCGTGGATACCGATACGAACGCCCTTGATCAATTTGCCCTGCGTGTCGGCGATACGGTTGATCAGGTCGGAATAGCGGGTATCGATAAAATCAAAGACCACCCGCGGCCGCTCTCCCTGGATTTTGAACACTTTCGGGATGTGGGCGCCGTTTAATTTGAAGACGATTTTTTCGCGATTCTGTTCGTCTTTTTCATATGATATCGACTCAATCACGGCCTCCTTCGCCGGTTGTTCCGCACCGGCGAAACCACCAATCGTGACGAACCAGATACCAAGCAAAGCAACCGTTAATCGTTTCATGAACCGACACCTTTCACGTAACCTGCTATTTTCCTTAAAAGTTATGAAGCAACTATCTCATTACCTCATCCATTCTTGAAAAGTCAACCCATTTTCGGTAAATCTGCGGACTCGTGCACGGCGCCAGCTCCGCACCAACCACTCCTTCAGAGGAACAGGCAGGTCGAAACACAGCCGGCCGGTTCCACAAATCGACATCCATGACAGATTCTTCGTTTTTACCGTTCGTCACCAGACCGGGACGCTATCTCGGCTGTGAATACCAGAGTGTTCCGGCCAAGACCGCCACCAACCTGCTCCACTGGGCGCTCGTCTTTCCCGATCTCTATGAAATCGGCATGTCTCACCAAGGCCTGCAGATTCTCTATCATCTCCTCAACGGCCTCAAGCACGTGCAGGCTGAACGCTGTTATTGTCCGGCCCCCGACGCCGAGGCCATCATGCGCGAGCAGAATATCACGCTGACAACGCTTGAAAGCGGCCGCCCCCTGAAGGCATGTGACCTGATCGGCATCACGCTCCCCCACGAACTCTGCTATACCAATATCCTGACCATACTTGATCGTGCCGGTCTGCCGTTTTATGCCGCCGAACGCCTCGAGGATCAGCCGATCGTCATCGGCGGCGGTCCCTGCGCCTTCAACCCGGAACCGGTGGCCGAGCTCTTCGACGCAATTCTGCTCGGCGACGGGGAAGAGGCGGTCGTCGACATCGCCGGTCTCGTCCTGGACCTGAAAGCAGCGGGCACCGGCCGCCGGGAGATCATCGAGGCCCTGGCCGGCATCGACGGGGTCTACCTGCCGCATCGTTACCAACCGACCTATGACGAAACCGGCCGGATCGCCACCATCGAGCACCGGCCGGACGTTCCGGCGCGGGTCAGGCGCAGGATCCTGGCCAGCCTCGATCGCATCGATCATCTCACCAGACCACTGGTACCCAATGCCAAGATTGTCCACGACCGACTCGGCATCGAGGTCGCTCGCGGCTGCACCAGAGGCTGCCGCTTCTGTCAGGCCGGCATGACCTACCGGCCGGTACGGGAACGCAGCGTGGAGCAGGTCTGTGCGCTGGCGGAGGCGGGCATCACCAATTCCGGTTTCGATGAAATTGCCCTGCTGTCGCTGTCGACCGGCGATTACAGCTGCCTGCCGGAAGTGTTGCCTCGGTTGATGAACCGTTTCTCGGAGGAGCGCGTCTCGATTTCCATGCCGTCGATGCGGGTCGGCACCCTCGGTCCGGAGTTGATGGAGCAGATCAAGCGGGTTCGCAAGACCGGCTTCACGCTGGCCCCGGAAGCGGGCAGCGAACGGCTGCGCCGGGCGATCAATAAAGGCATCAGCGAAGACGACCTGCTCAGTAGTGCCGAGCACGCCTTCCGTCTCGGCTGGAACCTGATCAAGCTCTATTTCATGATCGGCCTGCCCGGCGAGACCATGGCCGATATCGACGCCATCGCCGAACTGGCCCAAAAGACCGCCCAGGCCGGCAAAGTCAGCGGGCGCGGCCGACGCCGGGTCAACGTCAGCGTCGGCACCTTCGTGCCGAAACCGCACACTCCGTTCCAGTGGGACGCCCAGCTGACCATCGAGCAGGGCCGCGAACGGCTCGAGCGGCTGCGCGCAGTCATGGCCCGCAGCGGCCTGAAACTGAAATATCACGACCCGCAGCAAAGCTACCTGGAAGGGGTTTTCGCCCGCGGCGATCGGCGCCTGACCGCCCTGATTATCGGTGCCTGGCAGCGCGGTGCCCGACTCGACAGCTGGAGCGATTATTTCGACCTCGGCCGCTGGCAGGCGGCGGCGAGTGACTGCACCATCGACCTCGATTTTTACCTGCACGCCCGCGACCACGTCGAAATCCTGCCCTGGCAGCACCTCGACGCCGGCATCGATATCGACTTTCTGCTCCGGGAGCGCGACCACGCCGAGCAGCAGCTCTACACACCGGACTGCCGGTACCACGGTTGCCAGCAGTGCGGCCTCTGTGATTTCAAGACGATCCAGCCGCTGGTCCGTAACCGCCGCCTGTCGCCGCCGGATCCGGCTGCACTCCAATCGCCGACCATCGCCGCACCCCCGCCCGACAACGGCTGTAAGTACCTGATCTGCTACAGCCGCACCGGTCCGATCCGCTACCTCGGTCACCTCGAACTGCTCCAGGTCATCTTTCGCGCCGTCCGTCGTGCCGGCCTCAGGCCGCTCTATTCACACGGCTTCAACCCAAGTCCGAAGATCTCTTTCGGACCGGCCCTGCCGGTCGGTACCGAGAGTCTCTGCGAATTTTTGATGCTTGAGCATAACGGACCGCTGACCGATCTCGCCGGCCAGGCGGACCGGCTCAGTCGCGCCCTGCCGCCCGGACTGGACGTCACGTCGATTCTCCCCCACCAGGGCAAAGTGCCGCAGGATATCGTCTGCTGCTATGAAGTGCAGCTGCCGTTCGACCTCGGCGACAGACAGAGCCGCCTGATTACAGACTTTACTCGAGCCGAAAACTTTGTCGTCCAGCGGCGCCGTAAGAATAACATCACGCCGCTCGACCTGCGCCCGCTCGTCGAGCGACTGAGTATCGCCCCACCCCGGACCGTGCTCGCCGAGATCGTCTATCAGAGCAGTCTCCCGGGATGCAAACCGCTCGAACTGCTGGCCCATATACTGGCCTGCGACCAGGCAACGCTGAGTGG
>CAZUJZ010000327.1:0-3493 GCA_964620665.1 uncultured Desulfofustis sp. | reverse complement strand
CAGCCTCAACCACGCAATTGCCCGAAGCGCCATAGAGAGGATTGAGGGAAATGGGTATAGTGTCGCGTTTCATGACCTGTATGCTGAAAACTTCGATCCCTTGCTCTTCAGCAATGAAATCCCGAAAGACGCCGCATTGCCGAAGGTGGTCAAATAACACTGCGAAGAAATCCGACAGGCGCACGGCATTATTATCGTTCATCCCAACTGGTGGGCTTCTGTCGCTTTTCGAAACAGAAGGTAATTGCATGGAGAATTGAGGTATATGACAGAGAAGAAAGTGAGTTTTCCTCCTACCAACTTTTCGCATACTGTGCTTCCGGTCGTGAATAAGACGGTATTTCGCATGGGTATTGCCGGTAACTACGGTATCGATTCCACTGATATCAAATGGGCCGCTGACCAAGGAGCCAATTATTGGGTCTGGGGAAGAAGTTTCGGCAAAGTCACAGACGGAATCAGGGACGTCATTAAACCTGATCGAGAGAGCCATGCAGTTGCCATGCTCGGGTGGGGCTATTTCGGCTGGCAGGTGAGGCGCAGTGTGGAAAATGCCCTGCGGAAACTTGATACCGACTACTTGGATGTTTTCAAGCTGGGGTGGCTTGGGAGAACATCGATTTATAGTAAGGGAATAATCGACACCCTTTTGAAGCTCAAGCAGGAAGGTAAGATACTGAGTATTGGCACCAGCATCCATGATCGGAAGAGGGCAGGACGGTTGGCGCTGAACTCAGGAATCGATCTGCTAATGATCCGCTACAACGCCAAACATCCTGGAGCCGAACAAGATATATTTCCTTTTCTGTCAAAGCGAAATCCAGCGGTTGTCAGCTATACGGCATTGGCCTGGGGGCAACTGATCAGGCCGTTGAAAGGAATCGTTATGCCTCCCTGGCCTGGTCGGGAACGCTTTATCGGACCTCCTCTCTCTCCAGAACTCTGCTACCGGTTTGTTCTGATGAATCCACATGTACACATCGTGTTAACCGGGCCGCGAAACCGGGAGCAACTCAGAAAAAATATGGGCGCAATGAGACAAGGACAATTAGAGCCGGAAGAAATGAACTGGATACGGGAGTATGGCAGATTGGTCAAATCAAAGAAGAGACTGGACTACGTGAAATAGATTCGAATTCTCGCACCTCACATTGAGTGGTCGATGCGCACCATGCGATTAAGAGATATGCGCACCATGAGCCGCATTTATAATAGTCTTTGTAATTAATTACTGAACAATCTTTTCCAGCGAAGCGCCTAAAGTCGTGCCAGCTGAAGACCATGTCAGCAACAATATGTTGCGCGTTGCGCAACATGCACTATAATGAGGTTATGATCAAAACCTTCAAACATAAAGGGCTCAAAATATTCTTCGAAACGGGTAGCACGAAAGGAATAAAACAAGATCATAAACAAAAACTCAGAATTAGGCTTGCTGCCCTAGATACTGCTACATGCATTGAAGACATGGATTTACCGGGTTATCGGCTCCATTCTTTGAAGGGAAACAAAAAAGGGCTCTGGGCAATTGATGTAGGCCAGAATTGGCGTGTTGTATTCAGGTTCGAAGACGGAAACGCTTATATCGTAGATTATGAGGACTATCACTAATGAGTATGCATAATCCACCCCACCCGGGAGAATTTATTCGGGAAGTATACCTTGATCCATTTAAATTGAGTTACAGGAGTGTGGCACTTAAATTGAAAGTTTCTCCATCCACTTTTCTTCGTCTTATAAAAGGACAAAGCAATTTAAGTCCAGAAATGGCATTACGTCTTTCAAAAGGCCTTGGTCGTTCTCCTGAAAGTTGGTTGGCATTGCAAGACAATTACAACCTTTGGCATGCAAAACAATCGGTAGATCTCGATGATATCGAGCCTATTGCTATTCCGGCATAAATAGAGACCTGACCAGTTGGTTTACAGCGGTCAATGATACCCACTACTGAACGAAGGATACGATGACAGCACTGATTGACAAAACGTTTTTTCAGGAACTCTCGGAGCAAGATCCGATCGATGTCTGCAGAAGAGCAGCATGCACGTACGATGATACAGACAGCTCATATGCGATAACGGTGTGGGGGAAACAATGCACCATCTATCCACACCGGGCGGAAATTGAATACGCTCCCGTTGGTCATGCCCCCTTTCACCCGTATCTTGAGCTTTTTACGGTACATTATCTTCTCAGGGCAAAAGCAATTGAGCCGGCAAAGGTGTGGATATCCGAAAAGGACATCCCCGGAGGCGCCACCTTTTTTCGCGGGCCGCACGAGATCCCGACGAATTTGATCACCGACAGATTCAGAGATGATGTCGACGGCTTCAAGAACAGATGTGAACAACTCATGGGTACGCCGCTTGATTTGGCAGACGCCGCTTTTACCTTCGATATTACACCGCGAGTCTCCGTTGCTCTCCTGTATTGGGCAGGTGATGACGAGTTTCCCGCCGAATCCAAAATCCTGTATGACAAATCAATTGCAGAACCATTTGCCCTGGATGTTGTTTACGCCCTGGCAGTGGGAATTTGTGAACGGGTAGGAGAGTATGCGGGGTCAGATCTCAACATTTGACATATTTTTTCCAAATATAATGGGTAATAATTGTGTTATGTCAGATGTTGAGATCTGACCCTACCGGAGCTTTGACCCTACCGGAGCTTTCGTTTGGAAATACAAAGCAAGGAATTGAATAATCTCGTTCAATATGCATACGAAATCGGGGCAACCAGTGTTGCAATTATTTCAACGGAAAAAATTGTAGTTGAAAATTATCTTGCCGATCGGTGCAAGGAACCACGATGCGAAAACTACGGCTTGTCAATGAGCTGCCCACCATATGTTTCAGGGCCTTCTGAATTCAGAAAACAGCTTGAAAATTTCCATCAGGCAATTTTTTTCAAGATTGATGTCCCGTCTGAGATCCTGTTTTCTGGCGAGCGCCGGGATATCTTCCAATTGCTTCACCACATAGCAGCCAGTATCGAAACCGAAGCGAGAGAAAAAGGATATAAAAACGCACGAGCTTATGCGGGAGGCTCATGCAAATATTTGTTTTGCCATAACCATTTGGAATGCAATGTTGTTTCTGGGAAAGGGGAGTGCAGAAATCCCCGATATGCCAGGCTTTCGATGTCGGGACTTGGAATAAATGTGTTAAAACTGTTTGAAGCAGCTGGTTGGAGCATGAGCGGTGTCGTCCAGTCCACCGATTCAACGACAACTAAAATGGCAAGTGTTTGCGGATTGGTATTAGCCTCCTGAAAATATGGGGTCAGGTCTCAACATGTAACACAATAGCATTGTTACCCATTATGGTTGTATGTGGCTGAAATTATAAGGCAGATTTAATGATTGGAGAATGAAATGATGACCCTTGATGAAAAATTTCAAGCGCTTGAGACGGAAAATGCTCCCGGTCAAGAGGTTCGACAGGAGATGGGCGAGCTCAATGGTATTATGCGCGGTGATACATATGACGGAATT
>CAZUJZ010000326.1:0-3494 GCA_964620665.1 uncultured Desulfofustis sp. | reverse complement strand
TCTCGTTTTCAATCGTTACCCAATGACCGAGTGCCCCGCGACAGCCGCCGGTCAGCCCGTAGCCGCGGCCATCGGGGATGGCTCTGACCGGGGTGTAGAACGGTTCGTCGGGATCGATGGCGGCCAGCCACTGCTCCATGACCGGAATGAGCACGGCTCCCCGAGCCAGGCGAGCGAGTTGCCTGGTCATCACGCTGGCCCCCCCGGTTTTGATCAGGTCGCGAAACAGCGGTACGCCGCTGCAAAGCATTTCGGCCAGCGGACCGGTTTCAGCGGGTTTATCGCGATAGCGCGGGGCTTTTGTCAGCGAGTATTTGCCCTCGTTGGCTGCGTCTGTCAGCGGCACGGTTTCCCCGTTGAACGGATGCAGGCCGCCGAGATAATCTCTGAAGCGGGAGTGGGTGACGTGCTCGGTGATATTTTCCTGATTGAACGGCTCGAGGTGGTCACCGTCATAGAATCCGGAGGAAAAGACCATGGCGCCGGGAGGCCGGCCGTCGCTGACGGGGTAGTCGAATTGGCCGTAGCTGATGAACCGGGGATGTCCCCGACCGAGCCGATCAAGGCCGCTCTCACGGCAGCAGCGCAGCAGGAAACCGATTTCACCGGCGCGGTGCTGCTCCTCCTGTTCATACCAGCGCGCCAGATCGTCAGTGTCGGCGACGGCCTGCCATCTTTCGATCGAACAACCGAGCACACAGGTTTCGTACCAGCTGCGAAAACGGCTGAGAAGATAGCGGCAGCTGATCAGGTCGTCCCTGGTCATGGCTCCGGCGACACCGCCCGGCACCATATATGAGGAATTCGGCCATTGGCCGCCGATGATAGCGACGATCTCGATGATGCGCTTGGTCTGTTTAATCGCGCCGATTGCCGAACTGCCGCCGAGCGGCCGATAGCGTGCGACCGCCTCTTCATGAAATGCTGCTTGTGCGTACCACGGGTTCGTGAAATCGGGCATGAACATCAACAACCCGTGACGGATATCGCTTTGCAGGTGCTCGGCCATCGAGGCGAGGTTCCTGACCAAAAGGGCATTGTCCGGGATGGTGACGTTACAGACCATGTCGAGGGCCTTGGCCGCGGCGGTCAGGTGGGCGGTGCCGCAAATACCGCAGACACGGGGCGTCAATACCAGACTGTCCCGGGGAGCCCGGCCTTTGAGCATATTTTCGAAACCGCGATACATGGTGCCGCGACTCCAGGCATCGATCACCATCCCGTCCCTGACATCGATCATCAGTTCCAGATCGCCTTCGACGCGGTTGACCGGCAGGGTCAGGGTTACCGTTTTTCGACGGGCCATATCAGATTTTTGTTTTGCGGTATTTTAGTCGTTCAGGAGCGGCTGCGGCGGCCATACCTTTATAGGCAAGGTAGTGGGGGCGATCGACACCGTCCGGCAGGTTGATCGGCAGACCGACGATATTGGGCGTTTCGAAAAACGGGGTAGCCTGCGGGAAATCCGGCTCGGTGCAACCGAAACAGGGGACTCCGCTGCGGGTTTTACAATTGCGGCCATTCCACAGGTATTTATTGCACGGACCATGGGCCAGCGGGCCATGACAGCCCATATGGAAAAAAAGACAGCCTTTTTCTCCGAAATCGGTCTCCTCGATCTGGTACTCGTGATACTCGTTGCGCGTGCAACCCTGATGGACGAGCATGCTGTAATAGTCGGCCGGGGCTTGGTAGTCGGTCAAATCGCAGGCACCGTCTCTGAGCAGCATGCTCAGCGTGCCGATCAGCGGCACCGGATGACAGGGACAGCCGGGGATATTGATCACCGGCTGCCCGGCCGTGGAACGAAACGAGTCGCCGAGCAGACCGCCTCTGGTCCGGCCGTGAAACTGCATACCGGTCGCTCCGGCATCACCGGCGGCGCTGACGCCGCCGTAGGCGGCACAGGTGCCGACGGCGATCACATAGTCTGCCAGCCCGGCAAGTTCGGCCAGTACCTCGGTTTTCGGCCGACTGCCACTCATATCAAAGCGGCCGGTAGATTCCGGCCCGGTAATCGGGGCGCCTTCAACGCAGAGAATGGACAGGTGTTCGGTGCCGGCCAGCAGTCGATCGAGTTGGTGGTGATAGGCCTGGTTGGTCAGTGCCGAAAAGCTCGGGTGCCAGAGGATATTCAGATCGAGTCCCTGGATGGCTTCGATGAGATTGGGGGAGGAGGCGTTGAGCAGCGACATGGTATCGCCGCCACATCCGCCGCACTGCACCCAGAACAGGTTGGTTTTCATAGCATTCACCGTTGGTCACCGAACTGGCGGCGGTTGGCGTGCGGCATGCGTCCGGCGGAGCATTGTTTTCTCGGGCCGGATCACGGCAACCAGGCCGGCCTGCCAATCGGGGGCGGCGATCATTAGAATACGGGTTTATAGTCGAAGAAATGACGGGTTTCCAGCTTTCGGTAGGTCTTGGTTTCGGCGCGGGCGATAAAGGAGCTGGTTACCGCGCCGTTTGACGTGAAGCGCACGCCTTCGAGAAACTCTCCGTCGGTGACCCCGGTCGCCGCAATAGCTACCTCTTTGGACCGGATCAGATCCTGGGGCCGAAAGATCTTTTCGAAATCTGTAATACCGTGCTCCTCCGCCTGTTCACGGTCGCGATCGTTTTCATAGAAGATCTTGCCCTCGAAATAGCCACCGAGACAGCTGATAGCAGCGGCCACCAGGGCTCCTTCAGGGGCATAGCCGTAGCCGAGGTAGAGATCTGTCTTTTCTCCGGTGATCGCCGACAGGCAACCGGACAACTCGCCTTCCTCGATCAGTTTGATTCGGGCGCCGCATTGGCGGATTTCTTTGATCAGTTGCTTGTGCCGGGTCTGGTTGAGAATGCAGACCGTGACGTTCTCGGTGTACTTGCGCAGTGCCCGGGCCACCCGCTTGACGTTGATGATCGGCGGTTGGTTGATGTCGATGACGTTGCCGACCTGCGGCCCGACCACAATTTTGTACATGTTCAGGTTCGGGACCGATTGGATGACGCCTCGCGGCGCGATGACCGCATAGCTGGTCGCGTTGTTGCCGCCGTTGGCCGCAGAGTGGTGGGCCTCGAGGGCAATGGCCATCAGGTCCATGGTCGGCCCGCCCTGGCCGAGAGTGGCCGGCATCGGAAAGAGATCGTCACGATTCTGAAAGCGATCGTTGACGACAAATCCGTCGATCCGCAGTCTGTTCAAGGTCTTGGCGATGGCGGCCCGGGCGTGATTGAGGATTTCCCGGTAATCACCGAGCCCTTGCTCTCGTGCCGCAGTCAGGGCGGCGATTTCCGTCGCCCTGACGATCTCCATGCCGTAGTTGGTATCCATTTATCCGTCGGTGTTGAGCCAAGGGTGAAGAAAGCCGTAGTTGGTATCCATTTATCCGTCGGTGTTGAGCCAAGGGTGAAGAAAGCCGTAGTTGGTATCCATTTATCCGTCGGTGTTGTGGGGAGGGTGAAGAAAGCCGTAGTTGGTATCCATTTATCCGTCGGTGTTGAGCCAAGGG
>CAZUJZ010000325.1:0-3536 GCA_964620665.1 uncultured Desulfofustis sp. | reverse complement strand
GATACGAGCGGGGCTATATCTCAATGCAGATCAAGAAGCTCGGCAAGCTCATCGGGAAAGAGATATCCGCGCACATAATACGCCATTCATGGGCGACCAGGATGGTACACAAGTACCCGGAGAAGCTCGAGGCGATAAGCAAATATCTTGGACACTCTACTGTTTCGATCACTCTTAACATGTATGTTCACGATGAACTCACCGATCAGGAACTCTTCTGTTGAGGAGGATTGTGTATATGGTTTTAGAGCTGAATCAGTTATATAGGGGGCGAAGAGATGAGTGTTGAGGCGTACATAAAATCTATAGAATCGAAAAAGAAAGAGATTGACGACCTGAAAAGAAAGATGAGTGAAGAGCGGGAGGAACTCTATATCGAGAAAGCCCATGTGCTTGGATACACACACAAGCCGAAGGATTTAACCTGGAGACAGCTGGAAGTCCTTAGTGTTTTTACGGCTCTTTCAAAGGAAAAAGGGGCTCCTCCGGGATCACGGGAACTGAACGAGCAAGCCGGGGGCGGGGCCACAGGTGTTAGACCTCACATTAAAAAACTGTATGAAAAGGGATATCTCACCGACCACGAGAAACCACGGTATTACTATCAACTTGAATCGCCTGCAATGGCTCTTGCTGAAGAATATTCAATGGTTTGGTACAGGGATGGTTTTTCATTTTTCGATATCCATGACGGGTATATCAACTTTTTCGACGTAGAAGAAATTGAGAAGTTTTTTAAAACGTACATAAAGCCGGAATACTACAACGATATTGGAAAATACGTTAACAAGAAGCTTAGGTATCCGAGCACTCAACAGCTCTACATTACTCAAAAGGCAATGGGTATCATGGCTACGGTTTAATGATCTGTGTTGGAGGATTGTTTATATGATTTTAGAGCTGAAATCGGTATTCGAGGCACAGGCACTATACGAGGCGATCGAGGACAGATTGTCCTATATCGACGACGACCAGGAGCGCGAGCGGCTGCTTATGCTCCGGGCGCGAATAGAGAAGATTATCGCGGCGACGCGGTAGAACTACTGAACAGGAGGGAAACATGTTCAAGGGGCTGACATGGATTCATTACAGGGGCAAGTGTGCGAACTGCTCTCGAGCGGGCACACATTATCCAGCGCATGCGAAGAGGTAGGAATACCGAAATACGCATACTGGAGACGGTATATACAACCGTTAGTAGGAAAGTTTGAAAGTCATAAGAAAACCATTGAGAGGGCAGCGGGGCCTTATCGGATCTCTTATGTTTCTCCACGGATTAAATGGGAGGAAGAGACTCCACGGCCGTGGACAATAAGCGACGGCGAGAATATAGAACACCTCACCGCTTACGAGCACCGAAGGACTGTACCCGCGCACTTCAACAAATGGTTCAGAGAAGCGAAACACGGAGACTGTATCCTATGGGATGGTAAACCGGATCCGGTAGAGAATCCTATAAGATACCGGGAAGCCGTGAGGGGTTGCGTGAAAAGCATATACTGGACCGAAAGATCTAAGTTTAGTAAGTACGCCATATTCGACGGAGGGGAGCGGGTAGGGTGTGAGAGCTTAGAAGATGCGGAGGCCGAGGCGTGGATATATTGCCTCAGTGAGAATATCTTCGGACAGGCAGAGCAGAAACAGAACCCGGACGCTTATGTATGGGAAGCTATCAAGAATAAATTCATGAGGGCTTCACGGCAAGGCAATAACAGCGTCACCATAGACGGCAAGACCGTGAAGGTAACCGGATTCGCCACCATAAACAGCAAGAGCGACGGCGAGGACTACGCTCATACTTTGAGCGGGATAGAGGCTCGACTGGTTAACAAGGCGATAGGGAGAACTCCGCAAAGGAGGCCTCACAATTAAAAAAAATAAAAGTTTTTCCCACACAGCGGGAGGAAAGTGACTCTATGTATACTGAAGGGGAATGAAAAATATTGAGCTCCGGGAGTAGCCCCACGCGGTTCTTAGGGACTGCGTTCTCCTGGAGCTCTTTCATATGCACTATTCAGGTTTACAGCAGATATCCGGTCGGGTATACTGCTAAAAATACAAAAGCCCCAAGGCGGGAATCCTCAGGGCTTCATACAGGGCTTGGCCTGCTTGGTAGACTCAAATTAGTAAAACCAGTCTACTGAAGCAAATCTCATAAGTCAAGCCCAAAGGCACAAGAACTATATCTTGTGAAATTGGGAGATCACAATGTCAACGGAACACATCGCAGTAGGGGCCGTCGAACCTCATTTTGGAATGGTTTACAAGGCGGTACTCGAACATCCAGGTTTGAATAGAGCGGCGAAGGACGCTTATATGGCTCTTCGTATCTTTGCAAACAAGAACACTAAATCAGCTTATCCATCTATCAGAACACTCGCGAACCTCATGAGCATGGGCGTAGATACAACGCAGAAAGGATTGAAAAAGCTGGTTGAGTGCGGACTGCTCGAGATCAAGAAGTACAAGCGGGATAATGACGATCGCTGGAGAAACTACTATCTCCTCCACGATCTTGAATATGCAATGGAAGCCGAGAAGAAAAAGAAAACCCGTACTCATAGAGATACGAACACGTATCTGTATACGAACGACCCCGTATCTGTATACGAACGAGATCGTACTTATACAGGTACAGAACAGACAAGTAAACAAACAAAGGAACAGACAAGCAACAGTTGCCTTGCTGAATTTTTGAAAGAAAACGGAATAGCAAGAACAGATACGATTAACAAGGGACTAGAAGAGTTACCGAAAGATATAGATAAACTGTCTTTCCTTCACTACCTAGTAAGCAGACCAGGAATAAGAGATATAGGTAGGTTTGTCTCAACCAGCTTGTCTAGACCGGGGGTGATTAGCGAGTATCGGGCCGCCGCGGAGCCGGAGCCGGAGATTGAGTGCACTACCACCAGGCTGCACCAGCTCCAACCGGACGAGCTCGTCGCACAAGAACACAAACAACAGACAAGCGAGGAAGAGCGTAACTCTATATCAAGGCGTATTCTTTCGGAATCAGAGCTCGAGGCGAAGCGCAGAGAGCTCGTTACCGTGTAGGGGGGACTATGGTACCGATGACGATAAGCGCAAACGGAAGAACTATTGAGGTATTCCCGGGAGACGTAAAGGGATCTCTCACCGACTTCTTAATGATGAACTACACAAAGCAGCAGGCAGGGATGAACAATTATGTTCTCCTCGCCGCCGAGAGGCTCCTCGATGAAGAAGAAGAAACACTAACGCCGGGAGGCATTGAACTACTGGAGAGCATGGCAGACGATGCTATGAACTTTGACCTGTCGGTCGGTGCGTACGGTATTTCATATATTCAATTCGCTGTCCTTCTCGCTATCGAGGCGGGATTATGGTACAGGCGAAAGGGCTTTGAAATGCTCCCGATAGAACTACCGGAACAGCTTCCTGCATAAATAAACATATTCACAATGCATAGACACAGAGTAGGCCGCCTTAGCAGGGCGGCTTTTTTATTGGAGGGAATGATGAAAGCGGAGCAGATAGAGCCGATGTACCTCTAC
>CAZUJZ010000324.1:0-3542 GCA_964620665.1 uncultured Desulfofustis sp. | reverse complement strand
GTCAGTGTCGTCTTGCCGTGATCGATATGGCCGATCGTCCCTACATTGACGTGAGGCTTTGTTCGTTCAAATTTCTCTTTTGACATGGTCTTTCCTCAATATACTGGTGATTCTATATTCCTCTGATTTTCTTGATAATGGCCTCTGCCTTGTTGCCCGGCACCAAATCATATTTCAAAAACTGCATGCTGAAATGTGCCCGTCCCTGAGTGGCCGACCTGAGCGATGTCGAGTAACCGAACATCTCGGCCAGCGGAACATGGGCCCGGACGATCTGCCGATCGGTTTCCGCCTCGATGCCGGTGATTTTGCCTCGCTTGGTGTTGACGTCTGCAATCACCTCGCCGACATAATCCTCCGGCGTCACCACCTCGAGGTCCATGATCGGTTCCAGCAGATGGGGGTGCGCTTGTCCCGCCGCTTTACGCAGCGCCATCGAAGCGGCAACGCCGAACGCCATCTCTGTTGAGCCGTCCTCATCATACGATCCGCCGATCAACCTGACCTTGATGTCGGTGAGCGGATAACCGACCAGCGGGCCCGAGTCGAGCGTATCTTTGACGCCCCTCTCAATCGCTGTCAGGTACATCTTCGGCACCGTCTTATCATCGACCTCGGAGCTGAAGACAAAACCGCTGCCTCGTTCCAGGGGCTCGATCCGCAAGATCACATGCCCGTATTGGGCGGTGCCGGTCATCTGCTCGAACCGTCCTTCCGCTTCGGCCTCGGTATCGATCGTTTCCTTGTAGGCCACCTGAGGCGTGCCGACTTTGGCCGATACCTTGAATTCATTGAGCAGTCGATCGGTAATGATCTCCAGATGGAGTTCGCCCATGCCGGAAATGATCGTCTGGCCCGTCTCCGCGTTGGTTCCGACAGTAAACGACGGATCTTCAAGGGCGATCTTGTCAAGGGTCTCTTTGAGCTTGACCTCTTCCGCCTTGCTGCGCGGCTCGATCGCGACCCCGATAACCGGTTCGGGAAATACCATTCGTTCAAGGACCACAAAATCTCCGGTGCCGCACAGCGTGTCACCGGTCGTCGTAAACTTCAGCCCGACGATGGCGCCAATATCTCCAGCCTTGATCTCCTTGACTTCTTCACGCTTGTTGGCATGTAGTTTCAACAGCTTGGAGATCTTTTCCTGCTTCTTCTGGACCGGGTTGAAAACCTTTTCTCCGACCTTGAGGCTGCCCGCATATACCCTGATAAAAGCGAGATTCTCGACAAACGAGTCGCTCACCAGCTTGAATACCAGGCCGCAGAATTTCTCCTGCACTCCAGTGTCACGCTGGACCGGGTCGCCGTTTCGATCGAGGCCCTCGACTGTCGGGATATCCACCGGCGACGGCAGATATCTGACCACCGCGTCCAACAACGGCTGAATGCCTTTGTTCTTAAAGGCGCTGCCGCAGAGAACCGGCACAATATGGAGCGCCAGCGTGGCCTTTCTCACAGCACGGTAGATCTCGTCAACCGAAACCGGTTTGTCGTCAAGATATTTTTCCATGACCCCCTCATCGAAGTCGGCCAACTTCTCGAGGAGTGTCATTCGGGCGGCCGTGAATGCTTCTCTGTAGTGGTCAGGAATGGCTGCTTCAACCACTTCCTGCCCGAGCGTCTGCTCACTGAAGGTGAGCATCTTCTCTTCGATCAGGTCGATGACCCCGGTGAAGCTCGTTTCACTTCCAACCGGCAGTTGCAGGGGCAACGGGTTGGTCCCGAGCCGCTTGGTCATCATTCGTAAACATCTGTCAAAGTTGGCCCCGCCCCTGTCCATCTTGTTGACGAAGGCCAACCGGGGGATGGCGTATTTATCGGCCTGGCGCCAGACGGTTTCCGATTGCGGTTCCACGCCGCCGACTGCGCAAAAAACAGCGATAACGCCATCAAGCACCCGGAGACTGCGTTCCACCTCAACGGTGAAATCGACATGCCCCGGCGTGTCGATAATATTTATCTTGTGCTCTTTCCAGAGGCAGGTCGTTGCCGCGGCGGTGATGGTGATGCCGCGTTCCTGCTCCTGTTCCATCCAGTCCATCACGGCATTGCCGTTATGGACTTCACCCATCTTATATGATCGACCGGTGTAGTAAAGTATCCGTTCGGTCGTCGTGGTCTTGCCGGCATCGATGTGAGCCATGATGCCGATATTGCGCACGGTCAGTAACTCTTTTTGAGCTGACATCATCGAACCTCAGTTGTTCTCTTTGGCTGACTCCAGCTCCTGACACGCGCAACGAACGCTCCTTGAATCTACCAGCGATAATGGGCAAAAGCCTTGTTTGCCTCGGCCATACGATGCGTATCGTCCTTTTTCTTTACGGCGGCGCCCCGCTCGTTATAAGCGTCAAGCAACTCGGCAGCCAGCTTGTCGGACATGGTCTTTCCCGATCTGGCCTCGGCAAAATTGATAATCCAGCGGATTGCCAGCGCATTACGTCGTGTCTGGCGCACTTCCATCGGCACCTGATACGTCGCTCCACCAACCCGGCGCGATTTTACCTCGACCCGCGGTCGAACGTTTTCCATAGCCTGTTCGAAAATCGCTATCGGCTCCTCGTCGGGCATTCGTGAGTTGACGATGTCCATCGCATCGTAGAAGATACGACGCGCCAGACTCTTCTTACCGCGCTGCATCAAGCCGTTGGTAAATTTGGCCACCAATATATTACCGTATCGCGGATCGGGTTCAATTCCCCGCTTCTCCGCTCCTTTTCTCCGTGACATAACTTATTCTCCTGTCAAGGCCCGTATCAGGACGGCCTCTTGGCGCCGTATTTCGAGCGGCCCTGACGGCGATCGGAAACACCGAGCGTATCCAGGGTACCGCGAACAATGTGATAGCGAACGCCGGGAAGGTCTTTGACCCTGCCGCCCCGGATCAGGACCACTGAATGCTCCTGCAGGTTGTGGCCAATACCGGGAATGTAGGACGTGACCTCAATACCGTTAGTCAACCGCACCCTGGCGACCTTCCGCAGAGCGGAGTTCGGCTTTTTCGGGGTTGTCGTGTATACCCTGACGCAGACACCCCGTTTCTGGGGGGAACCTTTGAGAGCAGGAGTATTCGTCTTCTTGACGATCTTTTTCCTGCCCTGGCGTACCAGTTGGTTAATTGTTGGCATTGACTGTACCGCTCCTTTAAGTGATCAATAAATTTTCATGCACGCTCATGCGCAAGAGCAGAACGCAGCACAAACGATGATATGTACCCCAGTGGCAAAAAGCTGTCAAGGGCAAAAAACATTGCTCTGTGCTTTTCTCACCGCCCGGCTGCTGAGTGATACCCGGCGATCGATAATAGCGCCGCATTCTCCGACCGCATCTCTCCGGCATCGGGCCGGAGGTGATTGGCGGTTCTTGATGCCGGCGCCATTATCCCTGGATACCGGTTCCGGCGGAAATCAACCGACCCATGATGACGTTTTCTTTCAGTCCGTGCAGGTGGTCGACGCGTCCGCGGACCGCCGCGTCGGTCAGCACGCGGGTGGTTTCCTGGAACGAGGCGGCCGAGATGAAGGAGTCGGTTTCGAGCGAGG
>CAZUJZ010000323.1:0-3569 GCA_964620665.1 uncultured Desulfofustis sp. | reverse complement strand
TGCCCGCCGGCAGGACAACATGAAAGGAGCGTGAGATGACCAACGAATTGAGCAGTGAGCAACGGGAACAATTGGAACAGTGGCTCGGGCCGGAGCGTTTTTCCACCGGCCGGTCCCATCTTGAATTGCATATGCATGACATCTCCCCGCACCGCGGCGTTCTGCCGGCAGCGGTGCTCTGGCCGGAGTCGACCGAGGAGGTAGCCAAGATCCTGGCCTGGAGTTACAGCCAGGATATTGCCGTAACCCCCTGGGGTGCAGGGACGAGTACGGAAGGCAACCCGCTGCCGATCGTCGGCGGGCTGGTCATGGATATGACCCGAATGAACCGCATTCTCACGGTTCGGCCGGAGGACCTGCAGGTCGATGTGCAACCGGGGGTGTTTCGCAAGGAGTTGAACGCCCGGTTGAGCGGTGAGGGGTTGTTCTTTCCGGTCGATCCGGGGGCCGACGCGACCATCGGTGGGATGATCGCCAATAACGCCTCCGGGGTCCAGACCGTTAAATACGGCGCTACCAAGGATTATGTGCAGCGGCTCACCGTGGTTCTGCCGGACGGCAGGATCATCAGGACCGGCTGCCGGGCCCGCAAGTCGTCATCGGGCTATGATCTGACCCGCCTGTTCGTCGGTTCCGAGGGCACCCTCGGGGTGGTGACCGAGGCCACCCTGCGTCTTGCCGGGGTTCCGGATCGTCATCTGGTGGTGACGGTGACCTTTCCCACGCTGGAAGCGGCATCCGAGACCGTCGCGCTGATGATCGGTTCGGGTATGGAACCGGCAGCGCTGGAATTGCTCACCGAGGAGATCATCCACTTGATGAACGAGGAAAAAGGGCTTGGTCTGCCGGAACAGCCGTCCCTGTTCTGCGAATTCCACGGCGCCAGCGAGGCGATGCTGCAGGAAACAGTGGCGTTGGCCCGGGAGCTGTGCGACGATTGCGGCGCCCTTGATTTTCGCTACGGCATCGATTCGCAGCAGCGGGCCGATCTCTGGCGGGCCAGACATGAGGCCTGGGAAACCATCCACCGGGCCCATCCCGGCAAGCATACCTTGATCGTCGATGCGGCGGTGCCGATCGGTAGTTACCCGGAGATGGTGGTTTTTGCCCGGCAACTCGTCAGGGAATACGGGGTAGCCGGTTACGTCTTCGGCCACGCCGGCGACGGCAATCTGCACGTGGTACTGGCCGGCGATCCCGAAGACGGCGGCGAGTGGGAGAAGCTAGAGGATATCAACCGGCGGGTGGTCGAACGGGCCATCGAACTGGACGGCACCTGCACCGGCGAGCACGGCATCGGCATCGGCAAGCGCCGGTTCATGCGCCTGGAGCACGGCGACAGTTACGATGTGATGGCACAGATCAAGCAGCTGCTCGACCCGAAGGGATTGATGAATCCGGGCAAGATATTTCTCTGATCGGTCAACGCCGGGGTGTCTCACAGCGGGCAACGGCCGTCCGCACAGCTCCGGTCAGGGCGGGCCAGCAGGATGGGTCGTCGCGGAGCGGGCGGCTGATTTCCAGCTGTACTCCTCTGCCGGTCAGTCCCCGGTTGCAGATGTTGCGTCGATGACGGCCGGAGTTACGGCCGGCAGCGGCACTGACGGCCGGCAGTACGTGACGGCCCATTTCCTCGATAATCAGGTCGCGCAGCGGGGTGTCGCGGCCGCCGACGATAACCACCGCTGCGCGTGCCCGGCAGCCATGCACGGTGATCACCCGGAGCGAGCGTGTTACCAGGGCCAAAGCCTCGGGGTGATCCCAGCGATGGCTGGTAATGTGCAGGGTATCGTTGTCGGCGGTTTTGGTGCCGTTGAACAGGAAATAATTGTATTCATCCCCGGCAATGAGCCGGGCGATGTCCGAGGTGTGCGGTTCGATCCCCCCGCCGTGCGGCGCCAGGACGGTTGTTGCCGCCCCTCGGTCGGCCTGTTCGACGACAAAGTCGTGTTCGTGTCGGAGCAGCAGCGAAAAACCGGGATAGCGATCCATGCGTGGCGAGGGGTTGGTTAAGGTTGCCCGATTCGGCGAAGCAGCAGTCCGTCGGGCCGGGGCTACTGGTCTTCGGTGTACCGGAAACCACCGGACAAATCAATTGAAAAGCCCCGAAATTGCTGCTAAGCTCGATTTGACGGGCAGTTGTGACTGGCAAAGCACAAACTGCGCGAACAAACGATGGTCCGGCGCCGAGCCCTCGGCGTCGCCGGCGCGTCGGTTGCCGGGCCGGTACAGATCGAGGAGGACGATATGAAACTGCGCTACTTTTCCCACTCATCATTCCAGGTTACCACTGCTGCCGGACAGATCCTACTCATCGATCCGTTTCTCGATGACAATCCGACCTCACCGGTCGGATCCGACGAGGTTAGCGCCGATTTTATCGTGCTGACCCATGCCCATGGCGACCATGTCGGCGACGCCTTCAAGATTGCGAAACGGTGCGACCCGTTGTTCATCTGCGTCCATGAATTGGCCAATTATTGCAGCGACAAGGGATTTCGCGCCCACAACATGCATATCGGCGGAGGGTATGATTTCGAATTCGGCCGACTCAAGTTCACCATCGCCCACCACGGCTCGATGACCCCGGACAACACCTATGGCGGCCTGGCCGCCGGGGTATTGCTGACCATCGACGGGAAAACCCTCTATCATACCGGCGACACCGGCCTGTTTTACGATATGAAGCTGATCGGTGAGATGAACCCGGTCGACACGCTGCTGCTGCCGATCGGTGACAATTTCACGATGGGCATCGACGATGCCGTCAAAGCGGTGGAACTGGTCAACCCGCAGCTGGCGATCCCGATGCATTATAACACTTTTCCGGTGATTACCGTGGACCCGGAGCTCTTTGTGCACAAGGTCGAAGCGCTCGGTAAAAGGGCTCGGGTCATGGCCTACGGGGAAGAAATCGATCGTTAGGGTAGTCGATATTCAGGGTAGTCGATATTCAGGGTAGTCGATATTCAGGGTAGCCGATATTCAGGGTAACCGATCTTCAGGGTAGTCGATATTTAGGGTAGTCGATATTTAGGGTAGCCGATATTTAGGGTAGCCGATATTTAGGGTTGCGGGCCGGCCCGCGGCAGTGGCCGTGTGGTGTCGTTGCGTCGTATATGGTAATTGGAGGGCACAGCGGCAATGGTCGACACCGGCGACAAAGCGAGTTTGACTTCAGATCAGGGGCTGCCGCCCATGGCAGCTCTCGCCAGCCTGTCTCTCTGCATCATGTTCGGCGCCAATGCCGTTGCGGTAAAGATCAGCCTCGGCGGTCTCGGTGTCTTTACGTCGGCCGGACTGCGTTTCGGCGTGGCTGCGGTGACCATTTGGTGTTGGGCCCGCCTGACCGGCAAACCGCTGTCCCTGAACAGGAAGCAATGGTCGCAGCTGGCGCCGCTCGGGCTGATCTTTTTTATCCAGCTGTCGCTTTTTTATCTCGGCCTCAACCGGACCACCGCGTCGCACGGTACGCTGATCACCAACGCCCTGCCGTTCGTGGTTATGGTGCTGGCCCACGTGTTTCTTGTTGATGACAGGATTTCCTGGCGTAAGATCGGCGGCCTGGT
>CAZUJZ010000322.1:0-3586 GCA_964620665.1 uncultured Desulfofustis sp. | reverse complement strand
GGTGGCGGTTACCCAGGATGGAGGGAAGATCGATGCCATCAGCGGTGCAACGATAACCTCCCGGGCAGTATGTGAAGCGATTGCCGAATCGCTCGAACGATATCAGGCATTGAAACCTCGTCTGAAGCAGAACATAGAATAAGAGCGTGCGAAGGAGGGTATCGTGGCGAGGACACTGACACAAGAATTCACCAAAGGGCTCTGGCAAGATCTTCCTCCTTTCAGGCTGGTCCTGGGGTTATGTCCGGTCCTCGGGGTAACGACGACAATGGAAAACGGCCTCGGGATGGGCATTGCAACAGCCTTTGTGCTGTGCGGTTCAAACCTGCTCGTCTCTCTTCTGAGGAACATCATCCCGCCACGGGTCAGAATAGCCTGCTTCGTTATTATAATCGCCTCTTTCGTCACCATTGTCGAGTTGCTGATGCAGGCCTATACCTATCCGCTCTACCTGAAGCTCGGTGTCTTCATCCCACTCATCGTCGTTAATTGTATTGTCTTGGGAAGGGCCGAAGCCTTCGCTTACAAAAACAGGGTCTCATCGTCCCTGGCAGACGGCCTTGGCATCGGCATCGGCTTTACGCTTTCTTTGAGTCTGCTCGGTTCTCTCAGGGAGTTACTGGGTAACGGCTCACTGACGATCTGGGGAGATCTCTCCTACAGCATTACGAGTGTTATGCCGTCTTTTCAACCGTTGTCATTCGCGACTCAGGCGCCCGGAGCGTTTGTCTGCCTCGGCCTGATGCTCTGCATCATCAATATCATAGGAAAATAACCGGTAGCACTCTTTTTGGCCGCCGGCAAGCAGCCGTTACTGAAATGATACGATCGTCATCCAACGGGAGACCTGATGGGATATTTTGAGCTTATTATCAGTTGTATCTTCGTCAACAATATCCTGCTTGCCCAATTTCTCGGAAACTGTCCCTTTCTGGGAACCTCGAAAAAGATGGAAACCGCCGTCGGGATGTCCGGCGCCGTTATTTTCGTCACCGTGCTGGCAGGCACGATCACGTGGATCATGTACCACCAGGTCCTGATCAGATTCGATCTTGTCTATCTCCGAACCTTCTCGTTCATCCTGATCATCGCCTCCCTGGTGCAGTTTGTGGAGATGTTTCTGAAAAAAAAGATACCGGTGCTCTACTCCGGGCTCGGCATCTTTTTGCCGCTGATCACCACGAATTGTGCGGTACTGGGAATTTGCGTGATTAATATAGATGAAGAGTTCAGTTTTCCCGAAGCGGTGTCCGCTTCGCTCTTTTATGCGGTCGGCTTCGGTCTTGCTTTGATTCTTTTTGCCGGAGTCAGAGAGAGAATCCTGTTGGCCCGAGTGCCGAAACCCTTGCAGGGAACGTCTATCGCGCTGATCACCGCCGGTTTTATTTCATTGTCATTTTTTGCTTTCAAAGGAATGGTCTAAAGAGAAGGCTGCTATGTTTGAATCAATCATTTTTACCTTTGCCATCGGTATTATCGCCGGCATAGCGCTCAGCTACGCCTCGAAAATCTTTTACGTTTACGAGGATCCCCGTATTGCCAAGGTCGAGAACCTGCTTGCCGGCGCCAATTGCGGAGGCTGCGGTTTCGCCGGCTGTTCGGCGGCAGCCGAAGCAATCGTCAACATGATTGCCCCGGCCAACGCCTGCATCCTCATCGGCGAGGATAATATCAAGGAAATTGCCGCAATTACCGGGGCGCAGGCCGGACCACCCGAACCCCCCGCCTCCTACAACAACTGCAGCGGCGGCACCCGGGCAGCCGATCGGTTCATCTACAGCGGCATCTGGTCGTGCAATGCGGCCGCCTCCCTCTATGGCGGCGAGCGAGACTGCACCATCGGCTGCCTCGGTTTCGGGGACTGTATCAAGTCGTGTAATTTTGGTGCTATTCGTATGGGAGATGACGGCTATCCGCACGTTGATCGGGACAAATGCGTGGGGTGCGGCGCCTGCGAAGCGGCCTGCCCGAAAACCATCCTGGAAGTGCGCACCATGTCCCAGCGGTTGTTTCACCTGAGCTCCGTCGGCGATCCGCTTGCCCCCTGTTCCCAGGGATGCCCCGCTGAAATCGATATTCCCCGCTACATCGAGCATATCAGAAATAATCGCTACGAAGAGGCCCTCTCAACGATCAGAGAAAAAAACCCGATGCCGCTTTCCTGCGGCAGAGTCTGCCCCCATCCGTGCGAGTCGCTCTGCCGCCGAGGCATAGAAGATGACCCGGTGTCCATCAACCAGCTCAAACGATTTGTCGCCGATTACGAAATGAATTCCGGACGGCGGCTGCCCATTGCCTGCAGCCCCGACACCGGCAAACGGATCGCCATCATCGGCGGCGGTCCTGCAGGTATCAGTTGTGCGTACTTTTTGCGGCGGGCCGGTCATCATCCCGAGATTTTTGAAGCGATGCCGAAACTCGGTGGGATGCTCAGGTACGGTATCCCTGAATATCGTCTCCCCAAAAAGGTATTGGACTGGGAAATCGAAGGAATCCTGAAACTCGGGATCGAGAGTCATACCAATGTAAGACTGGGGCTCGATTTTGATTTCTGCTCGCTGATTGCCGCCGGGTTTGACGCCGTCTTTTTCAGTGTCGGTGCCTGGAATGACTATAAGCTCAATATCCCGGGCGAAGCGTTTTCCGGGTGTATGACCGGGATAGATTTCTTGTCAAAGGTGGGCAGTGACGAGCCTCTTGCAATCGGTCGGCGCGCTGCGGTAATCGGCGGTGGAAATACGGCTATTGATTGTTGCCGAACCCTGATCCGCAACGGACTGGAAAAAGTGTACCTGGTCTACAGGAGGACCAGAAATGAGATGCCGGCCAATGAAGATGAAATTGTTGCCGCCGAGCACGAGGGAGTCGAGTTTATTTTTCTTGCGGCGCCCAAACAGATTATTGCCAACGAAGAAAAGCAGGTTGCAGGTCTGGAATACTTGACCATGGAACTCGGGAAACCGGACGCAAGCGGGCGGCATCGACCCGTCCCTATCGAGGGGTCGGAACAAATCCTCGCCGTCGACACGGTTATCACCGCCATTGGTCAATCACCGCAGCTTTCGTTTCGCGGCCGTGGAAACCGGCTTGACGACCTGAACATCAGTCGTTGGAACACGTTTGAAGTAGAACCGTCAACGCACCAGACAAATGTTCCCTATATCTTCGCCGCGGGCGATGCGGCAACCGGGCCGGCCCTGGTGGTCGACGCGATCGGCGGCGGCAGGAAGGCGGCTCGCTCCATCGATCTCTTCTTAAAGGGAGAACCGGTTGTCCCGCACCATGACGCACTGCTGAACAAACCCATCCCCGAATCGATATTCACATCCGTGCCCGGAATCAAACAGAGCAGCCGGATACGTCTGGATGAACGTGACGTAGCGGAGCGTATCCGGACATTTGAAGAGGTTGATCTGACGATTTCGGAACGGGACGCCCTCAGGGAATCCAAGAGATGCTTGAGTTGTTGTCGGCTTTGTTATAATGTGGATGCTCTGGAAACTGAATCACGCTGAGTATCATGTGGTCAATCACCTGCCGGTCGAAGGTTTATCCCATCGTTTTTGCTGAGAGGGAACCTTGAAAA
>CAZUJZ010000321.1:0-3591 GCA_964620665.1 uncultured Desulfofustis sp. | reverse complement strand
TCTGCCGGCCTCGGAGGCCAGCCGATCAGGCCGCAGCGCAGCAGCCGGAGGCAGGGCCGGCCAGCCCTTCCGACCACAGTCGAATTTTCATGATCTTTTGCGCCCCATCTTGGGGGGAGGAGACCAGCCGACAGGCTGCGCGTTGAGATGCAGACTGCCGGCTGAAGGTGTTGACGTGAGGCCGGCGGCTATTCGCCTTTCTTCACCCGGTTGAGCACCCGCATTGCCCGGGTGGTGTTGAATACCCCGCAGACGCAGAACTTGGCCATGCAGGAGGCGGCCGCTTCGGGGGCCATTCGGCCTTCCTTGACCCGGTCGATCATTTTCTTGGCGAAATTGGCCGAGACCATGCCGTGACCGCACATGGTCGACAGCGACAGGGTATCCCGATCCGGCAGGCGGCTCGTGTCGCCATGGAAACCGAGGGTGTATTCGACCGCATGCGGGGTGATGTCGACTTCGCCGCAGATGCCTCGGACATCGTCCACCAGGGCGCTGATATTGATCGACAGGCCGAGGTCGAGCTGCTTGATCTCGCGCACGAACTGGGAAGCGACGGCGCCGTCGTCGAAGACCACGGCAGCCGAACCGGGACCCGGGATTTCATCGATGAGATGTTCGTAGGTGGTCTTTTCCTGGCGGCCGACGAAGTAGAGTTTGATAAAGGTCAGGTCTTTTTCCGGCCGGTAGAGGGCGTTGACCAGGGCGTTGCCCATGTTGATCGGTCGATACTTGATGGCGGTCCGCAGAAAGGTCTTGGCCTTGTCCAGCGCGCCCTCGTCGTTGAAGCCTTTGCCGGCCATGGCAAAGACAATGAAATCGTTTTTCAGGGTTTCCGGTGTGCCGAAACGGTGGAGTGTATTGGTCATTGTGCGCCTCCCGCAGCGTTGATCGAGGCATTGCTCGCCCGCCCCAGTCCAAGATTTACTTTTGCCCAGCCGACATGATAGCCCTCCTTCTCAAGAAGCTCCCTGATCGGATCGTTGCCGGTCGTATCGCAGACCGTCGAGACGCCGATGCTGATCACCGTCTCGGCCGCCTGGCAGATCTGTTTGACGACGTCGAGGACCCGGGCGGTATCGTCGAGCGGGACGGTGATCTCGACGATGCAGGACAGGACCTTTTCGTCGAGCACGTCTTCTCTGATGGTTCCTGTCGTGCGGTCGGCCATCATCTGGGTCACCGGGTTGCCGTCCTCGAAGACGACCCGTGCCGCGGCCAGAGCCATGGTCGCTTTTTGCACCTCGCGGAAAGAGACACCGATGCCGGGCCGGCCGAACTCGACGACGATGCCGACATCACCGGGCTTGATGCGATGACTGACGTCATTGGTCTTGACTTCCTCGGTGCCGCGTCCGTGAACGCCGGTCGACTCGTGGGTCACCATCGGATCGCTGAAGGCGCGCCGGACGATGCGCGGCCAGGACAACTCGTCCGGGATGAAGGCCTCGGTCGGGCAGACATCGGGGTCGGGTTGAAAACGCAGACCGAATTTCTTGAGCACCCGGCGGATTGCCCGTGTCAATCCTGGCTGGAGGTGCTCGACACTGAGACTCCGGTAACAGTTGTGGCACTCGACACAACTCTCCGTGTTGATCTCCGCCAGACCGTCATCGCCGATGTAAATGGCGCCGACGGAGCAGACGGGGATGCAATTGGCGCACCCGACGCATTTTTCCTTGGAAATGTTCATAACCGCGCTGATCCTCGATGGTTAAAGGGGAGGTTCTGGGCCGTTTCCGGCTGATGTGTTGCTATTGTATCCAAAAAAGGCGATGATGACAACGGTTTCATTGGTCACAGACACGGTGCAGTCGACCGCTAACAGGCCTTTCCTGTCGCTTTAAAACTATAAAAAATCTTTAATGTACAATCGGTTGCCTGCTATTTTAGAAAAACTTGACGGCATCGGCAGGATCGAGTAGGAAGAGATATGCTCCTCTTTTTATTGGATACAAAATGACCGATGTACCCGTTTCCATCCCCACCCGTTCCCGTTCCGTTCGTGAGCAGACCTACCGGTTGCTTCGCCGTCAGTTGGTTACCGGGCAATTTTGTCCCGGTCAGCGCCTGACCGAACAGTTTCTGGCCGAGCATCTCGGGGTGAGCCGGACCCCGATTCGAGAGGCGTTGCACAAACTGGAACTGGAAGGGCTGGTGATTGCGGCCGGTGCCCGGGGATTTCAGGTGCCGGACGACTCGGTCGAGGACATGAATGAGCTGTTCGAGATCCGCGCGGTTCTGGAAGGGCACGCCCTGGCCTGCCTGTCGAGGACCATCGCCGCCGAGGCGCTGATCGAGCTGCGTGGTCTGGTGGATCAGGCGGAGCACGCCTGCGAGGCGGGGAATCTGGAGCGCGTCTTCGCGCTCAATACCCGATTTCATGATCTGCTGTCCCGACTGATCGCCGATTCCCGGCCTCGACTGCACGGCTTGATCGAGGATATGCGGCACTACGTGCTGCGCTATCGGGAAAATACCCTGGTTCATCTCGGTGGCGCTCGTCGCAGCATCGCCGGCCATAAAAAGATCCTGTTGGCGCTCGAGCTCGGCGATGCCCAGCTCTGCGAGCGAATCATGCGGGCCCATGTCCGGGAAGCCCGGGAGGATACGCCGATTTCCGGCGATCCCGGCGGCCGGCTGTCTTGAGGGAACCCTGGGGGATCATTTAAACGTAATGGAGGAATATCATGCAGTATCGCTATCTCGGCTCAACCGGTATTCAGGTCTCCCAGCTCTGCATGGGGACGATGACCTTCGGCAGCGAGGCCGATCCCCGCGAGTCGGCGGCGTTGTTTCATCGGTGCCGCGATGCCGGCATCAATATGTTCGACTGCGCCAACGTCTACAGTAAAGGGGCGGCCGAGGAAATCCTCGGCCAGCTGAGCGCCGATTGTCGCGACGAGTTGATCATCACCAGTAAGGGGTGGGGCCAGATGGGCACCGATATCAATGCCCGCGGCTCGTCACGACGCAATCTCATCGCCTCGGTGGAGGCGAGCCTGAAGCGGTTGCGCACCACCTGGATCGATCTTTATTTTCTCCATCGGTTCGACCCGCATACGGCTCTGGAAGAAACATTGTCGGCGCTGGATGATCTGGTGCGCCAGGGCAAGATCCGTTATATCGGTGCCAGTAATTTTGCCGCCTGGCAGGTCGCCACGGCCCTCGGGGTGTCGGCCCTGCACGACTGGCCCGGTTTCGTCTGCATTCAGCCGATGTACAACCTGGTCAAACGTCAGGCCGAGGTGGAGATTCTGCCGCACGCCCAGGCGGCCGGACTCGGGGTTTTCAGCTACAATCCACTGGGGGGCGGCTTGCTCACCGGCAAATACGGGCAATCCATCGAACCGTCCGAGCACCGGCTTGGCCGGGTGGCTATTTATGGTCGGCGTTATGGTGATGAGTGGATGCTGGCAGCGGCGGTCAAATATGTCGATTTCGCCCGCGCGAACGGGTACAATCCAGTCAGTCTTGCGGTTGCCTGGGCGGCGGCTCACCCGGCGGTCACCGCACCGATTATCGGTGCGCGCAACACCGCGCAACTTGAAGATTCGCTCAATGCGCTGGAAATCGATATGACCGAAGAGT
>CAZUJZ010000320.1:0-3596 GCA_964620665.1 uncultured Desulfofustis sp. | reverse complement strand
ACGCCTATGAACACAATTTTTGACCCGAAATCTTTGGAATCAGAGATCAGGCAATCCCACGAGCGTTCACGTCAGTACGGAATCGACCCGAATAAGGACGTAAACCCCGAACATGTCCAGCTCAGTTTCAAAGCTCTGCAAGACCGTCAAGAAGATAATCAGGACTATTTTTCAATTGCTTCGCGGCAGATGGCAGAGCTGTTCAGCCTCTTCGCCGGAGGCGGTTTTGCAATGGCGATAACCGATAGAGATGGGTACATCCTCAAAATGGTGGGGGACGAACATATTCTGGATGAGTTGAAACGCATTAATTGCAGGCCTGGTTTCCGGTGGACGGAGAGAGACGTGGGTACCTCTGCTATTGCTTTGGCCCATGCACGTATGATTTCCGTTCAGATTACCGAAAAACAGATTTATTGCCGACGTGGTCATGGATATACCAATTCCGCCTCACCCATTATAGACATAAATGGACAATTGATTGGTGTGATTGTTATTACGGGAAAGGCTGAGCAGGTGCATTCACATACACTTGGCATGATGATTACTGCCGCCCGGTCCATAGAGAACCAGTTGGGGTTACTTGGTAAATCACATGAATTGTTGATTCAAAATAATTACATGAACGCAATCATCGATTCGATAGATAGCGGTGTGATTGCAGTTAATCGTGATGGAATCATAAATAAAATCAACGCGCATGCCAGGACAACGTTGAAATTGGGTGAAGACTCGACAGACCTTCCTATCAATTATATCCTGCAAAAGCATCTTGATTTTAACGGCATGGTGGACTCGGGTAAGCACTATTTTGATAGAGAGTGTTTCTTTCGCAGTTCGCAGGGTGAAATGGTTCAAGCATATTCGACTTTAAAGCCAATTTTCGGCCCGCTTGGGAAAGTACGTGGATTTATAATAGTTTTTAACGAAATGAACAAGATTCGCAAAATAGTGAATGAAATGGCTGGATCTCAGGCCCAGTTCACTTTTGAAGATATCATCGGACTCAGTACTGCCGTGCAAACCGCGAAAAGAAAAGCACTGTTGTCGGCGCAGGGTAAATCAACGGTATTGCTTACCGGTGAAACCGGTACAGGAAAAGAACTGTTTGCTCAGGCAATTCATAATAACAGTGATAGAAGCTCGCGCCCGTTTGTGGTGATTAATTGCGGTGCAATACCACGAGAGTTACTTGAGAGCGAGTTATTCGGGTATTCAGGAGGAGCGTTTACAGGGGCGAGAAAAGGAGGACGTCCAGGAAAATTCGAACTTGCCAATGGTGGGACGGTCATGCTCGACGAGATTGGCGACATGCCTCGTGATATGCAAGTCAAAATGCTACGGGTCTTGCAGTCTGGGGAGGTCATTCGTATCGGTGAGCACAATCCCATTTCTGTTGATGTTCGAATAATTGCCGCTACTCACGTCGATCTGTACAGTGAGGTTCGCAGCGGCAATTTCCGGGAAGACCTTTTTTACCGATTAAACGTGTTTCCGATAGCAATACCATCTTTGCGTGAACGTCAGGAAGACATACCGCTGCTCGCCCGTCATTTTCTGGATCGGTGCTGCCAGGCATTTGGTAAGCCAAACGCCAGGTTCGCCGATAAAACCATCACGGCGTTAAGCCAGCATTCCTGGCCGGGAAATGTTCGAGAGTTAGAGAATGTGATTGAACGTGCCGTAAATTTGGTTGAAAATGATTTGATCGAACCAGAGCATCTGGGTCTTGCCACTACGGGAAAAGTTGACGTGAGCGTTGCGATGCTTAGCCAGGCACCGCTGGAGGAGGCCGAAAAGATGATTATCACCAAAATGATGCAAATGACACGTTACAATATTTCAGACGCTTCGAAAAAGCTCGGAATTACAAGACCGACGCTTTACCGTAAGCTGAAAAAATATAATCTCAATTCAACCGACCTTCCCGATATGTAAAAATATGTGACAGTGTAATTTTATTTTACATTCGCAACACAATGAAATATCGGATTAAATATTTACTGGTCCGCGTGGTGTAATTATTAGTTACAATTCGCTTCAGTTCGGTAGGCAGCGCTCTGCTGTCTAAACGCCTTTTGCTGTTCTCTTAACACTTCGATAACAAACCGCTTTCCTTTTTATCTCCCCTCGAAACCATTCCCTGGTACGATATTTGTAGTTGCTCTTCCTGTAAGGTGACGATTCCAATGCCTTATGGGTCCGAAACGGAAAATTCGATAGAGAAGGGCGTTTTTTACAGGAGAGATGTCTCTAGGAAGATGAGATAAATCAAGAGAGGGGAGGAGAACAAAAAATGGAGGTTAAGCGGGTAGCCGTCCTCGGAGCGGGTAACGGTGGTATTACTGCAGCGGCCGATTTTAAACATCGCGGAATGGAGGTGGCTCTTTTTGAATTACCACGGTTTAAACAAACGATTTCACATTTAAAGAGTGCTCGAGAAATACGTGTGGAGGAAGAAAGCGGCTCCTTTTCGGTCGAGCTCGATGTAATGACGACTGACATCCAAGAAGCGATAAAGGACGCACAGGTATTGTTGATAACCATCCCTGCCTTTGCCATTGAAGACTTTGCTAAAGAAGTCATTCCATATCTCAATAAAGAGCAAGTGGTTATTATCCACAGCGCTGCGTGTATGGGGGCGTGGCGGTTTATTAATGTGGCTCGCGGGATGGGGGTCGAACATGAACTAAAAGTTGGTGAATTGAATACCCTGGCGTACGGCACACGCGCTTTTCCTGAGAGTGCCCGAGTTGAGCTCTCCCTGCGAGTCAAAGAAATGTTTTTTTCTGCCCTTCCGGCTCGTAATACAAATGATTTATTGGCCACTGCAAGACAATTATATGACAGCATTAAACCTGCGGAAAATGTATGGCATACCTTTCTCACCAACGGTAATCCGGAAGCGCATTGTGCGTGTATACTTAATGCAGGGAGGATCGAATATTCGAAGGGAGAATTCTATTACTATATAGAAGGAATTACCCCGCACACGATCAATATTATTCGTGCAGTTGATAGTGAGCGGATAGCGCTGGCTAAAGCACTTGGATTTTCAGTTGATACTGGACGTGAGTCAAGGGTTAAGAGAGGTTATCTGCGCGACGATCCAAATGCTCCCTATGAAGAACTATTTAATACAAGCCCTGTGTTCACAAAAATCAAAGGTCCTGCCAGCGTCACGAGTCGATATCTGGTGGAAGATATTTCGAACGGCTTGGCCATGTTTGATTCGTTGGGCACAGCTGTCGGCGTCGCCACTCCGGTTTCAACGGCTATCGTAACATTGGGGAGTTGTTTGCTCCAACAGGATTTTAGTGCGACAGGACTCACACTTGAGAATCTAGGTTTTGCAGATATGAATGCCGAGAAATTGAATCGCTCTGTATGGTGAATCGCTACAGGTTTGAAAGAAAGCTGACATGTGGCATCAAGCAAAACAAACATCCACTGGAGGGTAACATGAAACGAAGCATTGGTATCCTATTGATGACGGTTTTTTTCTGCTCCTTTTTTACGGCAGCACTAGCTGCGAAATGGACGTGCAAAATTTCTCTGATACATTCTGAGGATCTGTACAAAGATTCAGGCTATCC
>CAZUJZ010000319.1:1947-3622 GCA_964620665.1 uncultured Desulfofustis sp. | reverse complement strand
GGTAGCTCCTCGAAATTATCACCAAATTCAGAATGCCAGTAGATCCGCCCCGTTTCTCTATTGAGGAACGCTTGATGTGTATACATTTGATCAAGACTGACAAAGTCAAATGCATCTTGTATATCTTCGAATTTTACTTCCATTTGATGATCCTAAAAAAGGATATCCCATTTTTTATTCTTTCATGATCATGATGGCCCGTTGATCCAGACATGAACGGAGAAAAGCGTTCATCCTGCTCTGATCACCGGAGTCGTAAAAGTCGATCATCAAGGTGTTGAATTCCAATTGACGTTTGGCCGGCAGATTGATAGCCGGATAGCCTTCGTTCAACAGCAGGCCGTTCATCATGAAACGTCCCATTCGCTTGTTCACATCGTAGAAGAATTGATACCGTGCCATCATCAGGAAGAGATGTATCGCCTGATCGTAGATATCAGACAACTGTTGCATCTCGGCAACAATTTGGTCAAACAGGCCGGGCAGGGCGTCGGCGGGTGGCGGCATGTAATCCGTGCCGGCTATTGTCACTGACCCGCTGCGAAATGAACCCCATTGCAGCGCCTCGTTTTTGCCGGCGACTCCATGGAGTTCGCAGACTTTTTCTGCAGACACGATAAATTTGTCACGTTCCAGCCAGGAGAAAAGGGTGCGCCAGGCCTCTGCCTGGTTAAGGGCGATCTGCTGATCTGAAAGTTTATGTCCTCCGATTGTCACGCCGTCAAGCAAGGTTTGGACCTCAGGCAGGGTAAAATGAATACCTTCAAGGTTAACGGCGTCATACACGAGTTCCGGGAGGTGCCGTTTGGCCAGCATCAAGGCTTTCGCTTTGTCTGCTTGCATGTTCCACACAGTATCTTGAGCCATTGCCAGTAACCGAATGAAAGAGATGAAAGGTGTATCGGCCGTGCTCGTCAGTGAATTTATCGCTTATCTCTGTCGCATTTTGTAACGAACAGCCTGATCACGAGGGGCGCCGATGTGCAAAACGGTGCCGTGCCTCAAGGCAGCCTAAAAATAGTCTTCGTCGTCGCCATCATATTGAGGAGGAGATTCTCCCACAGCCTTGATGAGGTGGACCCCTTTTCGAACAGGACCACCCTCAATGATCTTTTCGACGCGGAGGCGATGCCACCACTCGTCACCAAAATCGAACAAATAGTGAAAAATATCCTTTTCGGCGAGACCAACTGCGCCAATAGTTGTCTGTGAGGCTGATTTTGTGTTCCTGTCAAAACCCATCATCTCTTCAAGACAACGAGGATCGGTGATTTCCGGAGCTCTGGTTATTGTTCTTATATTTCTGCTGTCCGCTTTTGTAATGAAGAATGAATATAAATGCGGATCATCTCGACCAAAGAAGTCAAATAGTGCATGGTGCAAATCTTCGAACGTGCAATTCTCACTGAGTTCAATAACCCTGTACAATCTTGGAATACCAATAATTGAAACTTTTAATCGATATGTTTTCATATGCTTGTCAGTTAATGCTTGGAATTATTATACTAATTCCAACTCCGGAATACTACGCTGGATCAATGGAAAATGGTGATCGAGCGAATAAAGGGTGAAGGATTTTTGGATCGCCTGTTGGGCGATGATCATGTCCGGGATACCGATGCCGTTTATGCCGGCCATGAGGCAGGTATACTGGTAATCGATCAACTGCGCCCAG
>CAZUJZ010000319.1:0-1937 GCA_964620665.1 uncultured Desulfofustis sp. | reverse complement strand
ATGTTTAATTGCTCGTTGCGGATGGATTTCAGCAAAGAGACAATTTTCTGTTGTTTGCGAACCCGGAGAAAGGGGACTAATTCGGCAAGAATCAGATCGTTGATGACGATAACATTGTCTTCAATGCACTGATCCAGGAAGGCAGAATGCTCTCCACTTCTGAAGTAATCTATCCAAACTGAGCTGTCTACCAGTACCATCAGCTACGTTTCCGCAGCGCATCCAGATCAATGGTAAGATCGACTGCGCCCTTATAGCGTCGTAATTCGGCAATTTTCCGTTTGCGTATCATCTCTTCAAGGGCAGTAGTAATGACTTTTGTTTTCGTCTTAATACGCGTGGCTCGCATTGCCTCGGCCAGCAAGTCTTCCGGTAAATCAAGAGTTGTTCTCATGGGGTGGGGCTCCTGACAAGGGGTTTGTATGCACATATTAAGAAAGATATGCATAACTCGTCAAGGCCAAAAAAGCAAAAAAGAAAAGTGGCTGTGCCGTTAAAAGGCCGGCTGGACACTTCGACGAATCGATGATTGGTTGGTGATTCCGTTTTCCTCTAATAGAGCATGCCGAAGAGCCAGAGCGGGATCTGCTGGGGCGTTCCTGTTTCTATCCCGTCTGCAACCACATGTGCCGACAAATGGTCATCAAGTTGGCGAGCGGTTTTCCTGGGTCCGCCGATCTCGAAGACTACCTGGTCATCGACTACAAAATCTCCGCGATCATGGTAATGGACCTGGTGCAGGACTGACAGTTGCGAGACGAAAAAAGATTCGCGCAGAGCCCCCGTGTCCGGCGCGGCGCACAGCACGTGAAATAGATTCGGGTTGTTGAGCAGCAGCTTATCCGGTTTGTTGACCGCGCGCATCCGCGTTCCGCCCGGTACCTGGTGGATCAGGCTGCCCGCCTGCATGCGTGCGAGATAATTGGAAACGGTCGGCCAGGATGTGCCGATGGCACTGCCCAGCTTTGATTTATTCATCTCCACTGGTGCAGTGCTGCATAACATATACATGATTTTTTTGAGTTTCTCGGCCTTCGACGGTTCAATGTTATAGATGGTGCACAAATCCGAATCGATGGTGGTGTTGATGACCGAGAGCAGCTTCTGCGGATAGGTCTCGACGGACTCCCGGTAGAAAGGGTAGGCGCCGTACCGGTAATACTTGAGCAGATATTCTATCGGCCTGATGCGTGCGCAGACGGATGCGCACATGGCTTGATGATTCGCCAAGACCTCGGCGAGCGTATATGAAACAAAGTCTTCCCCGGTCTCGAGTTCAATGAACTCACGCAAAGACAGTACCGGTAAGTGATAGACGACCGCTCGCCGCGAAAGATCGGCAAGTTCGTGGTCGATTCGCAGTGCCGACGATCCAGAGAACAGCACCTGCAGATCAAAACCGTCACGAATTGATTTTAGTGAAGCGGCAAACCCCTTTGCCTTGTGAATTTCGTCGACCAGCAGCATCTTGCCGCCTTCCTGATACCAGATCTGTGCCAATTCGTGCAGGTTGACGTCGACCATGGCCGGATGATCGCAGGCCACATACAGTATTTTTTCGATAGGAATTTGACTGTTGTGAGCGTGTTGCAGCATCAGCGTGGTCTTCCCACAGCCGCGGGCACCTTTGATGCAGATCAGCGGTTCGTCGAAATTGATTCTACTGTAGAGAAAACGTTGATACTCCGGCTGCTTCCGAGACAGGATAAACGCAGAGGTTTGACGAATGATAGCGGGGAGCATCGCATGTTCCATGCAGAGTTTCTGAAAAAACTACTATAAAGTCTATTTTATAGTATTAGCCATAACATGTAAAGTACGATTGACACTTCATGGTGCAATTTGCAAGTTCAACATGCAAATTGTACCATTGAGAAATGTGAGAAATGGGGACAGACCCCTTTTTGCCTCCCAGTTAGTTTTTCGCTCAAGCAATT
>CAZUJZ010000318.1:0-3637 GCA_964620665.1 uncultured Desulfofustis sp. | reverse complement strand
TTTCATGCTTCGTCGTGACCATCAGTCATGGGGGGTTATATGAAACTGCACGGTTTCATGCTTCGTTGTGACGTCCCGTCATCGGAGTTATGTAAGAGTTAAACCAAGACAAGGAGGATCGATTCGATGAGTGCAGCCTGGGAGAGACTCTCGAAACTGTTTGATAAAGATTCGTTTCAGCGTATGGACGACCTGGAACCAACGATCCACCTGCTCGGTCAAGGAACCATCGACGGCCGGACCGTTTATTGCTGTGCCGGCCTGTCACAGGTCCGGGGGGCCGATATCAGGGAATGTTTTTTGCGCAAAGTCAGCTGGCTGGAGCACATTCTCGATCACCCGGCACCGGTTGTCTGGCTCCACGACGCACCGCCCCCGGCACCCGGCGGACGCACACCGATTCCCGCCCGGTCCGACGAACTGATCGCCTCACCCACCGGGGTTGGCCGGGTATTTTGTCTTCAGGCCCGGCTGCACGGTCTCGTACCGCAATTCTCGGCACTGTTCGGTGATGCCGGAGCAGCCCAATCGTTCCCGGTCCGGCTGGCCGATTTCACGCTGCTCAAGCGCGGTTCTCATCTCTGGATCGGCCGTCCCGACGCGGTCAAACTGATGCTCGGCGAAGTCCCCGACGCCGAGCGCCTCGGCGGGGCGGAGATGCATTGCCGCGTTTCGGGCGTCGGTGATGTGTTGTTCGAAGAGGACCATCAGGCTCTGCAGTGGATCAGCCGTTGTCTCTCCAACCTGCCGAGCCGGGCCGGCGAGCCGGCGCCGCGTTCCGCGCCGCGCCCTCCCGAGGTCTCCGGCAAAGAGCTGGCTTCATTCGTGCCGACCGACCTGAACACTGCTTTTGCCATACAACGCATCATTGAGGCGGTGGTCGATGCCGAGTCATGGGTGGCGATCCAGCAGGATCATGCCGGCGAAGCAGTCACCGGTCTGGCCAGGGTGGCCGGTTTTCCGGTCGGTATCGTCGCCAATAATGCCGGACAGCGCGGCGGGCTGATTTTTCCGGAAACCTGCCGTAAGATGAATCGGTTCGTTACCTTTTGCGACAGGTACCGGATCCCGTTGCTGTTTCTGGTCGACAACCCCGGTCTGATGGTGGGCACCGACAGTGAACAAGCCGGCATGCTCAGGGAAGCCAGCGAGTTGTTGATCACCCTTGCCAATATCACGGTGCCGCGCGTCTGCCTGGTCATCCGCAAAGCTTACACGGTCGGTCTGTACATCATGTCCGGTCCGGGGTTTGAACCGACCTGTTTCTGGGCGGCCCCCCACGCTTCAATCGCCATCTTCGGCCCCAAGGCCCTGGATTATTTCGCCGCTGATGGTGAAATCCCCGATACCGCTCGCAACGCTATTCTGGAAATGCGTCGTTATGCCGTTGACCCGACCAATTATCGGCAGAAAGGCTATCTCGATGCAATCGTCGAACTCGCCGACCTGCGCCTCCAGGTGGAGAAATTCGTTGAGGAATACGCAGACCGGCCGAGTCGGTGAGAAAACCTGCACCACAGGTCATCGGTGCCGGCCGGTCTCGATCAGACCTGCCGCACCAGCGCAACAAGTAACAGAAACAGCACACCGAACGGATACATCAGCGCCACGTAGGGCCAGTTCCTGAGCGCCCCTTTCAGGCTGGAGATGCCGTAGCGCCCCTGCATGACCAGGTGGGTGCCGGACATCGGGCCGGCGCAGGTGCCAAGGCCCCAGCCCAGCAGCAGGGTCATCGCCAGTAGTTGGGGATCCGGGTCGAGCGGGGCAAGCAGGGGGACGACCACCGAGATGGTGATGATCGGATGAGCGCCGAGCATCGACGGGATGATCAGCAGGGCGAGCAACAGAGCGGCGGCGGCTAAGTCGAAAACGGTGATCAGCGGCAGACTCAGGTGCATGACCGTGACCAGCGAGCGCAGGCCGACGGCAAGCACCCCGGCGGCCAGGAAGAGCAGCAATTCCCCGACCATCGCCGGCAGCCCCCGCTGCACGAAGCCGCCGATCCTCCGGCCCGCCTCGACCGTACCATCAGAGAAGACGAGTACACTGACGGTCACCGTCAGCGCCGCCAGCGCGATAATATCCATAATCGAAGTCCGGGGCAGGGCCAGGTGCCCCAGGCCGACGGCAGCGGCGAGCAGACAGGGCAGCCAGAGATTGGCCATGGTCAGCGGGTAGCCCTCGAATTCCCGGAGTTCCTCGCGATGACGCCAGAGTGCCGCGACAAACACGACCAGCAGGCCGAGGGCGGCAAAAGGCAGGCCAACCGCCATGACCAGCACCAGGCTGGTGTCGGGAACATAGGTCAGCACCACCGCCATCCCGGCAAAAAACGGCGACCAGGTCGGGCAACCGGAAAAAGCCCGGGTGATTGACTGGCAGGCAAAGGCGCTGAGCCTGTTTTTCCGGGACAGGCGATCGGCCACGAGCAGCATGGCCGAGAGGTTGATAAAACCGCCGAAGACCGCAACGCTGAGAACGGTGCGAAAAAAGGCCCCTGGCCCCCGGGGAGCCGCAGCCGTCTGTTCCGCCTTGATTGGCAGTAATTGCAGAAAACTGATCGCAGCCAGCATCGACAGCAGTCCGGCATTGCTGTCCAGCAGCCTGAGCCAGGCAACGTCGGCGCCGAGTGAAACCGCCGCTGCCAGGGCCAACAAACCGACCAGCAACAGAAAACCGATCTGGACGAACTGGGCCCGGGAGGCCCGGCCAACAAGAAGCGCGGCGGCTCCCCAGGCCAGCAGCCCGGCCGGCCAGACCGGCAACACCGGAAACAGTCCGTGACCGATGGAGGCGATGGTCATCAGACCGAGCAGTAACCCGGCCAGGCGACTCATCCGGCAGGCAGCGGGCGAGATCCCGCCGGGGTATGAAGGCGTTGCCCGATGGCCGTCCGAGCGACACCGGACCGATGGCAACGGCCGGTCATCGCAGTGACCGGCGGGACAAGAAACAAGCCGGATTCTCTGCTCCGGAGTTCATCACCGGGAAGATCCACCATTTCGCCAGCAGGTGGGATCGGCAGCCAGGTAATCGCCGGTCAGCTGATAGGCGGCGCCGCGGCAGCCGTAACAGATCTCGGCCTTATCGCAGTCGTGGCAGTGGCCTTTGATGGTCTGGCGGAAATTCTTCAGGTTGGCGATCACTTCGCTGGTTCGCAATATATCGGCAAGCGGGCGCTGACGGATCGAGCCGAGGGAAATGGTCACGCCGACGCAGGGCATGACTTCGCCGGTGGCCGTCACCAGACAGGAGACCTGGTGGCGCATGCACCGGTTACCGACCAGCGGCGGCTGGGGATCCCAGGTGCGGCCGAACTCCTGTCGATCGATATCGGAGAGCTGAAAAAACAGGTCCCTGATCGCGGTCCGGTCGACTTCCAGCCAGGTATTGGTCAGCGCATTGGCCTGCGGGGTGATGATCTCGAAATACGGCTCGATACCTTCCCCGCGCAGCCAGCGCCATAGAGCCGGCAATTCGGCGATGTTCTGCCGGCAGATAACGGTGCTGACGGCCAGGAAACGCTCCTGTGCCGGATACCCGGCACCCTTGAGAGCGGTGAGGGCCTTGTCGATGATTCTGGCCGCGCCCGGCAACCCGGCAAGGCGATCCTGGACCGCTGCATCCCGTGAGTTCA
>CAZUJZ010000317.1:0-3671 GCA_964620665.1 uncultured Desulfofustis sp. | reverse complement strand
ATCTGGACCGCGGAATTTGCCGAAGCCGGCTGGATTTTGCCATGGCCCGAGGACATGGCCGCAGAGGCAACCAGGGGCAGACTCGACAGCGCCATCGAAAGCGCGAGCTACAAGGGCCGCCTGCAGGCGGCTCCCTTCACGACCAACACGCAGCTGCTCTGGTATCGTACCGACCGGGTCGAGTCCGCGCCGGCTACCTGGGCGGAAATGATCAGCATCGCCGAATCCCTGGGCGACCAGGGCACCATTCAGGTCCAGGGCGAGCGCTACGAGGGGCTCACGGTCTTTTTCAACTCGCTGCTCGCCTCTTCGGGCGGCGCTATCCTCGAAAACCGGGACGAAGTGGCGCTGGCTGAAGACGCCACCCGAAGAGCGCTGGCCATCATGCAGAGCATCGCCCGCTCACCGGCGGCCCCGGCTTCGCTGGCCACCAGCCGCGAGGACCAGTCGCGGCTGGCTTTTGAGGCCGGAGAGTCGAGTTTCATGGTCAACTACACGTTTGTCTGGCCCAGCGCCCGGGAGAATGCGCCTGACATAGCCGAAAACATGGGCTGGGCCCGCTGGCCGGCGGTGTCCGAGGACCGGCCCAGCCGGGTGACCATCGGCGGCATCAATCTCGGCATAGGAGCCTACAGCGATCACGATGATCTCGCTTTTGCCGCCGCTTCCTGTTTGACCTCGGAATCGAACCAGCGGCTGGCAGCGCGCCGGGGCGGGCTGCCGCCGACCATTACCGCGCTGTACCATGACCAGGAGGTACGGAAAACATTTCCCTTTGCAGACGTCCTGCTGGAAACGCTCAAGGACGGTGTCCAGCGACCGCGGACCCCTCTCTACAACGATGTGTCCATGGCCATCAGTCACACCTTGCATCCCCTGCGCGCCATCAAGCCGCAGCAGGACGTCGATACGCTGCGCCGGAAAATCGAGCGCGCCCTGCACTCGGAAGGATTGCTATGAAAACGTCAAGCCTCTCGCAGCAAAAGCTGGGATGGCTCCTCTGCACACCGGCGCTGGTCGCCATGATCACGGTAACCGCCTATCCCATCCTCTACGCCTGCTATCTCAGTCTCTTCCGCTACGATCTCCGTTTTCCCGACACGCGTTCCTTCATCGGCATCGACAACTATATCTCCGTTCTGACCTCATCGGTCTGGTGGGAGGCGCTGCTCAACACCGCCATTATCACCTTCCTCTCCGTCGGCATGGAGCTGCTGCTCGGCATGATCTTCGCCCTGATCATGCATCGGGCCATTATCGGTCGCCGCCTGGTGCGCTCGGCAGTACTCATCCCGTACGGCATCATCACCGTGGTGGCGGCACTGATCTGGAAATTCGCCTTCATTCCCAGTACCGGCTTCGTGGGCACTCTCACTGGTATCGATATCGCCTGGTTCAGCCAGCGCTGGAGCGCATTTATCGTCATTATTCTGACCGAAATCTGGAAAACCACTCCTTTCATGGCCCTGCTGCTGCTGGCCGGCCTGACCCTGGTCCCGGAAAACCTGCTGCGGGCGGCGCGGGTCGATGGTGCCGGCCCCTGGCAGCGATTCACCCTGATAATCCTGCCGATCATGAAACCGACCATCGTCGTCGCCCTGCTCTTCCGGACCCTGGACGCCTTTCGTATCTTCGATACGGTCTTCGTCCAGACCAGGGGGGCCCAGAACACCGAATCGGTCTCCATCGTCGGCTACCATGCTCTAATTTCCCGGCTCAACCTCGGCCTGGGATCGGCGGTCTCCATCCTTATTTTTATCTGTGTTCTTTTGATCGCCGCCGGCTACCTCAAAGGATTCTCCATTGCCGGGGCCCTCACCGACCAGGAGCAATCATGAAGCGCCTACTCCCGCGCACCGACCATCTCTGGTGGAGCGCCGGCAGCCTGCTGGCGGTCTGCTACGCGCTGACCCCCATTGCCTGGATCGTCTCCCTGTCGCTCAAGCATCCCGGCGATCTGAGCGACAACCGGTTCTGGCCGCAGCGAATCACCTTCGAGCACTACCGCGCCATTTTCGTCGATGCCCAGTTTCCGGCAGCGCTGTGGAACTCACTGGGCATCGCCCTGATCTCGACGCTTTTGGCGGTTATCATCGCCATGTTTGCCGCCTACGCCGTGGTTCGGATCAAGTTCAGCGGACGCAGGCTGTTTCTGGCCCTGGCGTTGGCCATTGCCATGTTTCCGCCCGTGTCCATCATCGGGCCGCTCTTCAACATGTGGCGGATGGTCGGGCTCTATGACACCTGGCCCGGACTGATTCTGCCCTACATCACCCTGACGCTGCCGCTGGCCATCTGGACCCTTGCCGCCTTTTTTCGGGAAATCCCCTGGGATCTTGACAAAGCCGCCCGCGTCGACGGCGCCACCGCCTTTCAGGCCTTCTCCAAGGTGATCGTTCCGCTGGTCGCCCCCGGCGTCTTCAGCGCCGCCATTCTGGTCTTCATTTTCGCCTGGAACGATTTTCTCTTCGCCCTCTCCCTCACCTCCACCAATGATGCCAGGACCGTGCCGGCGGCAATCGCTTTTTTCACCGGCAGTTCCCGATTCGAGCAGCCCACCGGGTCCATCGCCGCAGCGGCCGTGGTGGTGACCATCCCCCTGATTGTTGTCGTTCTTGTTTTTCAACGGCGTATCGTCGCCGGACTGACTGCGGGCGCGGTCAAAGGCTAAAAGTAGCATGCAAAAAAAGAAACATACAGATTCAAGGTGAAGGTGGACAATGGCGGAAATACAACTGGACAATATCAGTAAACGTTTCGAGGACGGTACCGAGGCGGTCAAGGATGTCTCGCTGACCATCGGCGACGGCGAATTCTTCATCCTACTCGGCCCCTCCGGCTGCGGTAAATCGACCCTGCTCAATATCATAGTCGGCCTGGAAACCGCCACCACCGGTGACGTGCGGGTCGACGGCCGCTCCATCAACGATCTCGACCCCAAGGATCGCAACATGGCCATGGTCTTCCAGAGCTATGCCATCTACCCGCACCTGTCGGTGGGCGACAACCTGGCCTTCCCGTTGAAGCTGGCCGGTATGGATAAGAGAGAAAGAGAGCAGAGGGTTTCCAGGGCGGCGGAAATTCTCGAGCTGGGCGATTTGCTGCACCGCATGCCGCGCAGCCTCTCCGGCGGACAGCGGCAGCGGGTGGCCATGGGCCGGGCCATCGTCCGGCAGCCGGACGCCTTTTTGCTCGACGAGCCGCTCTCCAACCTCGATGCCAAGCTGCGCAACCAGATGCGGGGTGAAATAGCCAGGCTGCATGAGCAACTGGAAACCACCATGGTCTATGTCACGCACGATCAGACCGAGGCCATCACTTTGGGCCAGCGGCTGGCTGTACTGCGCCGGGGCCGGCTGCAGCAGGTGGGGACGCCCCGGGAGCTCTACAACACCCCGGCCAACCTCTTCGTCGCCGGCTTCATCGGCTTTCCCCCGATGAATTTTTTCCCCGGCAGTGTCGACACGGGCCGGTTACAGCTGTCCGTGCTGGAAAAGGGCATCGATCTTGGCGACAGCGGCACCGATCTGGAGGACGGCCGACAGGTGCTGGTCGGTCTGCGCCCTGAACATTTGGAAATTACTGAAGAAGACGATGAGGCGGCGTTGGCCGCCGAGGTTACCATGGTCGAATGGCTCGGAGCCGATGCCTACGTTCACTTCACCTGCAGG
>CAZUJZ010000316.1:0-3717 GCA_964620665.1 uncultured Desulfofustis sp. | reverse complement strand
GTGTCCGAGATCATCCGCGCCTGCCTGAAGCACTCCAACAACTATATCGCCAATCAACTTTATCTCAGCGCCGGCGCCCATCGCCACGGCTACCCGGCTACCTGGGAAAAGGCCAGGCAAGCGGCCACCGACATCCTCGTCAACCGCCACCGCCTGCCGGCCGACCAGTTTCACCTCGTCGAAGGCTCCGGCCTGTCGCGGCGAACCCGGGTCACCCCATCGTTCATGATCGCCCTGCTCGAGGCGTTCAAGCCCCACGTCGGTCTGCTGTCCCCGCTGCAGGGCATCCCGCTCAAATCGGGAACCATGCGTCATATCTATTGTTACGCCGGCTATTTCGGTCCGCAGCACCGTCTCGACCCCTTTGTCATCCTGCTCAACCAGCTCCCCAATACCAGGCGTGAACTGCTCGGCCTGCTCCACCGACTGCACCAAAATGCCCGTCAGGTCAGCCGGCTCACCGAGCCGGCCCGAGTAACCGCAGCCGCCCGGTAACCACGCACCCGCTTTCCGCCTCCGGCAACAAAGGATTGCAGATTGCCGCCGGATTCGCTAGGTTTGCCCTGATGCAGCGCATCACCTGCGGCAATCGACACCCACATTTTCTCAACCATGGAGGACACGATGAAATCATTATCGCTTATCCGTCGTTCGGCAGTGTTCCTTGGTGCCGGCCTGATGCTGATCTCCGCCGCCTGCTCCACCCCTCCCGGCGATGCTCAGGACGGTCAGCGCTGGTACTCAATGCACAATTGTTATTCCTGCCATGGCCGCCAGGGTGACGACGGCAAGGCTCCGAAAATTTATCCGCTGGACATGAGCTATCGCCATTTTCTGTCCGTTGTCCGTGATGCAGACTCGCCGATCATGCCAAAGTATTCCGAGGAAAAACTGCCCGACGAGGATGTGGCCGATATCTACGCCTGGCTCAGCGGCGAATAGGAGGCAGAGACAAGCGGCGTGAAGAGTTTGCGTGCACGCTGACCAAACAATGATTATCAGTCTCTGCAAGCCCGAGCCATACGCGAGCCATGCGGCACTGTGGAGAGGCCGTCCAGGCGGCGGGCCCGGACACGATGTCCCCAACACCTACCTGGAGGTTATCGATGATAGAGGGATTTTATAATCTGCTGGCCCTGTTTGGATTCCATCACCCGATTCACCCGATCCTCGTTCATATCCCGATGGGCATGGTCGTCGGCGCCGTACTGTTTTCCTTGGTCCACTGGAAAAAGCCCGGACTCGGCCTGGACCGTACCGCCTTCCACTGCATCGTGCTGTCCCTGGTTTTTGTCGTGCCGGTCTATATCGCCGGCCTGCTCGACTGGCAGCATGTCTTTGCCGGCGACTGGAACAAATGGATCGTTATCAAGATGATCCTCGGCGTCGTGCTGACCGGCGTGCTGATTGCCACCGTCGTCGCGCAGCGCCGAGGTGCTTCGCACCAGGTATTGTTTCGCTTCTATCTGGTGAGTCTGGCGATCTCCGGCGGTCTCGGCTTTTCCGGCGGCGAGCTGCTCTACGGCGGTTGAACGAGTCCGGGTCGAAACACCGATGCGCCGTGCCGTCATAGCCGATATTCATGGTAATAACCAGGCCCTGGCGGCAGTCCTCGTCGATATCGAGGACCAGGCGATCGACGAGATCATCTGTCTTGGCGACACCATCGGCTACGGTCCGGAACCGGAACGGGTCGTCAGGACTATGATCGCCCGAAACATCGTTTCAGTGCTCGGCAATCATGAACTGGCCCTGATCAACGACGATTATTTCCGGCTGCTCAACCCGACATCACGGCAGTCCCTGGTACGCACGCGGGAATTGTTGTCGGAGGACAGCCTGACCTGGCTGGCGGCGCTGCCGACCATCATCTTCCGCGATAACGCGCGGTTCTTGCATGGCTGTCCGCCGGCCTCGACCACCGAATATCTGTTCGACCCGTCGCCGACTCGGCTGCAGCGTATCTTTGCCGGCTACCCGGAGGACATCTGCTTCGTCGGTCATACTCATCTGATGTCAATGTTCAAACTCACCGCCGCAGGCACAACGATCCCGGCCGCCATCGGCCCGGGAACGATCACCCTCGATCCGGCCTGTCGGTATCTGTTCACCTGCGGCAGTGTCGGCCAGCCGCGTGACGATCACAGCAACCTGGCCAAATACGGCATCTGGGATGACGAGCGCTGCACCGTGGAAATCAGGGCCGTCCCCTACGACGTCGACACCACCGTTCGGCTGATCAGCATCAAAGGCTTTCCTGAAATCAATGCGCGACGGCTGCTGTGATCATGAAAACGCAGTCCGTCGGTAAATACACAATTCTCAAACGGCTCGGCAAAGGCGGGATGGGCATTGTCTACAAGGCGCTGCAACCGGACATCGACAAAGTGGTGGCGATCAAACTCCTGCAGCCGTCCGAGGCCCTGGAGATCACCGTCGGCCAGGCCCGGCTCGAGAAAATCTTCCACGCCGAGGCCCGGCTCCTGGCCGACCTGCAGCACCCCCACCTGGCAGCTGTCTGGGACTGGGATCGGGACGAGGCCGGCCGACCGTTTTTCGTGATGGAGTATTATTGCAACAACCTCGGCACGATGGTCGGCGAGACTTTCCAACTCGAGCAGCCCTCACGGCCGATCCGTCCCCACCTGCTCGTTCATTACGGCCTGCAGATCCTCGATGCCCTCGATTACCTGCACCATCACCTGGTGGTGCACCGCGACATCAAGCCGCACAATATCCTGGTCACCGACCAAGACCGCGTCAAGATCTGCGATTTCGGCATGGCCCTGGCCGATACCCTGTCCTTTTCCGGCCCGCAAAACATGCAGATCGGATCGCCCTACTACACACCGCCGGAACAACAGAAAGAGCCGGACCGGGTTGACGGCCGGGCCGACTGCTACAGCACCGCGGTCTTGCTCTACCGGCTGCTGACCGGCACCCTGCCCGGCATGCAGAGTTTTCCGCTGTCGCTGATCAACCCGGTCTACGACCGGAGCTGGGACGATTTCTTTCACACCGGCCTGCAATGGGATCCCGCGCTTCGCTTCCAGAGCGCCCGGGCCATGAGCGAGGCACTGGCGGCGCTGCCGCTCGCCCACGCCGAAGACCCGGCTGCCCCGGCCGCTTCACCCCCGCCCACTTCACCCCCGGCCGCACCGGTGCGGCTGCGCAGCACCCCTGACAACCAGTGCGGCAAACGGGCGCTGGACCGCTTTGGGCTCAACAACCTGGCCCGCCCAAAGGAACCGGTGGCCGGCTCCTTCGTCGAGAACGGGAATATCGTTATCGATACCGTGACCAACCTGGCCTGGCAGCTGCACCCCAGCCCCCACCCACTGGCCTGGACGGCGGCCGAACCGTGGTGCGACTCGCTGCCGCCGCTCAGCGGCGGCGGCCCGTGGCGGCTGCCCACCGTCGACGAACTTCTGTCCCTGCTCGACCAGTCATCGATCCCGCGTCTGGTTCCCGTCTTTCCGGCCACCGGCAGCTGGTTCTGGAGCTGCGACAAACACGGGCCGGTGGAACGCTGGTATGTCAATCTCGACATGGGCTACGCCGCCCCGCAGGACATGGATTGCCGCTATCACGTCCGCGCCGTGAGCAGCCTGCAGGAAAAATGATTATGTGAGAAATTCCTGACCACGTACGCTTTTACGTGCCGGTGACCAGGGTGAGCGTACAACCACATTCAGCTGACAGGAATAAGAAAATCAA
>CAZUJZ010000315.1:0-3730 GCA_964620665.1 uncultured Desulfofustis sp. | reverse complement strand
ACCGCTCTGAGAAGGGCCCTCCTCGACGATAAACTGGTGCTGCAGCTGCTCGATCAACGGTTCTGTCGGCTGGGCCGGCTGAAAAACCAGAGCGAGCTGGCGAAGGCGCTCCATCTCAAGTCCTGTAATCGGCGTTGATCTTGACGTAATCGATCGAAAAATCACAGGTCAGTACCTCTTCGCAGCCACTGCCGTCCTTGAGATCGATACAGACCGTGAACGCCTTGCCGCGCAACACCTCGGTGGCCGCCCGCTCCGCGTCCGGGCCGAGACCGACACCGTTGCGAACGAGCACTACGTCGCCGAAAGCGATATCGACGTGGTCCGGGTTGAACCGGACGCCGGACCGCCCCATGGCGGCGATGATCCGGCCCCAATTGGCGTCCTCACCGAAAAATGCGGTCTTAACCAGGCTCGATGTGGCAATGGTCCTGGCAATGATTTCCGCCTCATTGTTTTCCTTGGCCCCGCAGACCCTGATGGTGACGCACTTGGTCGCCCCTTCGCCGTCCTGGACTACTTTCGTGGCCAACTCTTTCAACATCGAGTCGAGCACGTTTTGAAAAATCGTATAATCGTCGCGGGCGACATCGTCAATCCAGTCGTTACCGGCGGCGCCGTTGGCCATGACCAGCACCATGTCGTTGGTACTGGTGTCCCCGTCGATGGTAATCCGGTTGAAACTCTCTGCTACCCCGCTCTTGAGAGCCTGATTCAACTCGAAATAGCTGATCCGGGCATCGGTCACGATAAAACAGAGCATGGTCGCCATATTGGGCATGATCATCCCGGCCCCTTTGGCCATGCCCATGAAACCGACCTCCTTACCGCCGATCACCTCGGTTCGATAGGCCGTCTTGACCACCATATCGGTCGTCATGATCGCCCGGGCCACGTGCTCGAAGTTGTCCGATCCCAGGCCGTCGACGAGCGGCTTCATGTGTGCCTGAAACGCCGGGAGGTTCAGCGGCATTCCGATGACTCCGGTCGACGAGAGCAGCACCATCTCTTCATCGATCCCCAGCGCTTCAGCGGCCAATCTCCCCGAGGCCAGCGCATCGTTCGTACCGTTTCGACCGGTGCAGGCATTGGCGCAGCCGCTGTTGACCAGAATGGCCTGGGACCGGCCCTGCCGAAGCCGCTCGATATCGATCAGGACCGGCGCCGCTTTTACCTGATTGGTCGTGAACACCCCGGCGGTAACCGCCGGCTCGTCACTGTAGATCAACCCGAGATCAAGCCGATCGGGATATTTGATCCCGGCGGCCACCGCCGAAAAAGAAAAACCTTTTATAATCATGATAAAATCCGGTATGGTTCAGAGCAATCGCTTCCTTGTCAAACGCCGCCGGCCTTCCCGTCACGGCTCACACCGAGGCGCCATCCCGCCTGGCCCGCCTGGTTTTGTGAGAGGCTGTGCACCGATTCGACAAACGACACCGGCTGATCCGTTCGTCCCGGGGCGCAACGATGAGGCCCGCTCTTTCTTGCTGAAATGTACCTTATCCATCGTTTCGTGCAACGATAGATATCATGGGAGCCGAAGAATACAACGAAATGTCATCGATCATGCCGATACTGATTCTGCTGGCCGACCTGACCATCAGAATCGGTTTGTCCTTCCGGGTCATCATGCGCAAACGCCCCCACGGCATTACCATGGCGTGGCTGATCATCATCCTGCTCATTCCGCTCCTCGGGGCGCTCCTCTACCTGCTGGTCGGAGAAAACCGCATCTCCGACAAGCGCATCGCCCGGACCAGAGCCAACCAGGATCATTACCAGCGCTGGCTGAACAGCCTGCGCGGACGGGCCCCGATCAACTGGCAGGACATGGCCGATACCTGCCTGCCGCTGCACCGTCAGGCCGAGACCCTGATCGGCATCCCGGCGATGACCGGCAATTCCCTGCAGGTATTCGAGACGGCCGAAGAGACCATCGAGGCCGTCATCGCCGATATCTCCCGGGCCCGCTCGACCTGTCACCTGCAATTCTACATCTGGCAGGAAGGCGGCAGAGTCAGCGCGGTCGAGGAAGCGCTGCTGGAGGCGACCCGGCACGGCGTCATCTGCCGCATCCTCCTCGATTCGATCGGTAGCAGCGACTTTCTGAAAAGCCGCCGCTGCCGCGAACTCCGCGAGGCAGGCGTCCGCATTCGCGAATCCCTGCCGGCCGGTCTGATCAAAACGCTCTTTGCCCGGATCGATATCCGCAATCATCGAAAAATCGTCGTCATCGACGGGGAAATCGCCTACAGCGGCAGCACCAACATGGTCGATCCCCGTTACTTCAAACAGGATTCCGGAGTCGGTCAGTGGATCGATGTCATGGTCAGGATTACCGGGCCGGTGGTCGAAAGTCTGGCCGGCACCTTTATCAGCGATTGGATTCTCGAGGCCGATGACCAGCAACAGCTCGACATCAGAGATTTGACCGCGGGAAAAACCGCATCGGAAAACCGAACCGATGTCCATCGCGTCAAGCCGACCGGCACCACCGCGGTACAACTGGTACCGTCCGGCCCCGGACTGGTCCCCGAGGCGATCCATTCCCTGTTGCTCACCACCATCTATTCGGCACGCTCTGAACTGGTACTGACCACACCCTACTTCGTTCCCGACGAGCCGTTGCTGACGGCACTGAAATCGGCCGCGCAACGAGGCGTCAGCGTTATCATCATCCTGCCGCAACGCAACGATTCACGGCTGGTACACTATGCCAGCCACGCCCATTTCCAGGAACTGACCGAATCAGGGGTACGGATCGCCCTGTTTTACGGCGGCCTGCTGCATGCAAAGACGATCACTGTCGATCGGGAATTTGCCCTGTTCGGCTCGGTCAACCTCGATATGCGCAGTTTCTGGCTCAATTTCGAGGCCACCCTGTTCATCTACGACCGTGATTTTGCGGCGGAGATCCGCACCATTCAGGAACACTACCTGAAGCTGTCGACCAATATCGATCACCGGGAGCTCGCCCAGCGACCGGTCATCAAGCGGTTCAAGGAAAACGTGGCCTTGCTGATCGGCCCGCTGTTGTAGCACGATGAAAATCCTGCTCGTCGCCGACATCCACGGCAACTATCCGGCCCTCGAGGCGGTGGCCGATCATTTCGCCGGCGTATCGTTCGACCTGGTCATCAACGGCGGCGACACCGTGGTCTACGGCCCCTTCCCGAACGAAACCATCGACTGGCTCCGGGAAAAAAAGGTCCTGTCGATTCTCGGCAATACCGACCGGCTGGTCGTCGGCCTGCTCCAGGGCCGGAGTTTTGCCAAACCGTCCAAACCCGACAAGCGGATCATGTACGGCTGGACGGCCGCCGAACTCACCGCGACCAACCGGGACTGGCTGATCAATCTGCCCGAGAAGACCACTGTCCGTTGCCCGGAGTTGCCCACCGCCGCCGGCCGCACTGATCGTCTCGGCGTCTTTCACGGCAGCCCGGCCGACCCGGATGAATTTCTCTTCACTACCACCCCCGAGCGCCGCTTCGCCGAGCTGGCCGCCACCACCGCCTATCCGCTGATCACCATCGGCCACAGCCACAGCCCGTTTCACAAAATCATCGGCGGCGTCCATTTCGTCAATCCCGGCAGCACCGGTCGGATGTTCGACACCAATCCGGCCGCCGCCTGCGCGACCATCGAGGTGCTGGCTGGATCGATCCGGGTAGATCTGCATCGCATCGCCTACCCGGTGGAGACCGTCGTTGCCGAGCTCCACCGG
>CAZUJZ010000314.1:0-3748 GCA_964620665.1 uncultured Desulfofustis sp. | reverse complement strand
AGAAAAAGGGGACAGACCCCTTTTTTCAAACAAAAAAGGGGTCTGTCCCCTTTTTCTTGCACCTTTCTTGCAAGATGCTCGTTGATCACCCGACTCTCCGTCACCTGAACACCACGACAGAGCTGAACCATGGCAGAAGAAGCACCGAGCGGCGGCGAACGGACCGAGGCCCCGACAGCGAAACGGCGACAGGATTTTCGCGAGAAGGGACAGGTGGCGCAGTCCAAAGAAGTCCACACCGCGGCGCTCTTCACCTTCTCCCTGGCGTTGTGGCTGTTTTACATGCCGTCTTTTTTTTTACGGGTCAACGACCTGATCGCCTTTATCTGGCGATCGAGCGGCACCTATGACGTCACCGCCCCGTCGTTGGTTGCGCTGGCCGCCTTTATCTTGAAAAACATGGCTCTGCTACTGGCCCCGCTGTTCGTGCTGGTGCTCATCGTCGGTTTCTTTTCCAGCGTGTTCCAATTCGGCTGGTTGCTGAGCGGCAAACCCCTTGTTCCCGACATCAGCAAATTTGACCCGATCAAGGGATTCGGCCGAATTTTCTCGAAACGTTCCCTGGTCGAGGTCGCCAAATCCCTGGCCAAGATCAGCCTGATTGCCTGGCTCGCCTACTCGACGGTTATCAACCATATCGAGGAAGCCCTCATTCTCATCGACACCCAGCCGATCACCGCTCTGGTCTACATCGGCAAAATGGCGGCGCTGATCCTTGCCAAAGTGTGCGGCCTGCTCATCTTTCTGGCGTTCCTCGATTTTCTCTACACCCGCTACGAGATGGAAGAGAAGATGAAAATGACCAAACAGGAGGTCAAAGAGGAACACAAGGAGACCGAGGGTGATCCCTACATCAAATCGCAGATCCGCTCGATCCAGCAGGAGATGGCGCGCAAGCGGATGATGGCCGAAGTGCCGAAGGCCGACGTGGTCATCACCAACCCGACCCACATCGCGGTGGCCGTCAAATATGTCAGCGACGAGATGGACGCCCCGGTCGTCATCGCCAAAGGGCAGGAATTGCTGGCGTTGAAAATCAGGGAAATCGCGCGGGATCACCACGTGCCGATTTTCGAGAACCCGCCGGTGGCGCGATTGTTGCATAGAATCGATCTGGGTGCGACTATTCCGGAATCGCTGTTCAAAGCGGTTGCCGAGATCCTGGCCCACGTTTACTCACTGAAAGGAATCAGGCCGTAATGCACGCGACCGATATTCGTCAGGCCATAGCCCGTTATAACTATCGGGGGCTGTTAAACCGCAGCGATGTGATGGCGTCTTTAGGACTGGTGGGCATCCTGTTCATCATGATCATCCCGCTGCCGGCGATCATGCTCGACCTGTTCCTGTCGATGAACATCACGCTGGCCCTGCTGATCCTGATCATCAGCCTGTACACGACCAAGGCCATCGAGTTCTCGATTTTCCCGTCGGTCCTGCTGACGACGACGCTCTTTCGCCTGGCCCTCAACGTCGCCTCGACCCGACTGATCCTGCTCAATGGGGACCAGGGTGCCGATGCCGCCGGGACGGTCATTCAGTCCTTCGGCCAATTCGTGGTCGGCGGCGACTTCGTGGTCGGTATCGTTATTTTCGCGATCCTCGTGCTGATCAACTTCATGGTCATCGTCAAAGGCGCCGGCCGGATCGCCGAGGTGGCCGCCCGCTTCACGCTGGACGGCATGCCCGGCAAGCAGATGGCCATCGACGCCGACCTCAATGCCGGCCTGATCGATGAGCACGAAGCACGCCGGCGGCGCGAGGAGATTTCCGACGAAGCCGCCTTTCACGGCGCGATGGATGGTGCCGCCAAATTCGTGCGCGGTGATGCGATCGCCGGCATCATCATCACGCTGATCAACATCGGCGCCGGCTTTGTCATCGGGGTGCTGCAGAAAGGCATGCCGATGGCCGAGGCGGCCCAGACCTATACCATCCTGACCGTCGGCGACGGCCTGGTCAGCCAGATCCCGGCGCTGATCATTTCCACCGCCGCCGGCCTGCTGGTGACCCGTGCCACCGGTGAAAAGGACTTCGGCTCGGATCTGCGCAAACAATTCTCGGTCCATGCCATCGCCCTCTGGGTCGTCTCCGGCATTTTACTGATTTTCGCGCTGATCCCCGGCCTGCCCTTCGTGCCCTTTCTGATCCTGTCGGCCGCGCTGGCGGTGATGGCCTTTTATCTCGATCGCAGCAAACGCGAGGCCGTCGCCGAAGAGATCAAGGAACCGCCGGCGCCGCAGGTCAAACCGGAAGAAAACTACGACCAGATGCTCTCCGTCGACCTGCTCGAACTCGAAGTCGGCTACGGCCTGATCCCCTTTGTCGATTCCGCCCAGGACGGTGAACTGCTGACCAGGATCCAATCGATCAGAAAGCAGTTCGTCCTCAACCACGGCTTTATCATCCCGCCGATCCATATCAAGGACAACCTGCAACTCAGCCCGAACCAGTACGTCATCTCGCTCAAAGGAGTCAAGGTCGCCGAGGCCGAGATCCTGCCCGGCCATTTCATGGCCATGGACCCCGGCATCGTCACCGAAACCATCAAGGGCATCCCGACCAAGGAGCCGGCCTTTGGCCTTGACGCGCTGTGGGTCACCGAGGACAAGCGCGAGCGGGCCCAGATGGCCGGCTACACGGTGGTCGACTGCACCACGGTGATGGCCACCCATATCAGCGAGATCATCCGTCGCCACGCCCACGAGCTGATCGGCCGGCAGGAGGTGCAAAACCTGCTGGACAACTTGGCCAAGAGCTCGCCGAAACTGGTGGAGGAAACGGTGCCCCAGATGGTGTCGCTCTCCACGCTGATGCGGGTGCTCCAGAACCTGCTGCGCGAAAGCGTTTCCATCCGCGACCTGCGAACCATTCTGGAAACGCTCGGCGACTGGGCGCACGCCACCCAGGATCCGGAAATTATCACCGAATATGTGCGCCATGCCCTGTCGCGCACCATCTGCGCCGAGTTGGCCGTAAATCAGACCATTCCCCTGATAACTCTTGCAAAACCGGTCGAAGATGCCATACTGAGTTCTGTACAGCACAAGGAAACCGGCAGCTATCTGGCCATCGACCCGCAGACCGCACAGCGGATCATCGACTCCATCGGCAAGGGGATCACGCTCTTTCAGGGCGGGCAAAAGCCGGTACTGCTTGCCGCGCCACAGATCCGGCCCCACGTGCGCAAACTCGTCGAGCGCTATTACCCGGAACTGGTGGTCATATCCCATAACGAGGTGGTCTCCACGTACAAGGTGCAATCGCTCGGAACGGTGACGCTCGATGCAGGTTAAAATTTTCGAATCGCCGGATATGGCAACCGGACTGAAGATGATCCGCCGGGAACTCGGCCCGGAAGCGCTGATCCTGTCGACGCGCACGGTCAGAAACGGCCGGCTCGGCATCCTCGGCAAACCGACGCTGGAGATCACCGCGGCCATCGACAATCGCGCCGAACCTGCCCCGTCTGAGCCCGCTGTCCGGCAGCAGACGGAGACTCCGCTTCACGCCGCCGCCCGGCAGGCCTATCTGGAGCAGACCCGGCCGGCACCCACCGCCCAAACGGGTATCGACAGCCGCCTCTTCCTGCCCCGCTCGAATCCCAAGCCGGCCGCCGCCCCGCTCCCCGCCGCCGAGTCGCCGGCAGATCGCACGACCGGCACGGAACGTGACATGTCCCGGGAACTCGGTGAATTAAAGCAGATGGTCTCGGTATTGAGCGGTGAGATCTCCCGTCTATCGAGCC
>CAZUJZ010000313.1:0-3762 GCA_964620665.1 uncultured Desulfofustis sp. | reverse complement strand
AGCAGATGACTCCGCCACACCCAAATCCGGTGGCTTTGAAGGTGTCGGGGGGGGGGAGGCATTGTCAAGAGAGTTATGACCGTCCTATTACCATTGCTGGGGGCTTTTCAAAGTCGACCTGAGCAAGCATTGTTGAATCAACCTCATTCTGTCGCTGTTCTGCTGCATGAGATTGATTCATGTGCTCCGGGTCATTCTCGCCACGAAAAACGCCAATCAGTTTTACTATGACAGACAAGGATCGAGGACGAAAAGCTCTACGACCGGCTAAAATCACCATGACCGGCTGGAAAGATATTTTTTTCAGGCTCAAGGATAAGCTCGAAAAGGACAATCTTACCATCGTCGCCGCCGGAGTGGCCTTCTACGCTCTGCTTGCCATTTTTCCGGCCATCGGAGCGCTGGTGGCAGCATACGCCATCGTCTCCGACCCCGGCCAGGTGCAACAGCAGGTAGCCACCCTGTCGGGAATTCTGCCGCCGCAGGGCATGGAGCTGCTCCAGAGCCAGCTCGAACGGTTGAGCGAGGATACCGGAGGGGCGCTCAGTTTCGGAGTGATGGGAGGCATTCTCTTCAGTCTTGGGAGTTCCACCAAGGGAATGAAAGCGTTTATCACCGGCCTCAACATCGCCTATGGGGAAGAAGAGCGTCGCGGTTTCATCGCCCTCAACGCAATAGCCCTGTTGCTGACCGTCGGTGCCATCATCTTTGTCGTTATCTCACTGGGATTCATCGTCATCTTTCCGGCTTTCCTCACCTTTTTCGGGCTCTCGAGCATCGCCGAAAAACTGACCAGCATCCTGCGATGGCCCCTGCTGGGCCTTTTCGTTATCATCGGATTGGGGCTGCTGTACCGCTACGCTCCGCACAGGAGCCAGGCCCGGTTCACCTGGATCAGCTGGGGAGCGGTGCTGGCGACCATTCTCTGGATGGCGGTTTCGATGCTGTTCTCACTGTATGTCAGCCACTCGGATACCTACAACCAGACCTACGGATCCATCGGCGCCATAATCATTTTGCTCATGTGGTTTTTCATTTCCGCCCTGGCGGTTCTTCTCGGAGCGGAACTGAACGCAGAAATGGAGCACCAGACGAAAAAAGACACCACCACCGGCCCGCCACAGCCTTTAGGCAAGCGCGGCGCCTATGTGGCCGATACGGTCGGCAGAAAGCATTCTTCGACACAGTTCCAGCCATGAAGCGATATATCCGGCTCAGGCAATTGCCTCATTCGCTGTGTTCAGCTTTTTTCGGATACCAGCGCTCACGAAGTTTCTTGAGGTGCTTGCTGCTGGTGAGAATGACAACCTCGTCGCCTTCTTTCAGTTTGGTATCCTCATGGGCGATGAAATAATCATCGTCCCGGTAGTAGAACATTACCTTTGATTTATCGGGAAGATCGAACTCGTCGACCCTGCCGGCATCTTCTTTACCGGCGATGAACGAAAAAAACCTGGCATTGCCGCGGAGCAACGTGGAAAGCTCGACGATATCGAGTCCACGAACGATATTCTCCAGGTACTGGCTGACGGTACGGTCGGGAACGATGACATCTTCAAGGTTCAATTCCTGGCAAAGAGAAAGCAAATCCTCATCGTGTATGCAGGTTATGGTATTTTTGAAACCCATCGATCTTCCCAGAAGCGCGGTGATAATATTGCTCTGATCGTTGTTTGTGAGGCAGAAGAGGAAGTCGCACTTCTCCGGGGCTGTCTGACTGAGAACGGCAGGTTCACCGGCATTGCCGTGCAGAAAACTGCAGTCGAGCTCTTCGGCGATCTCGTCGATCTTTTCTTTGTCCATGTCAATGATTATGAGTTCATGGCCCTGTTCTATAAGATTTTGCGCCGCCTTTACGGAAGTGGCCGTCAATCCCGTGAAAACAATTCTCATTTAGTCCTCCTTTTTTAGGCCGATCCAGGTTCCGGGATGGAAAAAGATTAGCCATACCAGTATTTCCAAACGACCGAGCAGCATATTGAGGCAAAGGACACCCTTGAGCAGCGGATGCATCTCGGCCGATGTGAGACCGCTGGACAACCCCACCGTTCCCAGGGCCGATACCACTTCGAAGAGACTGTCGAGCGGATTGTGGTTCATGGCCAGAAACGGCAGCCAGGAGATGGCGATGACGGTGGTGAAGAGAACGAAGATGCAGATGGCGTTCAACATCTCATCGACTCCCAGTTTCTTCCCGTTCAGCCGTGGCTCGATTATGGCCCGGGAGGGAGCTGCCGCCCTTTGTATAACCAGGTAGAGAAGACGGAAAAGGATAAGCAGCCGGATTATTTTAATTCCACCGGCGGTGGATCCGGCGCACCCCCCGATGGACATGGCCAGAATAAGCGTGAGCTTGGAAGCGCCGTCCATATCGGTGATTGCCATGGAGGAAAAGCCGGCAGTGGAAAGAGCGGACAGTCCGTTGAGCAGTCCGTGCCAGAGAGCGGCAATACCGCCAAGGCCCGTGCCGGAATAGAGCAAGCAGGCCAAAAGCAACACCGTGACGACGGCTGCGGCGCAATAGCCAAGAAACTGGTCGTTGAAGATGATGGCGCGCCAGTTTTTTTCGTAGATTTTATAGTAGATAAGGAGTGGCAATCCGCCGCTTACACAGATGGCTATTACGGCAAACCGGGCAGCGGGCACGTCAAGGGCCGAAAGGCTCCCATCGTAAGGGGCAAACCCGCCGGTCGATATCGCTGACAGGCAATAGAGAACGGCATCGTACCAACCTACTCCGAGAAGGAGCAGGACCATCACCCCGAAGGCCGTCAGGGACGTGTAGATGATGAGGGTGCGCCTGGCAACGTCGCGCGTGGCACCGATTATGTCCTCTTCGAAATCTATGGAAACATCAAGCCGTTTTGCAGTCAGGCCGGGTTGTATGAGAACCGCCATGCTTAATACGACGATTCCCAACCCGCCTATCCACTGCATCCAGGCGCGAGAGAAAAGAAAGGTCGGGGAAAGATCCTCAAGGGTCTTGACGGTACTGAGACCGGTTGTGGTAATCGCGGAAATGGCCTCGAAGAGCGCCTCGGAAAAATCCAGGCCCGAGCCCATTATCGGCCAGGTCATGGCCAGCGGGGAAAAGAGAAAGATGAGGGCGGAGATCACCATTGCCTCATTGTTCTGCATGCGCCCCGAAGCACGCAACCTGGAAAGCCCCAGGCCAAGGGCGGTGATCACGAATACAACGATAGCATACCGTATGCTTACATTATAATCGCCGAAAAGAAGGGAGACGCCCAAAGGAACCACGGTAAGCGTTGCCAGGGCAAGACAGAGCTGACCGAAATACTTGGCCAGCATCGGCAGGCGGACGCCATATTGCAATACATGCATGATGAGCTTTACGGGTAATTAAGAAATTACCCCAGGAGACCCACGAGGCCGTAGATGATGAGATAGGCGGCGACGATGTAGTTGAGAAACTTCGGCATAACCAATATGAGTACGCCGGCAGCGAGAGAAAGCAGAGGTTCCAGGGCGATGTGGATATTCATGGATCGTTCCTCCTAATTGGTATTGTCAGTCGATTCTTCCAAAGATTCCTTAGTTTTTTCAGCTGCTTCCTCGATAGCCTCCCCAGTCTCTTCCATTGACTCTTCAATGGTCTCACCGGCTTCTTCGAGGGGCTCCTCCGAGCTGTCACAACCGTAGAGAGCGAAAAGCGATGTTGTTGCGAGGATGAGGACGACTCCTTTGACCGTGTTCTTCATGTTGTTCTCCATTTCTTCATGTGTGTCTCGATGAAATGAT
>CAZUJZ010000312.1:0-3787 GCA_964620665.1 uncultured Desulfofustis sp. | reverse complement strand
CCTTGGTAACCGGTTTGTTGTCCGCCTCACCACAACTGACGCTCACTCCGAGCAACGCGCCGACCTCTTCGCCGATCCGTTCCCGGCAGATCTGCAGCAGCGAATCGATCTTTTTGCGCTGCTTCTCCAGTGCCCCGAGCGCCGCCTGCGGATCGGCGCCGCTTGACGGAGGTGCTGCTGCCGGTGCCGACTGTCCTTGAGTCCCGTGCTGCGGTGCTGCCGGCTGATCGTCGCCGTCGGCCGCCACCTTGTCGTGATCCTTGACCGCACCGGCCTCACCCGAGGTATCATCGGGCGGTGCGTCGGCCGCATCATCGGCTGCCGATTCCGGAAGCAGGCCAAAGGCTTCAGCCGGAACCAGCATGTACATGGTCCCCATCGGTCGCCCTTCGAGTTCCATATCCATACCGACTTGATAATACTGCTGATCGGGAATCGGCTCGGCGGAAGATGCGTCGACTTTCAGCGGGGAGACGACCGTTTGCTCTTTTCTGACAAAACGAGTCGCCTGCGGATACATCTCTTCGAAGGTCTTGGTGTAGGAGCCGGCGATAATATTGGCAATCTCGCCATAGGAATCCTCTGTTTCGCCATCGTAGCGCTCATCGGCAATGACGTCTTCGAGTTCGCTCGGCGGCAGCATGATCAGCGTGCCCCCCAGCCTGATGGCATCCTTCACCGAGACGATCAGGGCCCCCGAACCGCTCACCTCGCCGGTCAGGTCCATGCGGGCAACGACCAGCTTGCCCGACGGTTGGCTGAAAAAATCTTCTTTTCCGACCACGGTGCCGGGGCGCAGCGTCAGCGCCAACCGTTCGCCGACCAGCGAACTGACTTCTTCCTCAATCTTTCCGCGAACTGCTTCTATGATTTTTTCAAAGCGTTGCAATGCTTTCATTTCCGTGCCGTCAATAGATGGTCGTTGCCACTTTCTCGACAATGTATCGACCTATCAACACAAAACATTTATCACTCGGCTCCTCTTTTTTCCCTGCACTGCTTCAATCAGGCAGGCGTACCGGTCATGCCGACCGAGCTTCACGCTTGAAGATATTTCAGTTCAACCCAGAGCTTTCCGGTTGAGGCGGAGAATTCGATGACCACCCGGGTGGCGCCTTTCAAGCCACTGATGTGCAAGGTTTCACCAACCACCGACGTGGGAATGGCCAGTTCTATCGCAGCACCCGTCTCGCTGCACGATGACTTCAGGGCACCGGCGATCATATTGGCGATTTCGCCAAAAGCATCTTTGACATCATCGTCGAGGTCGGCAATCTCCATTCCCAGCAAAGCACCGGTCACCATTTTGGCCATATCCGCCGTTGCCGAAACACCAATCATTCCTTTGATCGTGCCGCCGAAACCGATCATTCCGGTTACCCGGGCATCGGTCAGCAGACTGTCGGCGCCTTCGATGATACGTTCGGGAACGATCGGCATCATGACCATCGTTTCGAAAATTTCCACGGTGCCTGCTTGCAGAGCCGTCACGTAGTCCATGCTGATCCGTTCGACGAGAGAAGGGCGCCGGCCGCTGAGTGGACCGGACGCCCTTTTCGTCTATCCTTATGAGTATTATCGTTCCAATTGCAGTTCCACGGAAAACATGCCGGTCTCGGTGGCGAACGCGAGCGTGGTCACCTCGACATCTTTGGCGGACTGGAAATCATAATTGGTGCCGGAGATGGTGGTCGGCAGCGACAACTCGATATCCCTGCCGTTCTCCGAGAGGATGGTCTTGACATTGCCGCCGAGCATATTGGCCAGCTCACCGACCGCGTCCTCGACATCTTCGTTGATCTCCTCGACATCCATACCGAGGAAACTGCCGGTTATCGCCATCGCGACCGGGCCGGGAATATGGATGGCCAGAACGCCCTTATGTGTTCCGGCCAACCCGATGATTCCCGATATCCCGTCTTTAACAGCCTGTCGGGCCAACGGATCCTGATCGACGACCGAGACATCCATCATCACCATGGTCGAAAAGATTTCTTTCGTCGATTCGACAATCTTGTCTTTAATATCCACGCTGTCCTCCGAAGGTGGTTATAACAGTGGACCAAGAATCTCTTCCACCTTGTCCGGAGTAAACGGCTTTTTGATGGCACCGACCGCTCCCAGAGATTTCGCCTCGCCGATGATGTCATCACCTGTTTCCGTGGAGATCATCAGGACCGGAATATCTTTGATATCATCTCGCCCCGCTTTTTCCCGCAGGAAGGCGATACCGTCCATATTGGGCATGTTGATATCGCTGAGTACGATGTCTACCCGTTCTTTTTCAAGAATTGCGAGGGCTTCCAGGCCGTCCCCCGCCTCAAAAATATTGTCGAAAGAAATACCGGCCTGGCGAAGTGATCTGCCGATGATCTTGCGCATCGTACTTGAGTCATCTACCAGCAATACATTTTTTCCCATTCCAGCCTCCTGTTCGAGCGATTCCCCGCCCCGTGCGTCGATCACTTCACGATTGTTGTCCCGCCGTCGACCGGTCATCAACCGGTGGTCTGCGAGTTCCCTGTTGCACGGTGAAATCTTAGCAGTAATCGGAGAGAAAAATCAAACGTCATCTGTGCTCGTTGGCGAAAAAGCGCTCCTCTTCCTGTTGTGGTAAATGGAATATATATTGCATACCTCTCCACAGAGCCATTGGAGACTCCATGAAACGATTCGTAGTCCTGACACTCGTTGCCGTTCTGTTGTCTTCGACCACTGCGATCACTGCCCGCGGTGCGTCGATCCTCGAGCGCGTCAGCAAATCCCAGAGCCTTGAGCTGATTCAAGTCTTTCTCGGTTTCGATCGCCTGCCTCGCTATGACGAAAAGCGTTCGGACCGGCGATTCGATATTATCCTGCACGACACCACTGTAGCCGAGAATCTGAGTATATTTGACCAGGACGAAACCATCGTCAAAATTCTGACAATGGCCCGTGATGACGCGACTGTGGTCAGTTTTTTCTTTCGCTACCCACCGCAGAAAATCGATATCTCGACCGATGATGACACGACACTGGTGCTCGAGATTCTCCCCGGCAACAGATTCAGCAAGACCTACGACGAAGTGACCAGGCAACTGTCCGGCATCACGCTGCTCGACAGGGAAGGTCCGGATTACGCCAATCCGCTGCTCTCCTCGCCATACGCCCATGATTGGCGAAGCTTTTTTTCCGCTTATGAAACAGCGGTAACGCTGGCGGCTCCGGTCAGTTTTACTCTTCCCGGCTTTCCTCTGGTTGCCGCCATTCTGCCGGACAACCTGAGCTACCGGGATCTGCTCGGCGAACAACTCCTCGAACTCGCCGACCGCCGGTCATGGGCGGAGATGGCGCCGCTGCTGGAAGAGCGGTTGCAGACGACGCCGGACCTGCAAACCGGGAAATATCTTGCCCTGATCTACGGCGAAATCCTGCTCAGGATGGATCATTTTGAAGGGGCGTACAAACAGCTGTATCTGCTCAGGCACAGTTACCCGGAACAGCCGGTCGGCGTGCTTGCCGCCTATCTGCTGGCATTGTTACTGGCAGTCAACGACGATCCCTACACCGCCGATTTTGAGCTGCGGGCACTGTCGGAGAAATTTTCCACCCGCCATCCGCTCAACCCGCACTACCTGATCTCATTGGCGGAAACCAGCCTTGCCACCAGACAATTCGAGCAGATGCGCCGCGTCCTTCTGCGAACCGACGTCGCCTACCCTCCGCCATTGCTGGGTGTGCGAACGCTCCGTCAGGCGGATCTGCTCTCTGCGACAGATCGCCCGGTGCAGGCCTTTGTCAGCTACCG
>CAZUJZ010000311.1:0-3791 GCA_964620665.1 uncultured Desulfofustis sp. | reverse complement strand
GAGAGCGGAGGATCACGAGTGCATAAACCGACAGAACAATCATCGTTTGGCGGACCTGGGTTTTTGATGCATCCGCAGGGGGCTAACACAGATACCTTTCCAGGTGACTGATATGAGCGGCAGGTATTTCACGCTTCACTTTGTGATCAAAGCCGGGTTCCTGTTGCTCGGTTCGCTGTTTTTTCTCAGTGCCGGAATGGCCTTGAACGCTGCCTCTGAAGCGTCGCGGGACTGGTCTGAAACCCACGGTGTCGTCCTCTCCTCACGCGTGGTCGAAGACCGCCAGCGATCCGGTGCGGGCGGTGGTGAGTCAGCGTGCTTCCGAGCCGATATCCGGTATGGGTACAGGACCCAAGGGCAGACGTATCACAACGACCGGCTAACCTATCATGGAAATCCGTGCAAAGGAGGCAAACGCGGCCGAAACCTGGCAGAGGAACTGATCGACCGGTATCCGCCCGGAGCAGCCGTCACAATTTTCCATGACCCGGACGATCCCCGCAGATCCTGTCTGGTAACCGGCAAAACCGGCGACGGGACGGCTTTGCTTTTTCTCGGCGGCTTCGGATTACTCGGCCTTGTCGTCTTTACCGGAGGACGAGCGCTCGATCGTTACGGAGGACTGGGCGATTTCGTGCTGCACAACCATACCGGCACACCAATCTTTGAAGAAACCCTGTTGCCGCCGCTGCGGTCTTGGATCGCCTGGATTACAGGCGCCCTGCTGGTCGGCTCTTTAGGCAAGCACGTTCTCCGGTGGCTGCTCTTTCCCGGCGGGGTCACCAGTAATCTCCCGGACGGTTTGCTGCAACACCTGCTCGCTGCACCGACCTGGCTCTTTCTATCCGGTTGTGCCGGTCTCACCGCATTCCTGCTGCTCTTGTACGGAAGCATGACCGTCACCTACTCGCCGGCCGGCGTACTGCTCGCCCCATCAGGCCCCTTCCGGCCGCGCCGGCTGATAGCCGCTGCGGCTGTCGTCGACTGTGAGGAACGACCCTGCCGCATTCCGCTTTTCCCTCTTTTTTCACTGTTTCACTGGAAGGCCTCGGCAAGGACCATGCCCCTTCCCGGCTATCGAGGCCCGGGTGTTCTGCTCCGCTATCACCCTGGCAAAAAAGGGGTACGGGCCATGCTGAGCGCTGCTCCGGGTGACGACACCGTGAATCGCTCGCTCACCATTACGATCCATTTCCCCTGCCGGCGAGCCCGGCAGTTATGCTCGACTGTCTGCCCAAAACAATAAAGCCCCAGAAACGCAGCTCCCTGGGACTTCTCGGCAATACGCGTCTGACGATCCACCTCGACAAGAGTCGACGATTCGATGACAAACTCGTCCACCAGGGTCTGATGATCGGCGGCGCACCGCTCCTCACCCGGCCGATAGCAGCCCGGTGGTGCCGGCAATGGCTCAAGGTCTTGTGAGCAACAATTTCCTGGCTATTGCCGAGATTCTCATCTATCGTTTCTCTTGCGGAGCGGCGAAGAAGTAGAGCAGGTGTTCCTTGTCGCAGACCACCAGCATGGAGTCACCGGCAAAAACGATCCCTTCGGGCTTTTTCACCGCCGGAATGCTCCATCTTCCAAGCACTTCATAGCGGTCGGGAGCCAGTTTCAGCACCGCCCGCTCCTCATCGCTGACCAGCCAGAGAGCCCCCTCGTGCCAGGTTGCCGCCGAAATGTCACTGGCGACATCGAGCGGAATGGCCGCTTTTACCTGGAAGGCATCGTCCAGTTCGAAGACGATCACCGGATTCTTCTCGGTGATCAGTAGAAACACCTCGCGCACCTGGTTGAAGACAAGACTCTCGTAGCCGCTGTTTCGTTTGCCTTCATAGGGCACCGAGAATGTCTGCTCCAGCACCAGCCCGTCGGGATCGAAGCGATGGACGAGACGATTGCTCTCATCGGCCACGTAGATTTTCCCCGCATGGACATATACCCCTTCGAAATCACCCCGTTGAAACGGTGCCCGCATGAGCACCGCGCCGTTTTCATCGGTATGAAAGAGGGATCCTTTATCGCTGACGATCAGCATCGACGCCCCGTCCGGATGCAGACAAATATCGGACGGCTCGATAATATCGGGAGCCAGTTCGACGACCCGATAAGGTTCGAGTACGGCATCTCCCGACCGGCAGCCGATCAAGACGAGAGCAACCACAATCCCGATGAGGCGCAGCGGCATCATTTCCACCTATCACCTTCTTGCCGATTCAGCTCTTATTCGGACGTTGAGTGCAAGACCTCTGTATAACTACCATGGGCGGGCGGCACAACAAACAATGAAGAATGCCGTCTCGACCGGATAGATCGGTAGGCTGTCCCGGAGTCTGCATCCCGCAGGCCCGGCTGGGCTCGGAACCGGGCCCGAAGGGGTGCGGGACAGAAACGTCCGCACCTTTTGATAATGAGCGGCGACACAGGATTATACCCCGTGCCGCCGCAGCCTTCGTAAAATATGGCGATTATCAGGCCAGATCGAAGCGGTCTAGGTTCATGACCTTGTCCCAGGCCGCGACAAAGTCCTGCAGGAACTTCTCCTGCGCGTCCTCACAGCCATAGACTTCCGCTACGGCCCGCAGCTGGGAATTGGCACCGAAAACGAGATCGACACGGGTAGCGGTCCATTTCAAATCGCCCGATTCACGATCACGACCCTCGAAGACGTCCTCATCCTCTGCAGTCGGCTGCCAGGTTGTGCCCATGTCGAGCAGATTGACGAAGAAGTCATTGGTAAGGATCTCGGGTCGTTTGGTAAAAACGCCGTGGGGCGACTGATCATGATTGACGTTGAGGACCCGCAGCCCACCGATCAGAACCGTCATCTCCGGAGCTGTCAGCGTGAGCAGCTGGGCCCTGTCGACTAGCAGTTCTTCCGCCGAGACGGCGAATTTCGCTTTCTGGAAGTTACGGAACCCGTCTGCAACCGGTTCGAGCACGGCAAATGCCTCCACATCGGTTTGCTCTTGCGAGGCATCGGTACGACCCGGTGCGAACGGTACGCTTATATCATAACCGGCGTTCTTGGCCGCCTGCTCGACGGCCGCACAGCCGGCCAGAACGATCAGATCGGCAAGCGACACCTTTTTGCCGCCGGACTGCGCATCGTTGAACTCCTGCCGGATTGTTTCAAGTGTCTGCAACACGGTCTGCAGGTGGCCCGGGTGGTTGACCTGCCAATCTTTCTGCGGGGCCAGACGAATGCGTGCCCCGTTCGCCCCGCCGCGCATGTCGGATCCACGGAACGTGGACGCCGAGGCCCAGGCGGTCGAAACCAATTGGGAGAGAGGTAGCCCCGAAGCGAGAATCTTGCCCTTGAGTTCTTTGCTGTCCTGTTCGTTTATCAACTCGTGGTCGACTTCCGGAACCGGGTCCTGCCAGAGCAGTTCCTCGGCCGGAACCTCCGGGCCGAGATAACGGGAACGGGGACCCATATCACGGTGGGTGAGCTTGAACCAGGCCCGGGCAAACGCATCGGCAAACTCCTCGGGGTTATCCAGGTAGTGCCGGGCGATCGGCTCGTAGATCGGGTCATAGCGCAGAGAGAGATCCGCGGTGGTCATCATCGGCCGGTTCTTTTTCGCCGGATCGTGGGCGTCTACGACCATGTCCTCGTCGTCCACGTCCTTGGCCAGCCACTGATTGGCGCCGGCCGGGCTCTTGACCAGTTCCCACTCGTACTTGAAGAGCACCTTCAAATACCCCATGTCCCACGTAGTCGGGTTCGGCTTCCAGGCACCCTCGATACCGCTGCCGATGGTATCGCCTCCTTTGCCGCTGCCGAAACC
>CAZUJZ010000310.1:0-3854 GCA_964620665.1 uncultured Desulfofustis sp. | reverse complement strand
GACCAGCCCCGGGGAGCTCATTTTCATATAAAAAAAACTTTAGGTCCGGCCGTGTTGAAGCGTTTGTTGTTCGTAGTGACTCCCCAGACATCGGGGCATGTATTCAATGATCAGCGGATAAATCATCATCCCCCGCTTCCGGTACTGCCTGCGGCAGAGCATATCCCGGATGCCAGGGATTTTCCGTAGCCGTATGTGTTTGTTGCTCATAACCTTGATCCGGCGCCACCTTGCCTTAGATTAAATGAAGAGGTCATGGTTCCCAAACAAACGCCACCAGAGCAGTCATACATCGTGGTCTGCTTCCCCATTGAAAGCCGACACAATGAGCAACGATCCCTCGAACGACATAATCGCCTATCACGAAGCTACCAAGCACCATTTCCACAGGTTCGCCAAATCGTCCGGGTTCATGGACTGGGCCAACCAACCGGAGCCCTTTCGGACATTCGAGGGAACACCTTCGATTCCGCTCCCCTTGCTCGGCAGGGACCCTGACGCCGCGCACGAGGATTTATATGCCAGAAAAAACAACCCCGTCATGCCATTTTCACCAGGCAGTATCGGCGGTTTTTTGGAGCTTTCCATGGGGTTGTCCGCCTGGAAGGGCACCCCGGCCGGCAGGTGGTCGTTGCGGATAAATCCTTCCAGCGGCAATCTCCACCCGACCGAGGCCCACCTGGTGCTTCCTCATATGAACGGCCTCGAATCGGGGGTCTACCACTACAATCCCTTCATGCATGCCCTGGAACAACGAGCGCTCCTTTCCGAGCAGTTGTGGAGAAACATCGTCGAGTATTTCAAAGCCCCGGGATTCATGGCGGCCTTAAGCACGATTTACTGGCGGGAATCGTGGAAATACGGTGAACGCGCTTTCCGCTACTGCAACCACGACGTGGGACACGCATTGGCCTGTCTTTCTTTTTCGGCAAATCTGTTCGGTTGGAAAGTCGTCTGCCTCAACGGTTTGTCCGACCGGGAGATCGGAATTATTCTCGGCTTCGACAAAACTAATTGGACGCGGGCGGACCAGGAACATGCAGATATGCTCTGCTACATTTTCCCATCCTCTGCGGAAACGGGAAAGCGGGATCTGCCCCCAGATATCGCCGGCGAATTCGAAAAAATCGAATTTTCCGGAACTCCGAATCGTTTAAGCAAGCACTATCTTCCCTGGGAACTGATCGAAAAGGCCGGCGAAGTAACCGAAAAACCACGCACCGAACCCGCGCTTTATCCCTTCCGGCACACGGTTTTTTTAGACACGGCCGCCTGCGAGCTTTCGGCGGCTGAAATCATTCGGCAGAGAAGAAGCGCCCAGGCTTTCGACAGGAACGGCAGCATCTCCTCGGCGCAATTTTTCGCCATGTTGGACAAAACGCTCCCCCGTGAAAACTCCGCCCCGTTCGATTCCGACCTCTCCCCACCGAGGATTCATCTACTTGTTTTTGTTCACAATGTTGATGACTTGCCCCAGGGGCTTTATCTTTTTCTGAGAAACAACGAGGACACCGCTGCGATCCGTTCCGCTGCCCGCGCAGACTTTTTGTGGGACGTCGTCACGGAGAATTTTCCCCTGTACATGCTCCGGCACGGAGATTTTCGCACGGAAGCCGCCACGGTGAGCTGCCACCAGGAAATAGCTGGCGAAAGCGCATTTTCCCTGGCAATGATCGCCCGGTTTCGAGAAGAGATCGAAACGGCTCCTCACCGTTATAAAAGCCTGTTCTGGGAGTCCGGGATGATCGGCCAGGTATTATACCTGGAGGCCGAAGCCTTCGGCGTGCGGGGAACCGGTATCGGGTGCTTCTTCGACGACGCCGTGCATGAAATGTTAGGTTTTTCCGACAACCGGTTCCAGAGCCTCTACCATTTCACCGTGGGAGAGCACATCGAGGACAGCAGACTGAAAACCCTGCCGCCCTATCATCACCTTGGACACGCAGGAAGAAGCCGCTCGCTGACCGACACGTGGTTTCGCACCGCACGGGAGGCTTGTCAAAGCACTTTTTTTGGAGAACAGCAATGCCAACCAATCGCCTGATACATGAAAAAAGCCCCTACCTCCTGCAACACGCTCACAATCCGGTGGACTGGTATCCGTGGAGCGACGAGGCCTTCGCCAAGGCCGGAGAGGAGAACAAACCCATCTTCCTTTCGGTGGGATACGCGACATGCCATTGGTGCCATGTGATGGAGAAAGAATCTTTCGAGGACGAAGAGGCAGCCCGACACCTCAACGATACCTTCATCTGCATCAAGGTGGACAGGGAAGAGAGACCCGACATCGACTCGGTCTACATGGCTGCCTGCCAGATGCTGACGGGGCGGGGCGGATGGCCTCTTACCGTGTTCCTGACGCCGGACAAAAAACCGTTTTTCTCGGGAACGTACATTCCGAAGACCTCCGGATTCGGAAGAACCGGTTTGATCGATATCTGCGGACAGGTAAAAAATATTTGGGAAAACGATAGGGAGAAAATTTTCACGACCGCCAACGAGATTTCCGGGCACCTGGGAAAGGCTTTCGCGTTTGCCTCCACCACCGAACAATTGGACGCCGGCACCTTGCAGGCCACCTACGAGGAGCTGAAGAGCATTTTCGACGAGCAATACGGCGGTTTCGGCGCCACCCCGAAGTTTCCGACGCCCCACCGGATGGTTTTCCTTTTACGATATCATCACCGGACGGGCGACGAGAACGCCTTGGCGATGGTGGAAAAAACGCTGCAGGCCATGCGCCTCGGGGGAATATGGGACCACGTCGGATTCGGTTTCCACCGGTATTCCACGGACGAGTTCTGGTTGTTGCCCCATTTTGAAAAAATGCTCTACGACCAAGCGCTGATGGCAATGGCGTACCTGGAAACCTACCAGCTGACAAAAGAGCCCTTTTACGCGAGAACCGCCGAAGAAATATTCGCCTACGTCCTGAGGGACATGACCTCGGCGGCGGGAGGCTTTTATGCGGCCGAGGACGCCGACAGCGAAGGGGAGGAGGGAAAATTCTACGTGTGGACGGCCCGTGAATTCAGCCAAGTGCTGGGAGCCGACAGTGACGAATGGTGGCTGCGCTTCATGAATGTAAGCCCGAACGGAAACTTTACCGATGAGGCCACAGGGAAAAGCACCGGAGCCAACATTTTGCACCTGACCCGACCACTCGCGAAATGGGCCGAAACGCTCGGGATGAAGGAGACGGAACTTGCGGAGCGGTGGGAAAAGAGGCGGGAAGCCCTTTATCAAGCGAGGAAACAGAGAATCCCGCCCTTGAAAGACGATAAAATCCTGACGGATTGGAACGGTCTGATGATCGGTGCCCTGGCGATGGGCGCCCGTATCCTCGGCAATCATTCCTACGCCGAGGCGGCCAAAAATGCCGCGTCCTTTATCACCCGCCACCTGACGGATGAAGCGGGTGGATTGCTGCACCGTTTCCGCGACGGACACGCGGGCATAGTGGCGACCGCGAACGACTATGCCTTCTTCATCCAGGGCCTTCTGGAGCTTTTCAAGGCGACGTTCGAAGCGGATTACCTGATCCGTGCCGTAAACCTTCAAGCGCACATGATCAAGCATTTTTGGGACGAGGAAAACAAAGGCTTTTATCTGACCGCACATACGGCCGAGAAACTTCCGTCACGACCCAAGGAGCTCCATGACGGGGCAACGCCGTCGGCAAATTCCACCGCCTTTTCGAACCTGCTCCTGCTGTCGAGATTGACCGGGGAATCCACGTGGCAGGAAAAAGCCACGGAGATGAGTCACCTGTTCGCGGGAACGGTCAAGCACAGCCACTCGGCCTTTGCCCATTTCATGACCGGTCTGGAATCTGCCGTGGGCTCAGGATTCGA
>CAZUJZ010000309.1:3513-3855 GCA_964620665.1 uncultured Desulfofustis sp. | reverse complement strand
GACTCCCCTGGGGGGACGCTCTTAACTTATTAACTTTTCAAAAAAGAGACAGTCTCTTTTTGGTTTCCAGTCAAGCTTTGGCCCCCGTATTTACTTAGCTTCAGCGCGCAGGCGTTCAACCAGCCAGACTTTAATGATGGACTGGCGGGTAACACCGATGCGTGCCGGGCACTTATGTGTGCTTGCAAGCAAGATCAAATTGAGTTATATTTAAATATAATATAGCTGGGAATTGCCTTGGGAAATAACATTTTCGCCCGATCTCAGCGTTAGCCGCGAACAATTTGTCCTCTGAATGTCAGCTACAGGCCTTTGGTCACATTGTTTTCGTTCGGTTTGATT
>CAZUJZ010000309.1:0-3503 GCA_964620665.1 uncultured Desulfofustis sp. | reverse complement strand
GAGGTCCATCTTGTATACAACGACTCTGCGAAAGGTTGGCGGCTCAATTATGTTGGCCGTTCCACCTGCCATCCTTGATCTGCTAGATCTAGACGCCGGGGCAACCGTCGGGCTGGCTGTCGATCAAGGCCGATTGGTGGTTGAAGCGACGCGTCGGCCACATTATAGCCTTGATGAACTACTTGCCCAATGCGATTCATCAGCCGAGATCAGCGAGGAAGATCGCACCTGGCTCGATGACAAACCGGTTGGAAGTGAGTTGCTGTAATGGAGCGCGGCGACATTTATCTGGTTTCGCTGGATCCGACGTCAGGACATGAGCAGCAGGGAACTCGGCCTGTGCTGGTCGTGTCTGCCACTGCCTTTAATCGGTTGACAAAAACCCCCGTTGTTCTGCCGATTACCAGCGGCGGCGCCTTTGCTCGCACGGCAGGTTTTGCTGTGTCGTTGCCTGGAGCGGGAACAGTCACAACCGGTGTTGTCCGGTGCGATCAGCCTCGCGCCCTCGATCTAGGTTCGCGTAAGGCGCGTAAATTGGAAAGCGTTCCACCGTCGATTATGGACGAGGTGCTTGCGAAGCTCACACCGATCTTTGAATGAAAAGCGACCCCAAAAAGAGGACTGTCCGTACGCAGTAACAATCTACTATCAGGCGGGTTAAAGTCCCGTCCGGGGAATTGTCCGTGCACCCCGGTAGTTCAAAGGAGCGGCGTTTGAGTAATCAGGGGGCGTACGTAAGTTCCATTTGCGGTCAAGATGTGGGTCAGTGGTGAGGAGTATTAACGGAGACCATTTTTATCCCCTCATCAGATGCAGAAATGTTTCTACGGGGAGCGCCTCAATACCTTTTTCCAAAGGGAAGGAGTCGTTGCCTGCATGGATAACATAACGTTTGGTAGGCTGCAGATCTTCGCAGGCCCGGTAAAAGCCTTTGGCGACTGAAGGTGCGCTGGAACGTTTTATCTCGATGGCGAGCAGGTCGCCCTTTCCGGTGTCGATAACCAGATCTACCTCGGCGCCGCTGCTGGTTCGATAATAGCCGTAGGTCGATCGCCCGGGCAGTGCGGCGATGATGTTTTCAATGACATAGCCTTCCCAACTGCCTCCTACTACCGGATGGCCAAGCAGGTCGTCGAGTGTTTCAATCCCGAGCAAGGCGTGACACATGCCGCTGTCCCGAAGGTAGGTCTTGGGTGCTTTCACCAGTCGTCTGCCCTGGTTGCTTGTCCACGGACGCAGCCGACGAACCAGCAGCAGATCAACCAGCAAATCCAGATAGCGGCTGATGGTCACGCTCGTCACCTCAAGTCCCCTGGCGAGGGCGGAAGCGTTGAAGAGCTGTCCTTGAGTATGCGCCAGCATGGTCCAGAAACGGCGTAGCGTTTCCGCAGGAATTCGCGGACCGAGTTGTGGGATGTCTCTTTCCAGATATGTTGTAATAAAGTTATCGCGCCATTCCAGGCTCTGCTCATCGTCGGCTGCCAGATAGCTATCCGGGAACCCTCCGCGAAGCCAGAGGGAAAAAAGGTCGGTGCTGTTTACTTCCTGCACCGTAAGCGGTGTCAGTTCACAGTAGGATACCCGTCCGGCGAGTGTTTCGCTGGACTGCTGCAGGAGATCGAGTGAGGCTGAACCCAAGAGAAGAAACTGCCCGGCCTTTTTGCCCTTTCTCTTTCTGTCGTCGACGATGCTGCGCAGCGGTGCGAACAGTTCGGGAATTCTCTGTATTTCGTCAAAAACAAGTAGCTTGTCGGCGTGCAGGCTGCAGAATTGCTCGATATCGTGGAGTTTAGCCAGGTCGCTCGGCCGTTCCAAGTCAAGGTAGACAGAGTCGCAGTCGGCGGCGATCTCCAGGGCAAGGGTGGTTTTTCCCACTTGCCGCGGCCCGGTGAGTACCACGACCGGGTTTCTGGCAAGTAATTGTCTGAGTGTCTGTTGAGTCAGTCGTTGGATCATCTTTGCAAATTTAACACGGAATATTAAATTTGCAAACATGATTCAACGACCCAGACGGGGAAGCCGAATAACTTGACATAAGCGCAAGATTGTGGCTATCCTGTTCGAGGAAGCCGAATAACTTGACAGAAGCGCAAGATTACGGCTATCCATCTTCCCATGGAATACGATCCGTCTCAACAGCACAGCGAACCCCGGCTCAAGGAAATTATTGCGGCAATCATCGCCGACGGTAGGGTGATCATTTCTTCCCATGCCAAACAGAAGATGATTGAGCGAGGATATTCCCTGCAGGATGTCTTTTCCATTCTTGAACGAGGGGTGCTCGCCTCTTCGCTGTACGACGAATCCCGCCGAAACTGGAGATATACGTTTGAAGATGAGGATCTCGATGGTGACTTGGGTGCTGTTGTTGTGGTGATCGAAGAGCAGCTCCAGTGTGTCGTTATGACCGTGCTGTCATGAAGAAGTGTGAGTGTCGATCCCGGTTCGCTCGAAATTGTTCAAAAGAGGGTGAAAATGAAAACGTGTTATAATTGCGGCAAGCCGATGCGAACCATCAAGGATCAACCGTACCATTATGTTGAAAGCGGTCTGCCGGTTGTGTTGCATGGCATTACCCAGTATCAGTGCACGGAGTGCGGCGAGATGTTTGCCGCATTGCCAAATGTCAAGAAACTGAATCGAGCCATCGGCAACGATATCTGCCGCCAGAAAAAATCATTGCTGGTTGCGGAGGAGATCAAGTTTCTGCGCAAGGAACTGCGCCTCAAGGCAAAGGAGCTGGCGGGGATTCTCGGGGTGACCGATTCCACCGTGTCCCGCTGGGAAAACGGGAAAAAGCAGATTGGCGAAGGACAGGATCGGTTGCTTCGTTCGATCTATCTCTCCTGTATGGCCGACAGCTGTCATCCGGATCAGACCTGCAGTGGCCATCTCAACGTTTTTCGAAATCTGCCGGCAAAGCGCAAACCGCTGCAGGAGTCCCAGGAAATTGAGTTGAACCCGCAGGATTGGATACTTTCTCAGGCGGTGTAAAAAGCCTGGGATTGGTCGAGTTCTGGTCAGGGAAAGAATCTATAAATCTCATCTCTGCCGGCAGGGCCGGATTCTTCACCTTCTTGAATAGCCCGGATCATGGCAACATCTTCCATAACCTCAACAAGAAGATCGTGGACAACTCCCTTTTTTTCTTCGATGGCCTCTATAATAGCCTGCTTCATGAGGTTTTTGAGTTTTTCATCATCAGCTAACGTTTCCATGATCACACCCCGTATGCTTTCTCAGGTTTTGCATCTCTCAACAAGCTGTTAATCGTCCGGATTATAAAGATTCCTTTCTTATACGTGAGATTCTCTTGTTATGAGTCACTATAGCCGTCTTATTGTATCAAAATCATGAAGGAATTGCGCGATAAGCCATATTCTCGACCCAATAGAACAGTTGACGCGACCTTCTTTCTGTCTTACAATGGTCTTACTACGATCAAGTTGGAGGCATCTTATGGCGACTACGACGCTCTCGAGTAAAGGGCAGGTGATTATCCC
>CAZUJZ010000308.1:0-3859 GCA_964620665.1 uncultured Desulfofustis sp. | reverse complement strand
GACAGCCGCCGAACTAAACGCCATAACACACCCCAGGGTCAGGGCTGCACAGAAAGCTGCCTGCTTCTTCATACTCAATCCCTCCTCGTTTTTTTATTATTAATATCCATGGCTTAAATAACAAACCAAGGATGCGATCATTGGCCCCGCGGCAAAGCGTTGAGCCAAGTGAAACCGTTGTGTGAACGCGGGGAATGGTAAATACCGGAAGATGCGGAGATACGTGGCGACAAGTGGTCACGCGCACGCCCCCTCACCTCTCCAGCCATCTCCGATACAATACTCTATAATTCACAAAATTCTGCTGACAAGTCAAGCCATTTCCCGACCTACCGGTTCGCACCACGGGAATTGCCGCACCGACTGGTAAAAGACTTTGTGACCGCTTGACAAAGTACCCGGCAAGCGTTAATGACTGACAACACTACACCAGGCCTGAACGAAAGAACGACGGTCGGACACCGCGTTTATCCGGCCCGACTGTCGTTCATCGGCTGTAAAAGCATGCATCCAGAAGGACATGGACTGCACCGACCCGCCACCCCCGGCCGAAGGGGACACGACGACGTTATCCGGGCACTGTTCGCACGCTTTCCTGCAACGCCGCACCGCTGCCCCTTTTCTCACCGAAACAGACGCCGATACACCGCTCCCGACTGATTGCCACCGACCAAATAGCCCCGTCTGTCGGCTCCCGATGCCGCAGATAACAACTTTTTCCCTCCGCACAGACAAGGAATACGTTCATGGTCCCCGAAGATGACGAGATACTTTTTACCAACTTCAATTACAATCCGGACTACTACTATTTTCTCTACGTCGGCGAACTCAAGACGTACAGCCTGAATTACTTCGTTCAAGAGGCCCTGGCCCACCGGATTCCCAACCGGCCGATCAAGTTCGTTGCGATCATTCCCGATATCTGCATCCAGTACAACTACGCCAATATTATCGTCATCAACCCGCGGGGCGAGGAAGAATTCATCTCCGATCACGCCTTCGTCCAGCAGGACAAGAAGCCCCGACAGAGTTGGCGCATCGATTCGACCCGATTCATGAGCGCCGTGTCGAACAACCCCGCTATTCGGATCCTGATCGACCGGATTCTCGAGCACCAGAATCAGCTCTATATCAATCTCTATGAGAGCGTTCTCGACATGACGCTCGACCAGATCGACCGGGTCTCGGTTCTCGGTCCCGACAAATATCTTGCCCGGCAATTCAACAATAAGATCACGCAATACAAGGCGCTCGAAGGGATCGTGCCGCTGGCCGACCACAAGATCTGCGAAGACAAGGATTGCCTGCTCAGAACCACGGCCGGTCTGCGTGACAAGTGGACCGACGGTATTTTCGTTTCCGGTGCGTATTCGGCGGCCGGCATCAACTCGGCGGTCACCTACAACCAGCAGCAGGTGGAAAGCCGCTTCGGGACCACCAACGACGTCTACCTGATCTCACGGTTCATCCCCCATCAGCTCGACCCGACGGTGCTGGCCGTAGTCGCCAACGAGCAGGACGTCTACATCGCCGGCATCGCCGATCAGGTGATCGTCGACGGCAACCGCTTCATCGGTTCCAAATTTCCGTCCCTGGCCACCACCGAGCAGAAAGAAAAAATGCACGAATATACCGTCCGTGCCGGCCGCATGCTCGGCGAGAAAGGCTACCGCGGTATCTTCGGCTGCGACTATCTGATCGACAACAACGGTGAGGTCCTCTTCCTGGAAATCAACGCCCGCAAACAGGGTACTACACTGGAATTTTGTTACACCCTCGAGCAGACGTTGCCTGAAGGCGTGCCGATGCTGCCCGAGCTCGAATACTATGCGGTCACCGAGGCACGGTTTCCGCGCAATACCGTGGAGATGAAAGAAAACCTGCGCAAGATCCACTGGGGGACCTATAATTATAAGATCCAGTCGAAAAAACTGACCACCGGTTACATACCGCAAAATCCTTACGAACGGGAGACTTTCCGGAAGGTAGCCAATGGTGAGTTGCTCAAGGACTTTGTCATTCTCGAACACCCGGGCACCAATTTTCTCGTCATGCCGGGCACGTTTCTGGCCCGCGTCGTCTCTGTCGCGCGCAATCGCGAAGACGTCGATGAAGGGCTGTGCCAGGGCGTTGGCTTCATCCAACAAACCATCACAGAGGCTGAATAACATGGAGCAATCGTGCCACCACACCGACCAGCCGACCATCGACTGGGATCAATACACCGAAGCCCTCTTTACCACGCTGTTTGCTGCAGGCGATAGCGAAACGAAGCTGCCGGAAGATCAGCAACGCGAAGCGGAGCGCCTGTTGGCCGCGGCACAACAAACGGATAAAACCGGTCCGATCCTCGACCTGTTCTCCTTCCTGCTCAACCAGGCCAGAGAGAAACGGTGTTCTCCGTTGGCGTTCGCCATCGACCGGTCCACGCTCGAGACCCTGGCCCGCAAGCATCAGCAGATCGACGAGCACCTGGTCAGCATCGGCGGTCGACTCACTCAGGCTCGCCCCATCGCCGCCGAGGCCAACCAGCGGGTCGACGCGTATCTGGCGGAAAAAGACATCGTTGCCCCGAGCGGCATCGAACTCTGGGACACGATTCTGGAGAACCAGCAGCGGATCAAAAAGGCCTTATCGATGACCGACGAGGAGTGGCAGAGCTTTCCGGGCCAGATCCGGCACGCCATCGATTCCATCGACACCCTGGCCGGGTTGATCGATCTGCCGAAAGCGGCCGTTGCCTCGATCGCCGAGGTCACCGAAAAATACCGGATGCGCCTCACCCCTTACTACACCAGCCTGATCATGCCGGGCACCGTCAACGACCCGATCATGCTGCAGTCGATCCCGACCGGCGAGATGATCGACAACGCCGGTATCGAGATCCCACCGGTGGCGGCCGACCATTCACCGGCACGATTGATCGACCAGTTCTATCCACGGGTGGTGACCATCAAGGCGACCAACATGTGCGCCATGTACTGCACCCATTGCCTGCGCATCGCCCATATCGGCCGCAAAGACCAGATCTACTCGCGCGATGCCTACAACGAGGCGCTCGATTACATCCGCGCCAACACCAGGATCAGAGACGTGTTGATCACCGGCGGCGATGCCTTTGTCCTGCCCAATTCCATGCTGAAATGGCTGCTCGAAGAACTCGACCGGATAGATCACGTCAAACTCAAGCGACTCGGCACCAGGGTGCCGGTTACCGTGCCGATGCGGGTCGACGAGGAATTGCTCGATATCATCGAGGCCAGCAACGACCGCAAGCCAATCCGGGTGGTGACCCAGATCAATACGGCCCAGGAGATCACTCCGGTCTCGCGCGACACCTTCCGCCGCATCTCCAAGCGCTGTTTCACCGTGCTCAACCAGGCTGTCCTGCTCAAGGGTATCAACGACAGCCGGGTCAAGATGTGGAAACTCTGCGAGACCATCCAGGAGGCCTATGTCCGGCCTTACTACATCTTCAACTGCAGCTACCGCAACCCGCAGTTCACCCACTTCCGGGTACCGCTCGAAGTGGGTCGCGATATCGTCGAATCGATGTACGGCAATATCTCCGGCGATGCCATCCCGCGCTACATCGCCACCGCCGGCGGGAAAATCCCGCTGCATCGCAGCAACGTCGTAACCATGACCGGCGACAGCTACACGCTGAAAAAACCGTGGAACGGCCAGGAAGTCTCCTATCCCGATGCCGACCCGCAGCTTTACGCCAACGACCGCTTTGCCTTTGCCGGCTATCAGCGCTGATCCGTCAAAGCGCAAAAGCACGACAGCCCCGCACCGTTACCGGTGCGGGGCTGTCGTGCTTTTTTTACCTGAGAATCAAATCCCCGGGCTGGGCGGT
>CAZUJZ010000307.1:0-3925 GCA_964620665.1 uncultured Desulfofustis sp. | reverse complement strand
CATCGCGAAGGAGTTGCTTTGCTTTCGCAAGGTCTCGGTCCAATTCTGCAATGTCGGCATCGACCGTGCTGTTGTCTCGTTCTTCTTTCATTTCTTGAAGCGAACGTCGGCAGTGAGCGGCGGCTTTAGCCGTACGCTCCACTGACCTTGTTCGCATTTCATTTCTCAACAGGTCTGACTTCTAATTTGATCGTGTATGCTGCGAAGGAGAACCAGAGAATCAGATTCTCCTTTTGAAACGACTCAGATGTGCTCTGATAATAAGGTGGCACACTGCGGGGTGGTGGGCTTTTCGGTTTCTGGGGATGCCAGCCATGATCAAGCAGAGCTTGCCGGCAGGCGAGCACTTCCGACAACTGGGTCTTGGCGGGATGCATGACGAGAAGGCAGTGCCAACGATTGGTCTGGCCATGATTCATGTTTCGGACATGGGCATCCGGCCAGATCGACCTGCATGCTGTGATTTCGGATGGCTCGTTCTGTTGGCGCGGTGGCCAGGTGATCCTGACTGGTTCCCGCTTTGGGAGGTCATTCGGCAACGGTGCAGGATGGGAGCTGAACGTGTCTTCGTTGGGCTGGGTGCATGAGGCACACGCTCCACACAGGAGTATCGCGAGTATGGCTTTCAGTCTCATCTTCTCATGCTAACGTTGAACATGAGTGTTTGAAAATTCTGCGGAATTTTCAATACACTCCATGTTTTGGTTCTGTTTCTCCGTGTATCTTGTTGTTATTCGTTTGTTTTCGCAAGGAGAGATTGAAATTGCAAAATCCGTAATCTTGTTGAATGGCCAAAGCCTGGGAGATGTTGAAAAAAGGCAAATCATTCCTCTTCGGATTTCAGCGCTTGCCACGATGCACACTCCGGCATGTTGACATGCAATGATTCTCTTCCTCCATCCATTCATCAATCTTCTTAAACAGAACGTTGACCTTGAGCTTTCGGCGCGTAAGAGCCGATAAGCTCGAAGGTGTTGTTGGCTCTCTCCTATTGTTTTGCGAACCAGACGGCTACGCCTGCTATGGCGCCCAGCAGAGCCACAAGGATGCACAACACAGCAATCTTCTCGCCTTTGCCCCGTGGATCTGGCGGCTGCAGGCTGTCGGCTTCATGCCGCATCTGGTCGGCCAGCAATGGGCTCTGCTTAGCGATTTTATCAGCACGATCCTGCACAGTCTGCTTTGCTGCGGCGTGCACCTGCCTGGGCGACATAACGAGCGTACGCATGCCTCCGCCTCCACGGATGATCAACAGAACCCACCACAAAGTTCCGACACCTGAGGCAACGCCGAGTGCGAGGCATCGCCAGTCGGGATTGCCAAGCATCAGGCCCATCGTGACGAAGATGGCGCAGAAAGCGATCCCGCCAAGCATGTAGACCCAGATTGGTGCGTCTTTCATCATCTTCTTAAACAGAACGATCGGCATGACCGTCGTTTCAGACCGGGACGCGATGCGGCGCGGTCTGAAACGTACGAGTCGATGTTTTTGTTCTGTGTTCCTAGTTTTACGATTGCGGACAAGGTTTTGACAACGATGCTTATCAATGCAGCGCGCTCCGCTTCTGTTTCCATGCGATTGGAGGCAAGGCTTTAACAACGATGTTTGTCAGCATGTCATGGTCATCAAGCAAGAGAGTGTACACAAAGCCCCCCGAACGCCTATTGGCATTGTCCGGTGGGTCCTCCCAATATCTCGACTGCACCACCCATTGCGCATCGTCTCTGGTTACCTTTTCGATCAGGTAGTAATCACGTCGGTTCCCGCATTGCAGTATTCGCACCAAGTTGCCAATGTCGGCGGCGATAATCTCATTTGTGACAACAATGCGACAATCGCGAAGTGCCTGAGTGATCAGCTCGTCTGAGAGGGGTTGCTGCGTTTTCCTGTTCAGACTATGTCTGACAAGAAACAGCTCATGGTCTTGCTGAACGACCCAGAAGATCTCATTTGTGGTGCCTCTGAAATACTTTGCAAGGAGAGGGTGCGAGACATGCTGCCGCCGTTGGCTGCAAGAACAGAAGACTACGAGAAAAACGAGTATCAATAGTGTCGGTATTTTTTTCATCTTCTCTACAGAACGTCGTGAATCACCGGCTCAGGTGAGACGCGCTGAAAGCGCGGATTGCCTGAGTACGGTGAATTCAAATGTTCGACGCTCCATGTTCTGTAAGTTTCAAAACCAGAGCAACGATTATGTCACCAGTTGCTATGGCAACAAGAAGCAACCACGACCGATTCACGACGTACATTCCGCCGATGAAGGCACCGATGAATACGCCCAGAAAAGCCATGGGCAAGCCAACGATGGGGGCGGTCGTAAGACCGATCAAGTCGAGTCCCGCAAAGGTGCCCATAACAAGAAACCAGAAAGCGGCAGCAGTTGCCGGAATTGATATGAGTAGCTTTGCTGCGAAGACCAACTGTTTGCCGACAGATTCAGTGAGTCCGGGGTCTTCGGAAAGAGTGTTTCTCAGAATGGAGAGTGTTGCTTCGGTTGTGTCTTCGCCAAGGAGGCAAGCAACTGCTGCAACGAAATCCCGGGGTTTCTGTTTGAGTGTCAGTTCGTCTAGAAAGGTATGTAGGGCTGGCTCACGTTGCGACTTGTCCAGCGAGAGAATCGCAACGAGTTGCCTTCGTATTGTTGGGTCGCCCTGAGCGACACGAATGAGCGTGATGAATGCCTCGTTGTCTTTGACCAATGTCATCATAACTCCAGAACGTCGAACGATTGCGTCACCGGCGCTCGAATAGCGCGTACGGTGCACGCGCAGGTTCGAATCCCTGCCTTATGCGGTTGCATGTTCAAGGTGCTGTGCGATCAGCACCTTGATCAAGGACTGCCGAGGCACGCCGAGGCGCTTCGCCTCCTTGTCCAGCGAGTCGATCATCCAGACAGGAAAGTCAACATTCACGCGCTTCTGCTCCTGCTCTGGACGGCGTGCCTTTGAGACATCGAGGAACTTCGTGATGTCTTCACCGGAATCAAACGCTTTGTCAAAATCCTTAGCTTTCATATATCTCCACCTCTTCCTTTCGAGATCGCCGAACTGAGATGATCCGGACGCGGTCATCACGATAGGTGATGACCCCAGACCAGTGCTTGTCCGCGATCTTGCCAATCACCAAGAAGCGCGGCTCGTCCTCAGTTCGCGCCGGGATCTCGATGAGATCCGGGTCATCCCACAGCGCTTGGGCGCCGACGAAGTCCATGCCGTGCTTACGCTTGTTTGTCGCGCTCTTCCTTGGATCGAACTCGAATTCCATGGTATAGATACTATACCCAAGAGGCTGCGGTCGTCAACGGGAAGATTCTTGTTTTCTTGATTCGAACGCCGACGCTGAGCATTTTCCGAAGGCCGTCCGCGGCCTTTGGAAATATGCTCCGGCGTCATGTTGGCAACCTTTCATTCATGTTGCGATCATCAAGAAACTGCCAGAGATGAGTGTAATGCTCGTTGCCACGGCCGCAAGGACGGTGCCGATTCCGACTGAGATGGAGATAAGGTTCTCTCCGACGAGGAGCATGATCATTTCGTCCATCGGGCCGAGGCCCACGTATGCCACCATGAAACCGCCCACGCCGACATTGCAGAGGAAGACAAGGAGACAGACGTGTGCAAGCTGGAAGAACACGGTGCCACGGCGGTGGCAGCCGGGAATGCCGGCGTGGCGGATGACCACGACGATGGCAGCGATGATGACGGTGAGGATCATGATCCAGCCAATGAGGCCAACAAGCCCTTGCCCCAGGACAGCCGACAGGAAGCGGTAGCCGTGGTGCAACTGCACCTCGGCTTCTACAATGACGCCTGGGGCGTCAATCGGCGTGGGCTCTACGATTTCCAAACTCATCTGTCAGTTGCCAACGATCAAAATCAGAGTTTTTCGCGGCTACGCGAAAATACTCTGCATTTTCTGGTT
>CAZUJZ010000306.1:0-3931 GCA_964620665.1 uncultured Desulfofustis sp. | reverse complement strand
TATCGTTGCACCGCTGATGGCATCGATCTTCCCTCCATCCTGGGTAACCGCCACCTTGGCCGTTACCGGTAAACCTTTGAACTGAGAGACGAACGCCTGGTCGTTTTTGGCTTTTGCTCCCAAGCCCGGTGTTTCACTGTGCACTGTGACGGCCGCGCCGAGAACGGTATCGTCTTCCAGGTCAATACCGACCATGACACCGATTTCACCGCCGAATCCTGTGCCGAATTCCTCGAAAGCAACGGCGGTGGCACCCGACTCGTAGGAACCGACAAAAAAAGTCTTTTCTCCGTCTTCGACCGGGAGTTTGAAATAGTCATCAACGGGGTTGTTGGTGGTGTCGGCCATGATTGTTTTGATCGCAGGGCCCTTGACAAACTCCAGTTGTTGAGCCGTGATTCGGTCTGCCGTACCCGTGTGGACAGCTGCCAGCACTCCTCCGGCAATCGTTGCCAGCCCGGTGAGAACGACAGTCATCCGCACCATTTCATTCATAGTGCCTGCCTCGATTTTTTAACTACCTTGATCTGGTCCAATAACGGATTGACAAGATTGATCAAGAGAATGGCGTATGGTACCGCGTTCACGTGGATTCCGATATTGCGGATCATCACCGTGAGGATCCCCCCCAGCAACCCATACAGGATCATCGGCACGGGATTTACCGGGGAGGATGAATCTTCAGTGGCAAGGAAAAAAGCACCGATCAACGAATAGCCGGTTACCAGGTGAAAGCCGGGTCCGGCATAAAGATCCGGGTCGAGGAGCCGGAAGACGGCCGCGGTCAGGAAAATTCCAGCAAGAAAAGACACGGAGATTTCCCAGCGAATAAAACCTTTTACTATCAGATACACGCCGCCGATAAGCAGCCCGATACCACAGGTGGAGCCGATGCCGCCGGGCTGATTTCCCAAAAACAGCTCCCACAATGAGAGCGAATCAACCCCTGCCGAGCCGAAGACTTTGGCCAATGTCAGCGGATAGATCGGATTGAATTCAAACTGATAGTCCAGCAGGGCACGGTTGAAATCAAGGTAATCCCCCCAGGAGACCGTCAGGATTGTTATGGCAAGAACGATGGGATTGAACGGATTGGCGCCGAGACCGCCAAAAATCTCTTTGCCGATGATGACCGCAAAAAACGTCCCGCAGACGACCGTCCACCAGGGGGTGGTTGCCGGCAGCATCATGGCGAGCAGTAAACCGATTAGAGCAGAGCTGCCGTTGCCAACGGTGATTTTCTGCTTGGCGATGATATTGAAAATCAGTTCCCAGATGATGGCCGAAGCGATCGCCAGCGTCACGACACCCACAGCCGCTCTGCCATAGAGAATGATGCCGGGAATTACTGCCGGCAGACAGGCGAGGAGGATATGGTAATTTTTTTCCGAAACACTGCTTCCGTTGTGCCAGAATGGAGCATGGGAAACATGTAGTTTGCAGCTGCTCTCCGATAGTGAGGACATAGAGCTTCCCTCAGACCAGACGATTGACGGCAGGGGGATCGTCCGGCACAGCGATATTTGTTTTTTCTGCCGCGGGCAATTTCTCGGTGGCCATAAGGATTACCAGTGATTCAGTGCGGCTTTGGCGATTTTAATATGTTGATACACGGCGATTCTCGCCTCGCAGACATAACTGCACAAACCGCATTCAATGCACGAAAACAGGTTGTACCGCGAGGCCGCTTCATCGTATTGCTGCGCTTCAAGCAGTCTGATCAGCATGTTGACCTGAATATGCGCCGGGCAGACTCGCACGCACGCCCCACAGTTGATGCAGGCCACGTCCTCTGTTTCGATGATGTCGCGGCGGTCTTGGACCATGATGATGTCCGTGGTCGGGCACACGGGAAAATCAGCAGAGAAAACTGCGGTTCCTTTCATCGGCCCACCGGTGACGAGCCGGTCTCCTTCATGCAGGGATTCGCCGAAATGATCAAGAATTGCACGAATCGGAGTTCCCACGAGGGTGGAGACGAGTCGCCTTTCTCCGTTCTTGCCGACGAAGGTGAGGATCTTGTCGGGGAATGGAGCGTCCTGAGAGCAGACGGCATGAAGCGCGCAGACTGCTTCGGCACTGAAAAAAGCGGTTGTGTTGTCAATCGATGAGGTTTTTGTTTCCCGACTGATGCGGTTTTTGAGCATTTCTCGATTGGCCTCCGGGTATCTGGCGCTGACGGTTCGCACCGTAACCGATGGCACCGATATCGACGATTCAAGATAATCCGGAACGAACAGCCAGCAGTCGGTCACCCCACTGATTTCTTTGAGCAGGGTAATGCCGCCAGCCAATTCAGCAGCCTGCCGTTTGACAAAATAGCTGTTGGTGGACCCCAGGAGATCGTCATCGACGCCGAGGATGACAAGCCTCTCGATCTGGTTTTCGGGATCGGCCAAACCGAGGAAATCAGGCTTGCCCGGAAGACCGCCGAAGTAGCGACCGGCTTTCTCGAGGGAGGGGGCTCGGCAGGCATTTCTGAAATGTTCGTCAACATCCTGCGCACCTTCAGCCGCTGAGATTGTAACGGCGACCAGGCGTCGGCCGAAGGTTCCGGTTAACTGAGTACTGGCTGTTATGTGACCGGCCCGTCCGGACAGGCAATAGTCTTGTGCCGGCGGGTTCAGACAAAGCCGTTGGCCGATCTTGACAGCGTCTCCGATTTTCAGCAGGTTTTTGTCGTACTGATCGTCTACGCCGAGATGATAGACGAGATGTTCTGCCGGCTCAATCGATAGTGGCAGATCGGGGCCATCAGTGGTGGCAGCGGCATATAAGTGAGGTTTTGTGCGTCTCGGGAATATTTTATTTAGCATTGCCATCTCAGTCTATTATATCCGCCTGCAGCCGGCGCTCACCACACGGACGGGACCATCAGAACGCGTGGCACCAGGTGCAGTCCGAATCGTTCAGTGTCGGTCCGGCTTCCATGTCTTCATGACAACCGATACAGAGATCATGAAAGGCGGAGCCTCGATTGCGCGGCGTGTGGCAGCCGCTGCAATCGGCTCGTTCCGGCGCTACACCGAACGCTTCGTGGCACCCGATACACTGCCCGTGAAATGCATCGGTGCGATTGATACTGGAATAGCCTCCCGAGCCGGCCGTGTGACAAGAATCGCACGCCTGTGGTTCAGGTTCATCATTGTCAGCCATGTCGTGATGACAATCGCTGCAGGAGGCGCCCACGTCTTCGCTGTGCAGATCGTGATCAAACAAACCGTTTGGCCCGAAAGCTTTGACCCCTTGGTCCATGTCCCCCCGGTGACAGGCACCGCACGAATCGGTCACGTCGGTGGCAGCTTCGATGATGGAGTGGTGGCACGAGTCGCAGGACAAGTCCATATCCTGAACATGGCGATGGTGGTCAAAGAGAATCGATCCCCCGGGATTGCTGAACATAATACGATTCGGGGATTCATTGACGGATTTCGAGGGGAAGCTGTAGCTGAGAAGAGCGACGATCAGACAGGTTCCCGCCAGACAATAAGCGAGATACCTTTTTGTTAATAAACGCATGGTCGTGCTAAACTACTCTGAAAAGGCTTTGTCATTTGATCCAATGAGCCCGAGTACGCCCGGCAAGCACCAACTCAATACTTACCGATTTCTCGGAATACAAGGGTTTTCGGCTCAAATGAGGCGAGCTGCCTTGATCAGATCGAACATTAACATATGCCCATAAACTCTATCTTGCACGATTCGCTTTTGCAAGCGGTATCGACCGGTATCGAGCCGATTTAAACCGATAAGGTGTTGTCCCCACCGTCGGCAGTACCACAAAATAAGAGAGTAAATATATACTTATCGGTTCCTGGCTGTCGTTTGAGCGGGCACGTCGGCGCACCCGGGGGGTGACCGAACAGTATAAGGGCGGCATAAAACAATTAAGCACTACAAAATTGTGTCAGCTCGTCACCTATCAAACAAT
>CAZUJZ010000305.1:0-3946 GCA_964620665.1 uncultured Desulfofustis sp. | reverse complement strand
AAGAGTACCCGCCGACAGCGACGCTGCACCCCGAGCAGACCTCGTACCAGGGCAGAAAGGTTTTCGAGCAGGCGGTGGTCGTCACCGACCCGGCGGTCCGTCGCCTGCCCCCTCTGGCTTTCAGCTTTTTCGATCCGCAGCGTCGCAGCTACCAGACCCTGCTTACCGAGCCGGTCGATCTGCTCGTTACCACCAGCCCGGCCGGAACGGCGGCCGCCGCCGCCGGCCCGCCGCACCAAGATCGGCAGCCGGCTCCGACTGCCCGGACGGAATCGGTCCTGGACGATCTGGCCCCGGTGAAATTGACCCTGGCACCATCCGGATCGTTTGTGCCGCTGTTTTACACACCCTGGTTTATCAGCGCTCTCGTCGCCGCCCTGGCGGCGATTGGCGGCGTCAGCGCGCTCCGCCTGCACCGGGCGCTGCAGGGACGCCGGCCGGAGCGGCTGCACGCCCGGGCCAGAGAGCGCGTGCGCCGGGAGACACTGGCGCTGATCGAGCGGGCCGGCACGGCCCCGCCGGCCGACTATCTGCCCCGCGTCCACCAGGCGGTCCGCTCCTTTCTCGCCCTGTGCTGGCAGACCAGGGCCGAGGCGCTGACCACCGCAGATATCCGCGCCCGGCTCGGCGAGGAGTCACCGGTCAGCACCCTGTTTCTGCTGGCCGACCGGTATGCCTACGGAGCGTCCCACCTGGAAGAAGAGCAGCGGCGCGAGCTGCACGATGCGCTTCGCAGCTTCATCGGAGAATGGTCATGAAAAGTCGACTGCTGATAATCTTCTGCCTGCTCATGCTCGCCGTGTCACCGGTTGCCCGGAACCTGGCGGCCGCCGATCTCGACGGCTGCAACGAACTCTATTACCAGGCGGATTATGACCGGGCGATCGAGTGCTACCACCGGCTCGGCGGCGAGCACCCGCCGGCATCGCTGCTCTACAATATCGGCAACGCCCATGCCCGGCTCGGCAACGCCGGGGCGGCAACGCTCTTCTACCTGCGCAGCCTCTACCTGGCGCCCGGAGATGCGGACGCCGCCGGGAACCTCGCCCTGCTCAGGAAACACCACGGGATCTTTTTACCTGAGCCGTCCTTGGGTGAGCAGCTCACCACTCTGCTGACCATCTCTCAGTGGTCGCTCGTCAGCCTGGCCGGCCTCCTTATCTACCTTGGCTTTGCGCTGCTGTCCCTGAAAAAAAGGCCGCGACGAAGCGTCGATGCGCTGCTGCTCATCCTCTGCCTGCTGCTCTTTGCCGGTGGGCTGACTGCGGCGAGCGCCCGCCACCACCACTGGCAGCGGGCGGTGGTGGTGACCGACGGGCAGCTGGTCGTCTCGCCGTTTGCCGAAGCCACACCGGTCGGTGCCATCCGGCAGGGCCGGCTGGTCTCAACGCACGCCGAGCACCGGGACTTCACCTCGGTCACCGACGAGACGGGGCGCACCGGCTGGCTGCCCACGGACAGCCTGGAGGCCATCATCCCGCCACGCTGAGTGTCCCGGACAGCCGGACAGCCGGCAGTCGCTCGGCCGTTGCCGGAGACAGCTGCCGCCCGGACGATCAGATTGCTCCCAGGCGGTGCCGAACGATGGCCACCGCCGCGATCGTGGCCGTTTCCGCCCGCAGAATCCCGCTGCCAAGGCTGACAATCGTCCAACCGTGCCGGCGAGCCAGGTGGACCTCCTCTTCGGCAAAACCGCCTTCCGGTCCCATCATCAGAGCGATGGCTGCCGGACGGCCGCCAGTCGGCCAATCGACAGCCGTCAGGCGACGTGTTGTTTCCTGCTCCCAGAAGAGCAGTTTCAGCGTTGCCGCCGGCAGCTCCTCGGCAAGGCGATCACCGATCGGCCGCTGCCGCTCTGTTTCCATCAGGTGCAACCGGCCGCTCTGTTTGCAGGCCGCCCGCACCAGATCCCGCCAGCGCTGCTGCTTACGCACCCACCGCTCCTCTTCGATCCGCCCCTGGCTGCGACTGCTGGTAAACGGCAGGAACCGGGTCACCCCGAGTTCGGTGCAGCGCTGCACCAACTCATCCATTTTTTTCCCTTTCAGATCACCCTGAAACAGCCAGACGGGACATGCCGATTCCGGCTCCCGGGCGATTTCGGCCTGCAGCCGGATCGCCACCTGCCGGCCAAGCAGCTCGATAGAGCCGCGGTACAGGCCGCCGATGCCGTCGAGCAGTTCCACCTCGTCTCCGTGCTGCAGGCGCAGCACCCGCAGGCAGTGGTGGGCCTCTTCCCGGTCGAGAACCACCGGGCTGTCGAGATCCACGACCGGCTCAATAAAAAAACGTCTCATATTTGACTTTCCGAAAACATTTATCTATTGTCAAACATAACAGGGCGCTTCTACGTACAATCAGACATTTGGGAACCTTGAAAAATTGTCATTCCGCCTAATCTCATCGTTGCACAAGCAAATTTTATCCTCGGAATATCATGTGTATGCCTGCGGTAAAATTTTCTTGCGCGCCTCGATCTTGAACGAAATCCCAAATTTTTCAACCTCCCCATTTTCATGACGACGACCGATCCCAAGAACCAGACACAACCGCTCGAACAACGCCTGCACGAACGGTTCACGATGCACCTGCCCGTTCGGGTGGCCTTGATCAGCGGCGCCGACATCGAATCCTTCGGCGAACTGATCACCGCCAATATCAGTTCCGGCGGCGCCTTTATCAGCACCGATCAGCCCCTGCCGGTCGCCAGCCGGATCGCGATGGAATTCCTGATCTCCTTTGTCGACCTGAAAAAACTGCGCTTTATCCTGTCGCTCGACAGTCTCCGTCGCTGCGCCGGGAAACCGGCCTGGGTCAAGGCCACCGGGGTGGTTATCCGCCACGATGACGGCGGTATGGCCGTCATTTTCGACGACGATTACCAGCTCTCACCGATGCAGATCTCCGGCTGATCCTTCAGTCTCCCGTTTTGACCAGGTGCAGTGCGCACCATTCGCCGTCCTGCAGCTGACCGCCACACCGAAACGAAAGCGCTGTAAAACGGTCCAGAAGCGATGTCACCTGGGCGCCGCAGATCAGGCCGGACAGCAGCAGGCTGCCGCGCTCGTCGGTGACCCGGGCCAGGTCGCCGGCGAGTTCGAGCAAGGTATCGTGGACGATATTGGCCACAACAACCTGATAGCGCCCGGCACACTCACCAAGCGGGCGCGAAGACACCTCGACCCGGCCCTGGAGCTTGTTGCTGCGCACATTGTCGGCGGCCGCCCGCACCGCTTCCGGATCGTTGTCAAGCGCTACCGCCCCGGCCGCGCCGAACAACACCGCCGCCATCGCCAAAATCCCGGTACCCGTGCCGACATCGAGCACCCGGGGCTCCGCCGACGACTTGATCACCTGACGCAGCAGCTCCAGGCAGAGCCTGGTTGTCGCGTGATGCCCGGTGCCAAACGCCATGCCCGGATCCATGACGATGACCTGTTCGGCATCGGTGGGCCGGTATTCTTCCCAGGTCGGTGCGATCACCAGGCCGGGAACGATGGTAAAGGGCCGGAAATGCTCCTGCCAACTGGTCGCCCAGTCCTGATCGGCAATGATGTGCCGGGTGATCCGGGGCGGCGCGACCCCGAAGATGGCGGCCAGTTCTTGGCCGTGGAGGGCCAGGCGCCGCTCCGCTTCGTCGCCGCCCCTGCCGGCAGCAGGCGATGGTTGCAGAAACGCATGCACCACCGTGACCGATGATGCCTGATCCACACCGCATTCCACCGCCGCTTCGAGCACCCCGACGAGATAATCGCTCAGGGCGTCGACCAGCCGGGCGTCGGTCTCGATCGACAATTTGATGATCTCCATATATGGCTCCTCCCCCCACGACTGCAGTCACAACAAAAAATAAACCCGACCTGAAGAATTACCGCCGCTGTCGGAAGGACAGGCCGGTCCTGCCTCCGGCTGCTGCGCTGCGGCCTGATCGGCTGGCCTCCGAGGC
>CAZUJZ010000304.1:0-4002 GCA_964620665.1 uncultured Desulfofustis sp. | reverse complement strand
ATCGACTCTTCCCTGAAAGACGGGTACGCGGTGCGCAGCGTCGATGTCGCCGACGCCGGCCGCAACTCACCGGTCACCCTCAAACTGGCCGGCACCGTGGTCGCCGGAGGCATCGATCAAACCGACGTTCTGCCGGGCACGGCAGTCCGCATCATGACCGGGGGCACCCTGCCGGCCGGGGCTGATGCGGTGCTCGCCTCAGAGTTTGCCGACGAGCAGGCAACAACCGTTCAGGCCCGGGCCGATGCCCATAGCGGCCGCAACGTGCTGCGCCGGGGCGCCGACATCACCGCCGGCGACGTCATCATCGAGGCGGGCACCCGCCTCGGCGCTGGCCATCTCGGCCTGCTGGCGGCCGCCGGTACCACCGCAGTCCGGGTCTACCGAAGGCCGTCGATCATGGTGGTCGCCACCGGCAGCGAGCTGGTTGCGCCCGGCGAGCCGATCGGCCCCGGCCAGGTTGCGGCCAGCAATATGATTACCCTCGAGGCCGAGCTAAACGCGCTGGGTCTGCCGGTCGACACCATCCTCCTGCACGATAACCTCGACAACTTGGAAGAGGTATTCAGCACTGCACTGCAGAACTACGATATCCTGCTCACCTGCGGCGGTGTGCTCGACGGTGACAAGGACCTGACCCTGCGCGCCATGCAGCGCTGCCGGGTGCGCCAGCTCTTTCACCGGGTACGGATCGGGCCGGGCAAGGGCATCTCGATGGCACTGGCCGGCGATGCGCTGATCTTCAACCTGCCGGGCGGCCCGCCCTCCAACCATGTAGCCTTCCGGCAACTGGCCCTGCCCGGCATCCGCAGGCGTCTCGGCTACAACAATCCGTTCCCGGGCCGGATTACCGCCCCCGTCACAGAAACGATCAGTGGCCCAGCCGGTTGGACGCAATTCATCTACGGATCAGCCGGCTGCATCGATGCCGACACCCCTCTCGTGGTCCGGCCGCTCAGCAAACGTCCCCGACTGCAGGCTATCGCCGAAGCGAACTGCCTGATCGAATTGCCCGAACAGCTCTGCGAAGTGCAGGCCGGTGGCCGCGCTCCTGTATGGCTGTTCAACGAAACGCTATAGCAAAAAGAAAAGATGGAATCCCGCAGAATAGAAGCCTTTGTTAAACGGGCGTAAGCCGCGAATGGAGCAGCAATTTGCCGAAGACCGCGCAGACTCTTTCCCCGCGGGAGAGCTCTGTCTCAACCCCGGGGACTATGAACATAACTTAAAATGACCGGTCAGTAGTTCAAGAATGGGGGGCCACCGCTGTCTCCTGTATTTTCATGATGAGCCTGGCATTTAAATGGCCGCCCCGTTATCAGCCCTTTGTGGCCTCTCAGACAATTTGTATAATGCAGATAGTATGCCATGCCTTTTTCTCGCGAATTATCGCTAACGAAACAACACCTCAAGCGTGAAGTGAGATCATGGAAAGTTTCGACATCATCACCATGCGCGTATTCCTGGCGGTTGCCCGCCTGGGCAGTATCGGCGCGGCAGCCAGGAATGAACACATCGCAGCATCTGCTGCATCCCGGCGAATCAGCGATCTTGAGCGTGAACTTGGTATCGTGCTGATTTCAAGAACGCCTTCAGGTACTCATTTGACGCCGGCCGGCGAGACTTTTGCGGAACACTGCGAGCAACTGCTGAACAAATACGCCGAGGTAAGAGCGGATCTGAAGCGCTTTGCCGAAGGGAAGGCGGGTGAGTTGCGGCTTGCTGCTATTCCCCGAGCCATGGCCGGGGTATTGCCATTTCACATTGCCCAGTTCAAGAAGGACAATCCCGAAGTTCAGGTGACGGTGCAGGAAATATTCTCCCGGCAGGGTGTGAGGTTTTTGCGGGAAGATGTTTTGGACATGGCCATCATATATGACTCAGTCGATACGGCGGGATTCGAACTCAAGCCCTTCAAAGCGGATCAGGTATGGGTAGTGGGACATAGAGACCATCCGCTGTTCCTTGAAAAGCGAGCTTCCGACACCGTATTCTTCGCTGAAACCCTTGGCTACGAAAACGTCTCTTTCCATGAAGGAGGTGTTTTGGATGAACTTGTTTCCGAGGCCAGAAAAGGGCACAGGATGCCGATAAAATCCACTGTCATGGTGCAGCGAATAAATTCCCTGATACGATGCGTCGAGGCCGACCTGGGGATTGGCATAATCGGTGAACGAGATCTCCAGCCCCATACGACGAATGCGAACCTGAAAATGTTACGACTGGCAGACAAGTGGGCGTCTAGAAACCTGGTATGCGCCTATCCGGAGGGACAAGGCGCCTCGCCGACGCTGAAGAGATTCCTGCAGTATCTTGATGGCGATGTGTTTTAACATGACGGACTGGTTGCGGGCTGGCGCTCATATCAGCCCTGCCAAAAAAGCGGTCGCCTCAGCGAGAGGCGACCGCTTGAAACACTGCATAACACGAGCATACGACTGAACGGAACCGACCGGAAGCAGTCGTTTACAAGATCTCCGGAGATACGGTTTTCTTTCGGAAAAGTCTTCGTCCCCCCTGCTGCAGGGCGGACACTCCCTTCCATGAGTAAGTGGCCAGTTCTACGGCGATACTTTTGAGATGGGGCAATACTGAAACGGAGGCCATTTCTTTTGCGTAACTGCCGGGTATGAGGTTGTACTGTTGCTGGAGCGAGAGCATGATCGTTATTCCTTGATTAAAATGTTTATGTATTTTGTATGCCGCCAGCCTGGCCGGCACCTTTTTTCCCGGTTGCATCGGGTCAAAAAAATCTGATCTACGGCAGAAAGGACACGGCAGAATCGATTCTCTTACGGCAGACAATAGATCATTTTCAGCGGGACCGGTAATGCTTACTCGGCAACTCATTCTTCTTGTTCCGGCATGACCCTTGTGCTGAAGCCGTGTGCCCTGTTCTTTTCCTGTTCAGATTCTTGCCGTGGGGCGCCCTTTTCCGCTGCCGCTGCCGGGCAAAACCTTCCTTGTTCACCACGGAAAGATAGGGGAAGACGTGAATGGAATGGAAACATCCCCAATTACCGGAGGAAACCTGTTAATCACAATCGAGAGGGTGCATCATGAATTATTACATTATTACCGGCGCATCGCGCGGATTGGGAGAAAGCTTTGCCAAACAGCTTCTTCAGCAGGGCAATGCCCTGTTCTGCATATCCCGGACAAAAAACAAACCCCTGATGAATCAGGCCAAGGCAAAAGGGATTTTTCTCGAATACATTACCTATGACCTCGAGGATGTGGCCGGCATCGACCGCCTGATGAAGCGGGTGATGGACGCGGCGGATACCGCTACCGCAACCCGCCTGGCCCTGATAAACAACGCAGGAACGGTGGCCCCAGTCAAGCCCGTCGGCCGCTGTTCCCAGACAGCGCTCATGACGGCGCTACAGCTCAACCTGGCGGCGCCCATGCTGCTGACTTCGACGTTTATCGATCGTACCGCAGATCTTTCGATTGACAGACGGGTCCTCAATATTACAAGCGGCGCAGCCCGGAACCCGTATTTCGGGTGGGCGAGCTACTGCACCACAAAGGCCGGTCTCGACATGTTCACCCGGTGCGCGGGCCTTGAACAAAAAAACCAGACGAATCCGGTGAAGATCATCGCCGTGGCGCCGGGCATCGTAGACACGGCCATGCAGGAGAAAATACGCAACACGGATGAAGCGGATTTCCCGAATCTGCACAAATTCATCGAATTTCACGAAAAGAGTCTGTTAACGTCGCCGGATGAGGCCGCTGAAAAAATTCTCCGCTTTTTCCTGAGCGAAGAAATCGAGACCGGCGGAATATACGATATCCGCCACGTGTCATGACGACGGGGCATACCTGGCCGTCGCTTTGGGTGTCAAGGAGAGAAACAGTTACCTTGTTGCCTTTTACCGATTGGATAATGTACTGCATTCAAAAAAGGGTCAGGCCTTTTTTGCAAACCGAAACCTTTTTGATCCTTAACGTGAACTGAAAAAAGTCGGGATAAGGTGGAGTCGTCTGTCATGCAGT
>CAZUJZ010000303.1:0-4012 GCA_964620665.1 uncultured Desulfofustis sp. | reverse complement strand
CTCACAACATGCTTGGCGTTTTTCATGAATAGGTCAGGTTTGTTCCTTTCCATCATTTCAGCAAAGAGCTTACAATGGATTTCCGTTCCGGGCAAGAAGCGGAAGAAAGTAAACCGCGAATCACGCTAATTTTGCAAATATGGCAAAATGGAAAAAGCTGTTTTCTCGTTGCTCGGTCAGGCTTTTGGCTCCGGTTACTTCTGAAATGTCGATTGTCGAGATACGCCCCCGCCCCCCACTTCTTGCACAACTGCACAACGTCGCCAAAGGCAACGTGAGTCCAGTCCTTCTTGAGCTTCCTACTCATCGTCTTCAATCACTTCCCAATGTCCGCCCTTGGCCGGGCCAACGCGCTTCAGCAACTCCCGCTCTCGGAGCTTGCGCAGATTGACCTCTGTCTTTCGCACGGATATGCCGATCTTCTCCGCTAGTGTCTTTGCCGATGTATGGGGTGCCTCCGACAAGATAGAGAGAATTTGCCGCTGATTGTTGGTCAGATTTTCACCGACCTTTTCACCGACCTTTTCACCGACCTTTGCCGGATCCTTGCCGGATCCTTTCGTTGAACCGTCGTCTGGAGATTCACCCGCCTGCACTCGCGCCAGGTACTCCTCCGGAAACCCAAATTCGAGCCAGATTCTCTCTGCTTCACAGCGCACCTTCGGCTTCGCGTTCCCGCTCGCGTGGCAGGCATCGACGATCCTTTCGTATCCGTCGCCCCAGGCTTCGATCATACCGGCACGGAAGAAGGCGTTGGCCACGTCGGGATTGGCGGGAAGGGACGGGTGCTTTCGGAAGAGCCGGGCCGGGGTCAGTTCGGGCGGCAGGTGTCCCGGGTTCCACAACATAATCTTGTCGCGGTAGACGCTGATCTGGATCGGTGTGCCGGAAGCGTAGTCCTTGTGCACCGCCGCATTGTGAACGGCTTCCCGGAGCGCATCCTCCGGTACCGGGTAGGTCTCAACCCTTTGCGTGCCTCGGTAGTCGATCGCGGCGGCGGTGTACTTGGTCAGCAGCAGATCCATGGTGCCGTCCACCTGTGTGAACAGGTCGCCGTGGACTTCGTCCTGGAACCGGATATCGCCTGGACCGGCGAAGAAACCGATCTTGATGTACGCTCCCGTGATGAAGTCCTCGGGGTCGGAATGGAAGAGCAGCGCGGCGGCGCGCTTCAGCAATCGCCCCTCGCGTAGCTTGAGCTTGTCGATCAGCGTAGTATCTCCGACCTTCAGATCCGCGGAGCGCATCCGCTTGCTGTCGGCTGCACGCTTGCGGAAGTCGGCAAGGACGCGCCGGTTCAAGCCGCTGACCTTCAGGTGCGGAACGGGGACCCCATCCCAATGCTTGCCCTGCTTCCCGAGCAGAAACCTGTCAAGCGCCGCGCCCTTGAGTTCCTGCGTGGTGCTGCCGCTGCGCTGGTAGTACCGGCCATGGTAGCTGACGGGGTGTGGATACGCATCGACTGCGATCTCCACTGTCTTCTTGCCGGCCGACTTCCTGAGCCGCACCGCCGGCATGATCCCAAGCAGGTCGCGGATCTTGTTGGGCAGGTCTTCCATCAGGCGGTCGGCATTCGACGCGCCGACCACCCGTCCCTTGTCGTCCTTGCCGACAACGAGGCATCCACCCTCGGCATTGGCGAATCCGCACAGCGCCTTCAGGTATTCATCCCGCCAGGACTCCTTCCACTCTATGTTCTGGTCTTCCGCCATTGACTTAGTTAGCTTCCTTCAGCAATCACCCCGTCGAGCATTTCCGCAAGCGAATCCATCTCGGCCCAGAATACGCGCCCGTCGGCTTCGAACTCCGCCCACAGCTCCTTCAATTCTGCTGTGTCGCCGTCCCCGCCGTTGCGCCCGTTCCGCTTCACGTACCGCGGGATCGAGAGATTCGCGTCTTTCGCCAGCACATCGTCCGTCGATGAACAGGATCTTGCTGGCGCGGCCCTTCGGTTTCGACGTGCGGTTCTCCGGCAGGCATATCCACGCCCGCGCAGGAACTTCATAGAAGACTGTACGCATCAGTGTTCGCCTTGTGTCGATGCCCTGTGTCCCGGCATGCGGTTTCGCGAGGTCTTTGGGCTTTTTCCCGGAATCCGCTGCTTCGAGAATCTTGTACAAGGCCCGGACAGTATCCGCCCGCTGATACGGGCCGTCGGGCGGGAACCGCTCTCCGGTGTACGGATCGACTCCATCAGCCAACGCCTGCACAATTTCTTTTGCTCTATCCAAGTCCATGGTGATTTGTATTGAACAATAAGGGGCGTTGGGAGTCAAGGGAACGCATGGTCTGAAGAGCTTGCTGGCTAGTCAGGCGGTAAGGTAGTCCGCAGTTTCAAACCCCCAGTCATCATACTTGATGCCATCAGGAAGTAAGCAATTGGGCAACCTTTCAGAAGGCGGAGCACCAGATTGAAAGCGAGCAACAAGATGGTCTTGTGTTGAAGGGGGCAATGATTCCCACCATTCGGGACTCCAAGCCAAGTTTTCAAAATGCTCGAAAGCAAGTCTCACTATCGCATCAGTCTTCTCGCTGTCTGGCTGCAGAGTAAATGAGTTGCAGAACTCAACAGGGGTCTTCGAATAGCTGGACGGCCATGAAAAGACAAACACGCCGCCGGTTAAATACGGCATGGAGCAGACTGTCATATGATCATGGCGCCACTTGATATCTGTCACAGTCTGTAAATGGCGGCCTAAGAAATCGTACTCAGGATTAACTATAGAAGTGCAGGTTAAAGTAGGAGGATTCCTGAAACGAATGATAAAATGATCGACGAAAGAGTAGTCTTGGGAGAGAAGGATAGTGTCGTAAGCGAGCTTTAGCGATGCGAGTCCACGACGAGCTGATTGGTCCTCCGCCTTCCACCACCCAATCAAATCTTTGAGAGACCGATAAGAAAACTCAGTATCCAGATTCTTGAGTTCAGATGGGCAAGGAATGATCTGACTGACCCGTTTCCTAGTGTAGATCTCCTTGCAAAGTGCACGATAACTTAGGAGGAAATTTTGTTCCGGTGAGCATACATAAGGCTTCTTTTCCAACGGCGCAAAAAGAAGGTCATCATGTCTTGGACAGAATCCCCGAAACGTGGAAGCTTGATGTATTCCGATTAGCTTAGGGTCGGCGTACCCCTCGCGAGCGTGGGGCCAGATATCAGTAGGAAACATATAGACATGACCGTTGCGTTCAATGGATCCGAGTGCCGTAGCTTCCTGAATCGAGTGCGAGTCATTCTTGGGCACAATCTTCATGGAGCATCTTGGATGTAGGCATTCCTTGCTGGCAAAGAGCTGACGCGTTTTCTTCTGGTGTGCTGCAAAAAACATCTTCTTTGCAGTCGAGAGACCGGAGACAGAGCCAGTTGAGTCTTGTTCTTTGGAAGATGGCATAAGCAATTGAGAATGGGTTTAACTCACGCTTTCTTCCCCTCCTCCGGCTCAATAAACAGTGGGATCAGGAGGGTCCAGAGGACTAAAATACAGGAGGCGATTTGTGGTTGGTACCAGCCGGACATTTGGAAGGGGCCGAAAGCGTGTTCTATACATGATGCAAGATACGCCGCGATTACCCACCCAAAGCTTAGCAATGAGGTGGGTGAAGTCTCCGCCGGGAAAAGCTGCAACAGCTTCGACTTGTAACTATGCCTGCCCGCCTGTTTTCCCGCTATGGCTGGGATTGCGGTGGGATGCGGTTTTATCGATCTTGCCACAATTCAACCCCTTTCCAGCATTCCGGCAAAGACCTTACAATGGATTGGCACTCGGGGCAAGAGTGGGTGAGGTGAAGAGCGGAGGAAGAAATTAAACGGGATTCACAGGATTGACGGGATGCAGCATAAAACAGACTACGAATTTCGCGAATCACGTTAATTGCGCGAATATGCCAAATTGGGAAAGCTGTTTTATCGTTTCTCAATCAGCCGTTGGGCTTTGGTCACTTCTGAAATGTCGATTGGCCGGGTAGCGCAAGCCGCTGTTTAACAGCGACTTGCGCCCCCACAGAGCCGGAC
>CAZUJZ010000302.1:0-4033 GCA_964620665.1 uncultured Desulfofustis sp. | reverse complement strand
CGACACATTGATTCGTACCGGCGGCCAGTCCGGCCCGGCCCGATTCATCGAGCATACCGAGAAAACGGTACCCGGCGCCGCCCTGCCGGCCGGTCTGGTCCCACGTGAAAATTCCCAGGCAACAGACCTCGAACTGGTCCTCGATAACCTCGGCAACGATACGTACCACTTCGTCCTTGTTCAGTGCGTTGGTCATCGCCTCGGCAGCGGCGTTCAGCTCGTGGAGCCGGGCAACATGTCCGGCAATGGTGGCAATCAGCGTATTGATCCCGGAAAAACAGCGGCCAATCTCGTCCAGCCCCGGCCGCCCGGTCAGGCGGACCGAGAAATCCCCGGCTGCAGCCTGTTCGGCGACAGCGGCACATTGTTCAACCGGCCGCAACACCAGCCGCCTGACCGCCAGGCCCGCCAGAAAAGATGCTCCGGCGGCCAGCAATACGGCGCCGATGATGACCTGCAGGGCCACTCCCCCGCCAACCGGCTGTTGCCTGCCGACGGCAAAGAAAAAACCGGCAACGAGAAACAATACCACCAGTCCACCGAACACCGGCAGGCAGATTTTGACAAACAGGCTTCGGTCAGGCGGTTTCACGGCATGGTTCCAACACCGGCTGCCGCTGTTTCAGCTGCCGTTGATCGATAAAAGGGGCGGCACAACACTCTCTCCGATCAGCAATCACAGCTCACCCCTGCGCATCTTCCTGTTCGAAACGGAAACTGCCGTTTTCTATTTCCCGATCGATTTCTCTGAGATTCTGGCGCATTTGTTTCAAGGCCTGGCGAATACGATTTTCATTTTCCACCAGTGCCAGGCGGAGATAGCCGTCGCCCTCCTCCCCGAAGCCGGCCCCGGGCGCGACCGCCACGTTGGCGCGGTTCATCATTTCCACGGCAAACCGAACCGAACCCATCCGGGCATAGGGCTGAGGAATTTTCACCCAGAGAAACATGCCGGCTTTGGGCACCTCCACCTCCCAGCCCATCCGGACCAGACCGTCACACAGCACGTCCCGGCGATTCTGGTAGGTGTGTGCCTGTTCGCCGATATCGTCGTCGCAGTCCCGCATGGCCACGATGCCGGCGATCTGGATCGCCGAAAAGATGCCGTAGTCATAGTAGCCCTTGATTCTTGACAACCCTTCGATAATCCGCTCGTTGCCGACGCAATAACCGAGGCGCCAGCCCGCCATGTTATAGGACTTTGAAAACGACCCGAACTCCACACCCACATCGCGGCCACCCTCCACCTCGAGAAAACTCGGGGCAACATACCCGTCGAAGGTGATTTTCGCGTAGGCGAAGTCATTGATCACCATAAAATTATACTGCCGGGCATACCTGATCACCTCGGCGAACAACTCTTTCGAGGCCAGTCGGCCGGTGGGGTTATGCGGAAAATTGAGCATCACCAGTTTTGGAGCGGGATAGAGCGACTTGCACATGCCGACCAACTGCTCAAGAAAGAGATCCTCGCTGACCAGCGGGATGCGCAGCACATTGGCCCCGGCGATAACTGCCGCATAGACGTGAATCGGAAAGGCAGGCGCCGGTACGATCACCGTATCTCCCGGGCCAAGCAGGGCAAGACACATATGCGAAATCCCCTCCTTGGAACCGATGGTGCATATCACATCGCTTTCCCCGTTGAGGGATACCCCATAATTGCGCTGGTAATACTTGGCGATCTCGCGTTTCAGGTTCTTCATGCCACCGGCCACCGGATAGCGATGGGTCTTCGGGTCAATGGCCACTTCACAGAGCTTCTCGGTAACCGGACCCGGCGCCGGATCGATCGGGTTGCCCATGCCGAGATCGATAACATCGTCACCCTGCCACCGTTTTTCCATTTTCATTTTGTTGATCATGCCGAACAGGTAGGGCGGCAATTGATTCATACGTTCGGCAAACCTGACCTGAAACGTCTTTTTCATCGCTTCACACTTCCTCCGGCAGGACAAGGGGCCTGATATCCCTTCCCGCGTCTCTTTCATGTCGCAATGCGAGTCATGCGCCTCCTGGAAAAGGACGGGAACGAGGTCGCGCCGGTAAACGACCTTCCGAAAAAACGTACCATAACTCGTTTACCCCTCCTCTGGCAATCCCATACCACGCAATGGGGCTCCCCGTGTGCTCTCGACAGTCCCGGCGTCAAACGAGGATCAATGGACAAAAAAAGGCCTCGACCGATCGCACCAGCGATCGGCGAGGCCTTCCCCGCCCCTTGAGTCGCCGGGTGCTCAGGGTGACAGGCTGCGGCAGAGACGCCCGAAACCGCCGGGGATGGTTCCCGACGACCAGAACGCACGCCCCTGTTTGAAATCGACGAACCAATAACCGCCGGGATGGCGCTGACCGGCAACGAAGATAAAGGGCTGCTCTCCGGAAAAATTGGAGTCGAGATAGAGATCTTTATCGTTTTGGATCGGCTCCAGCAAAGACATCGCCTCGGCTAGACTCGGCAGCCGCCAGTCGTGATAACCGGCAAACCCGGCACGATTCAACTCAACAATGCGGCGATTGAGGCTTCGATTGGAGGCAATATCGAGACCGCTGCTCTGCCACATCAGACCGGTCCGCTGGTCAACAATGGTCCGCTGGCCGCTGTCATGGAGGTGGTTGGCAAACCGCCCGCCGGGATTGTGCTCGGCATCGAAAAAATTCCAGGACGTGATCAGGTCAACGACCTGCTCGTCGGTCAGCGCAGCAGGTTCGGCGGGCAACGCCAGCAAATCACCGGCGTCCCGGGTACCATCCCAGAGCGGCAGGCTCCGCCCCATATCCTCGACGACAACCGCCTCTTTGATCGGACGAACCAGACTGGCATCACCATCATCCAGAACGTGTTCGATCAACCAGTTGCGTACCGACTCGTCAATGGCAAAGGTACGTTCAAAAAAGGCAGCTTCACCCTGGCCGTTGACACAGCGGGTGACCAGTTCGGCCGGCGCCTTGATCTCGGCAATGATCCGGGCGTGCTTCACCCCGCGCTCCATCAGGCATAATTTCGGCTCTTCACCCCAGTTGTCGATATAGAAATAATGGATTCTCTCGTTATTATTTCGTATCCTCTCACGACCACCCCACGACTCGAAGGTGCCGAATGTCCATTCAGGCGTCATCTCCCAGTCAATGGAATCGATCGTCAGATCACCAACCTTCATGCTGTGAAACATTCCCATACGGTTCCTCCTTCCATGTGGCGGCCCGTTTCTCGAACCAACGCTTTTCCTTGTCCCTGCCGGAGCAGTCCTGGTATAGTCACCGTATCGTCGACGACTATGCCTACAATGTAATAATGAATCCCATTGCGTCCATGAAAAATCAGCCTTCCATCGAACCGGGAACGCCGTTGCCACTCGGGCCCTCATCGGGTGACGGTTGGATCAATCTCAGCCTTTTTTCCCGTCACGCCCAATCGGTCAGCGTGATCATCTGTGACCCGGCCGTCCAAGAAACCGGAGAACTCTTTGAAAGAGAACTCGATCCAGTCATAAACCGCAGTGGTGACATCTGGCACGTTCGCCTGACAACGGATCAACCGCTCTGCTATGGCTACCGGATCAACGGCATCCCCGATGAAACGAAAGGGCGCATCTTTTTCCCGGACCGGGTGCTGATTGATCCCTACAGTCGGCAGCTTCTCGCTCGGTCATGGAATACACCCGCCGGTTATGGCTCGCGACCGTGCTGCCTGGTTAAACCGGATCTCCCCTTCGACTGGCAAGGCGACCGGCCGTTGCGAACCCCAGCCGAAGAGACCATCATCTACGAACTGCACGTCCGCGGTTTTACCCGCCATGCCAGCTCCGGCGTGTCGGCGCCGGGTACGTTTCAAGGGCTGATGGAAAAAATCGACTACCTCGTATCACTCGGTGTCACCGCCGTCGAATTGCTGCCGATAACCGCCTGGGACGAAACGGACAACAAGTTTTTCGACCCGGTCGACAATACCCGACTGCTCAACTTTTGGGGCTACAATCCGGTCAATTTCTTCGCCCTGCACTCGGGACTCGCCGAGAATCCCGAAGCAGCC
>CAZUJZ010000301.1:0-4035 GCA_964620665.1 uncultured Desulfofustis sp. | reverse complement strand
GCGGCCCTGGACGGCGCCATGCGCTACCTGCTGGCCAGTCTCCTCGGTTCGCTGAGCTATCTGCTCGGCGTGGCCCTGATCTATGGCGCCTATGGTACGGTGGATCTGGCTCTGCTCGGTCACATCGTCCATGCCGACGATCTCAGTCGCGCCGCGCTGGCCCTGATGACCGTTGGTCTGCTGGTAAAAACGGCGCTGTTTCCCCTGCATTTCTGGCTGCCGCTCGCCCATGCCTCGGCGCCGGCGCCGGTCAGTGCGCTGCTGTCCGGCCTGGTCGTCAAAGCCCCGCTGCTGATCCTGTTCCGTCTGTGGTTCGAGGTCTTCCCCGCGACAGCAACCGCCGGGATAACCCATCTGCTCGGCGTTCTTGGCTGCGGCGCCATCATCTGGGGCTCTCTGATGGCCTTGCGCCAGCAGCGCCTCAAACTGCTCGTCGCCTATTCGACCGTGGCCCAAATCGGTTATTTTTTCCTGCTCTTTCCTCTGGCCCGGGGCGAGGCGGCCGCCACCGCCTGGGCCGGCGTGCTCTTTCTGGTGCTGGCCCATGGCTGCGGTAAAGCGGCGATGTTCCTGGTGACCGGCACCATTACCCGTGTTGCCGGCCATGATCGGTTATCAGATTTGGCCGGTGCCGGCGGGATGCTCGGCGCCCGGCTCCTGGTTTTCGCGCTGGCCGCCGTGACCCTGGTGGGCCTGCCGCCGAGCAGCGGGTTCATCGCCAAATGGCTGATGATCAATGCGGCCATTGTTACCGGGCAATGGTGGTATCTGGCGGTCATCGCGTTGGGGACCCTGCTGGCAAGTGCATACGTAGTGCGGGTCCTGAGTCTTGCTTTCGTCGAGAGCCAATCACCGGCTCTTCCCGCTGCTCCGCGCATCCTGCGCTGGCCGCCCCTGGCCCTGGCCATCGTTGCCCTGCTGCTCGGCCTGGCTTCCTTTCATCCCGTCGTGCTGAGCCTTGTCGGTGCACCGGTTTCCGGGATTATTCTGCTGGAGATGGTACGATGAGCTGGCGGGAAGCACTGCCGGTACTGATTGTGTTGAGCTCCCTGGTGCCGGGCCTGATTATTTTCACCCTGCCGGAAGACCGGCGCCGCCTGCGTACCTTTTTAAACATGACCGGAGCTGTTTTGAAATTGAGCCTGGTCGCCCTGCTCTTTCCCTTTGTCTATATGGGCCAGTCGTTCGTTTTCCGCCTGTCGCTGCTGCCCGGCATGGACCTGGTGCTGCACGCCGACGCCCTTTCTCTGCTGTTCATCGTCCTGTCTGCCTTTCTCTGGCTGGTTACCACTCTTTACGCAATCGGCTATCTGGAGGGTTCTCCCCACCGCAGCCGCTTTTTCGGGTTTTTCAGCCTCTGCGTCAGTTCGACCACCGGTATCGCACTGGCCGGAGATCTCATCAGCTTCATCATTTTCTATGAAATGCTGACCATTTCCACCTACCCGCTGGTCGTCCACCGCGGCACCCCGGAAGCACTGCGGGCCGGGCGCATCTATCTGGCCTACACGCTCAGCGGCGGCATCCTGCTGCTGGTAGCCGCCGCCTGGCTGCGGGTCATTGCCGGCGATCTGGCCTTCGTCGCCACAGGTATCCTCTCGGTTCTCGATCCGTCGCTGTACCCGTCACTGACCATCATCTTCCTGATGCTCATCCTCGGTCTCGGCGTCAAGGCGGCGCTGGTACCGCTGCATGGCTGGCTCCCTGTGGCCATGGTCGCGCCGGCACCGGTCAGCGCGCTGCTGCATGCGGTGGCGGTGGTCAAGGCCGGCGCCTTTGGCATCATGCGGGTCGTCTACGACGTTTACGGCATCGAATTCGCCGCTGAGCTTGGCCTCCTGCGCCCGTTGGCACTGATCGCCGCCCTGACCGTCATCTACGCGTCCATACGGGCGCTGTTTCAAGATGATCTGAAGCGACGGCTGGCCTTTTCCACCATCAGCCAGGTCTCCTATATCGCTCTGGGTATTGCCGTCGCCGGGCCGCTGGCAACTGTCGGCGGTCTGGTCCACCTGGTCCACCAGGGCATGATGAAGATCACCCTGTTTTTCTGTGCCGGCAATCTCGCGGAAACGCTCGGTATCCACAAGGTCAGCGAGATGAACGGCGTTGGCCGGCGACTGCCCTGGACCATGGCCGCTTTCACGATCGGGGCCCTGGGCATGATCGGCCTGCCGCCGCTGGCCGGTTTTATCAGCAAATGGTATCTGGTCCTCGGCAGCCTGGAGGCCGGGCAGAACTGGGTCATCGTCGTCCTGATGCTCAGCACGCTGCTCAATGCCGCCTATTTCCTGCCCATCGTCTACCGCATCTGGTTCGCTGCTCCGCCGTCATCCTGGCCTCGGGATCAGGCCCGGGTCGGTGGCCGGGAGATCTCTCTGCTGCTCCTGCTGCCGCCCCTGGCAACGGGCCTGCTGGTAATCTTGCTGGGGCTGCTGGCCGACGCACCGTTCAGTCCGCTGCAATGGGTCCAGATAATTACCGCCCGGGAGCACGTCCCATGAACTTCATGTCCTCCCTGACTCAGGCGCTGCCGTTGCTGGCGGTCCTGGCACCGATCTTACTGGTCACGGGCCTCTCCGTCGGCCGTACGCAGCCTGTCGCTCTCCGCCTGGCCCCATGGGCCGCCTTGCCCGGGCTGGTGTGTGTGTTTCTGTCCACCGGCACCGACCAGCATGTTTCCTGGCTGCTCCTCGGTACCAGTCTGGGGCTCGATACGACCGGCCGGAGCTTCCTCTTTCTCTTTTCTGTGCTCTGGCTGGCGGCGGGCCTTTACACGCGCGGTTACCTGGCTGATGACCCGGAAAAGAAGCGATTCTGGATCTTCTTCCTGTTGACGATGAGCGGCAACCTCGGGTTGCCGCTGGCTCGGGGAATCATCGACTTCTACCTGTTTTTTGCGTTGATGAGCTTTGCCGCCTACGGACTGGTGGTCCACGACGGAAGCGCGGCGGCCCGCCGGGCGGGCCGGCTCTATCTCTCTCTGGTCCTTGCCGGGGAAGTGCTGCTCTTCGTCGGCTTCGGCCTGGCAGTCCATACTGCGCAATCACTGCTGCTGACAGATATCGCCCGCCACCTGGCCACCGCTGACCAACGGGATCTGATAATCGGCCTGGTACTGGCCGGTTTCGGGATCAAGGCGGGCATTATTCCGCTGCATATCTGGCTGCCCCTGGCCCATCCGGCCGCCCCGGTACCGGCCAGTGCCGTCCTGAGCGGAGCGATGATCAAGGCCGGCCTGCTCGGGCTGATGCGGCTGCTGCCGCTTGGTGAGGTCCTGTTGCCCGGCTGGTCGCAGGTTTTGATCATTTCCGGGGTCATCATGGCCTTTTACGGCGTACTGGTCGGAATTGTCCAGCTCCAGGCCAAGACCGTCCTGGCCTATTCGAGCATCAGCCAGATGGGTTTTCCGCTGATCGGGCTCGGCCTCGGACTGGCCCAGCCGGCCGCCTGGCCGCTGCTGGCACCGGCGGTCATCTTTTATGCGCTGCACCATGGACTGGCCAAAGGGGCGCTTTTTCTCGGGGTCGGCATGGGGGGCGCCCAATCGACGAGACCGCTCACGCGGCTGTCTCTTGCCACCCTGCTGATTCTGCCGGCCTTGTCGCTGAGCGGTGCTCCGCTGACCAGCGGCGCCCTGGCAAAAAACGCTCTCAAACCATTTATCGGCGGCGCTCCGGAGGTCTGGACGGCCTCCCTGCCCTGGCTGCTGTCCCTGGCCGCGATCGGCACCACGCTCATTATGGCCCGGTTCTTTTTCGTGCTTCACGCCGGCCCTAACCGGGGACATGCACCGACCATCTCGATGTGGACCGGCCTTGGGCTTACCGTGGGCGGCGTCCTGCTCTGTGCAGCCGCCCTGGTGCCGCTCGGCGACAACCGTCTTGACATGCCTTCCCCCAGCTGGGGACAGTTCTGGCCGGTGACCGCCGGTATCATACTGGCGGGAGTTTTCTGGATCAGAAGCAGGGGCCGGACAGCACCGCAGGAACCCGTGATTCCGGCCGGCGACCTCTTTGCCATCCTGGAAACGGC
>CAZUJZ010000300.1:0-4036 GCA_964620665.1 uncultured Desulfofustis sp. | reverse complement strand
GTCGGTTATGACCAAGGCATCATTGGCAGTTTGAAGACAGCCGGTAAAGCTGCCATCATTGCAGGGTGGTCTGTCCGAAAAAATTATCCGTAAAATTATGCGTGGCTGTCCTGTTTTCGGGGTTTTTCGCTCGAGGTGGCATGGTCTCTGCAAATAGAGAAATGGAACCACTGCGCATGATCGACAATGTGCCCATGATAGTGATCGGGAGATGAGGGAAACGACGGACAGCAGATCGGACTACCTCTACGGTCAACGGGAACTGTCGGCGTGTGAACGATACGTGAGATCGTGGTGGCATCATTTGGCGTAAGAGAGCAGAATCTCTGATACCGGGACGGTATCACAAGTTCGTGCCACCTTTTCGATGAGCGGTATTTAATCCGGAAAACAAAATAAGGGGAAACTGATGACTTATTATTACAACAAGACGATTGGAACGGGATTCGATGAAGCCGTCGCCAGAATAACACAGGCACTGAATGAAGAAGGTTTCGGCATTTTGATGGAAATAGACGTCAAAGGCACCTTGAAGGAAAAACTGGACGTTGACTTCAGAAATTATCGTATACTGGGCGCCTGCAACCCTTCTTTTGCCTACAAGGCGCTCCAGGCGGAGGACAAAGTCGGTACGATGTTGCCCTGCAATGTCATCGTTCAGGAAGCTGCCGATGGTGACGTTGAGATTGCGGCCATCAATCCGATCGCATCAATGCAAGCGATAGATAACCCAGAACTTCGTGAAGTAGCCGAAACAATAAGGCAAAAGTTGAAAATGGTTATCCAGAATGCATGACAGGCAGAACGAGGAAAATGGTTTGAATTGAATTTTATACGATGGTTGGCCGGGCATGAAATACGCCTCCGTCGGCGGCGACGGCGGCGGGCCTCTGGCTTCATTATCGACCGTGGATCTCTCTTCTGGTCGTGATCGTCGTCTGGATGACCAAAACATGTATCTCATTGAAAAACCATGGGCGAGAACAATTCTTCCGACTACAAAAAAGATAGCCTGAAGCTTTGGGGCGCGGTCTCCATGGGCACGGGCGTGATGATCGGCGCGGGTATTTTCGCGCTAACCGGGCAGATCGCCGAGTTGGCAGGCACATGGTTTCCGCTGGCTTTTTTGATCGCCGCGATCATCGCGGGTTTCAGCGCCTATTCCTACGTGAAGATGGCGCAGGCCTATCCGTCGGCAGGCGGCATCGCCATGTTTCTCAAAAAGGCTTACGGCAGAAGCTTGATGACGGGCGCCTGTGCACTGCTCATGTATTTTTCCATGATCATTAATGAGAGTTTGGTGGCACGCACCTTCGGCACCTATACCCTGCAGTTGTTTGATGCCAAACAAGCCGACTGGCTTGTACCCGCGCTCGGAGTCGGCCTGCTGCTTTTCGCCTTCAGGCATCTTCGCGAGGAAATCGGCGCGAAAGCGCCTATTCTGATCACGGCTATCGTGCTCGACGTGGTGGTGCTCGGCGCCTTCATTTGGGTCAAGATACAATCCGACATGCTCGTCATCTGGGCCTCGCTCATCGGCTTGATACTCGTTTTCGCAGGTGAGAAGTTTTTTCTCAAAATGCACAAGGCCGATGAGGACGACCCAAACTATAACGAGCCTCAAGTAGCGCCTTCACGATCCAGTGAGGCAATAGGCAACGGCTGGAAAGACCTTGAGAATAAAAGACGCGGTAAGCCCCTCAACGACACCCGAGAACCAGACTATGGCTTTCTTTTCTTTGTCAACATTATGGGAAACTACGTCAGGAAATCAGCACCAAGTATGCCTCTTTTAGAAAATACCCACATTAGACAAACGACGGGGTATTAAAGCCAGGTTTTTACGCTATATCACCAAATTCGGTGATGTGCCGGGGCAGCCGTTCGTCATCCCCGTACATGAAATGCTTGTGCATGTTTTCGGAATAGCGGCTGGCTTCGGGCTTACGGCCCATGGCTTCGGCTACTTCGCGGATGTGCATGGGGGCTGCTCCGCAGCACACGCCCAGGTAGCGAATGCCTGCTTTGTAGGCGTCCTCGGCGAACTGCCGGATCTCATAGCGGGTGCAGTACATCGGATCCAATGCTGTTGGGAAGCTGCGACCATGCGGTGCCTCGCAGGCGCAGCCATTTTTGTCCTTGAGGTTGAAAAAGGTCGGCTGGGAAGGGGTCGTACGGTAGGGCACCGGCAACCCGGCCACATGGCAGGATACGCTGGCACGAATTGCTTCCAGATATGGCATCATGGTGGCCGGACCGCGGAAACAATTCATGCCGACCACCTGGGCCCCTCGCTGCTCCAACTCCTTGCAGGTGTCAACGATGTCCCAGCCATCCCGCATGATGTTGTCCGCCATGGGGGCGATCGTCACGACGGCCGGCAGGTTGGCCTTTTTGATAACATCCAGCGCGCAGAAGGCTTCTTCGGCAAAATAAAAAGTTTCGCCGATAAAAAAGTCGACCCCCTCCTCCAGGCCCCACTGGATCATTTCCGCGAACATGTGCCGGACCTGGTTTTGTGCGCCGCGGTCCGTGGGGTGCCAGATGTTGGCATTGGAAATATTGCCGGCCACCAGATTCGGTTCGTGTCCCTCGGGGACGTCATTCGCCACCCGACGCGCAATTCGCAACGCGGCCCGGTTCAATGCCTCGAGTTGGTCTTCCTTGCCGATGAGTTTCAGCTTCTCGCGATGGGCATTGTAGGTGAAGGCCAGCATGACGTCCGAGCCGGCATGCTGGAAATCCTTGTGCACGCGGGTGAGGGCTTCCGGATGGTCCAAGGCCACCTCCGGCACGAATTCGCCAGCCGTCAGATATCCCCTGCGTTCCATCTCAAAAAGGTATCCCTCGGCACACACCAAGCCGCCATCGTCCAATCGTTCCAGCAATCCACGTTTCCTGGTCATGTTGCCCTCCGATCGATCAAAATCCGCCCAACCTGAAGAGGTTCCCTACAAGATCAATAATTTTTACCCTAACGCACCTTCGGTATTTGGCAAGTTGTTACGTCAGGCTGCCTAGCCTCTTTTCCATGTTGAAACCATTGTAGTAGGTCCTTGTTCAGGAGATTCGACTTCATGAGGAAGGGCGAGAGGTACACACAAGCGTTCTTCAAGATCAAACGGGAAGCAGAAAAGGCAGAACAGAAGATGAAAGACTATCTGGAAAGGCTAAAAATCGACAGACATGGCCTTTTTGGATCTAGTTGAACTGAGACTCGATGAAATCAAGCAGCGGCTCTCACATGATCACTATATGGATACGCTCTATCATGCTCGACGCTGGGTTAAGGATTGGTCAGGATTGACTTGCTCCGAGATCACAATTGAGTTAATTACAAGGCTGAGGGACGAGAAAAGTAAAATTTCTAATCAAATCGCAAATAAAGAACTGCGGTACCTTCGCTCTCTCTTCTCTTGGGAGCTGAACAAAGGATATATAAACAAAAATCCTGTTTCCAAGGTCGAGATGCTCAGGGTAGCTAAACGACCCGTTTATGTTCCGACAGCCGACGATATTGACAAGGTATTAAGAGAGGCCTCACCAGACCAAAGAGATTATTTATGTTGCCTTCGAGACACCTTTGCTCGATCGAGGGAAATAAACAATCTGACCTGGGATGATATCGATTTTGATAACAAGACAGTAACTCTTTATACAAGAAAGAAGAAACACGGCACCAAGACACCACGAGTTATACCGATGACTGAGGATCTCATCGGAGTTCTCAGGCAGCGGTATGAATCAAGGGATAAATCGGTCAAATGGGTTTTCTGGCACCAATTCTATTCGAAGAGTCAAGGTAAGGTAATAATCGGTCCATATAGGGACAGAAAGAAATTTATGAAATCGTTGTGCGAGAAAGCCGGAGTGAGATATTTCCGGTTTCATCCGTTAAGGCACTCTGAGGCGAGTTTTATGGAAAGTATCGGGATCCCAATATCTCACATTCAGGAGCTCCTTGGTCACGAAAACCGTAGAACAACCGAAGGTTACATTCATTCAATTGGTAGTGCCAAAACAAAAGCAATTGAGA
>CAZUJZ010000299.1:0-4046 GCA_964620665.1 uncultured Desulfofustis sp. | reverse complement strand
TGTCGAGCAACAACAGCAAGAGCCGTTCGTTGTGCAGTGCCAGCGGTTGGTGGTCAGGCTGTCGGGTGGAAGGAGCTGCGGAAGAGGGGTCTTCTCGCTGCTTCGCTGGTTCCGACCGGTTTTGCGAGCGATGGTGCTCGGTCATCTTCTTTTCCTGCTGTTGCCTCGTCGGTTCCGGCTCGGTGATTGGGATACCGGACAATATCCCCGCGGGCAGCTGAGATATCGTTATACCTTTCCTTTTGAGCCTTTTGCAAAACTTAGATTTTCGTTCAAAATCAAGGCCTGCGAAAAATTTTACCACAGGCATATAATTGATATTCCGAGGATAAAATTTTGAGCATAACGCAGAGTTTGGGCGAAAAGATTGTTTTGCAAATGGCTCTTTTGTATCTACGATGGTGACTGTTTTGTGTCGCTTTGTCGATGAGTATCTGCAGTCTGGACCCAAGAGGTCAAAAAACGCTCGATCGGAGCACACCTTGCCGGTTGTCGCTCAGACTGTGGCCGGTGGCGATCAGAAGAGGGTGCCGCCGGCTGCGTTGAGATAACCAAGGTTATGGGGAATGATCAAAAATGATAGGTAAGCATCGCCGAGGCGACCGGGTAGAACTCAAACCAGTCCAGTTCGTCTTCGATCTCTTGCTCCTGTTCGGCAAGGAAGCGTTGCACGTCGTCGATGCTGTTGACATCGATAGGTGCGTTTACCCTGAGATTCTTGACATCGGGCGCACCCTGGTACAAAACGCCGAGTTCGAGGGCAATCCCCCATCCCGAGGAATCGCTGTTGCTCCGCCAACCGATACCGGCGTAAGGGGCTATCGGGTTGAATTCGACATCTCCGCTGATTGACACCAGGTCAGCCAGAAACGCGTATTGGGAGTAATCTGCCGGAACGACGCCGCGATCGATGGTGCCGGTGACACCGACGCTGTTGTTGTTGAAATACGCGCCGCCGCTTATGAAAAATGCGCCGCTGAACGGATGAACATCGAGCACCAGGGAGGCCGAATTGTACTCCGGCTCGAATTCGTAATCGATATCAGAGAGAGTCGAATCGAATTCGTAACTCAGATAATTGAGGCCGCCGCGCAGTCTGGTGTTGGGCAGAAGCGGAGTGCTGATCTCGGCGCCCACGCCCAATGTTCCGGCTTTTACCGCGACCCCGAGGGATTCACCGGTAGAACCGACGTGTGGCGTGCTGATCAGCAGAAAACAGGTCAATGCCGGGACGATAAAGATTGCTTTGATGTGCATGATCCTCATTCCTCTCCATATTGTGACAAGGGTGACCCGATAAAACCGGATTGATGGGTGATTTTCAGAGTACGCAGTTCTGCAATAATACCTGAAGGTAAATGAATTTCAACGTTTGAGTCAACCCGGCCGGACTTTTTCTGTTGTGCGCGTCGTGCGAGAGATGACGATCATCACCGGTGCACCAGTGTAACACCGAGGGGGACGGTTAGAGCGGCGGCAATAATTCAATGCGAAATCTGGTGCCTCGGTAACTGAGGATCACGCCGGTCTCGGTGATTTCCTCGAGCCTGAGCTCCGGGGAAAGCAGATCTTGCTCCCGAACTATCGACTGGTCCGCCATGATCATGCGCAGGGACGGCACCGGCGAAAAAACGTGGCCGCTGAAACGGATATCCGGGATAGAGGCCTGCAAGGCCGGCGGGAGGTTGGCAAGCAACGGTACCTCCGCACGAGCTTCTGCCGGTGCCGCCGTCTGGTCCTGGACCGGCTGTACCGTCGATCGTCCGGGCTGTTGCGTTGATGCTACCGGAGGACTGTCTGTTTGCGATGGAGCCGAGGTCGGCAGGGCGGCGGTCTCGATGTCACCGGGCTCGCCGGATGGGGCTTGGGTGGCTTCCGGTCGGTCACGCACTACGACGTCGTTCGAGGGTATGCCACCAGGGGACGGCCGCAGAATCAACCAGAACCAGCCGCCGGCAAATGCCAGCGTCAGGCAGAACAGCAGGGTTGCCAGCAACGGCAGCAGCCCGCGAGTTGGGCGCCTGCTGGCGGTGGGATACGCAGACGGTTGGCCCAGAAGCGGGTCTGATTGTTGCACGCGGCGCCGTTCATTGGCGGATTTCTTCAGTGCATCAAGGATGTACGACATGAGTGCCCGGATCGTTCTGGTTCGGTGATTCCTCGCGAACGGTAATCGGCCCGATATTGATGTGGTTTTTTCCCTTTCTGCCGGCGACCTGCAACAGCGGGTCGGTCGCATCGTCGGCAGCGTCGTACGTGTCATGCTCCGGGAGGGTATCGGCGTCGTCGTTTTCGACCGCTGCCGATTCGGCCGCCCCTGGCGGCTCTGCCGGGGCTCGCTTGGTGGTAGAGCTGCCCAGCCACATGCCGATCGCCAGTGCCGCGGCCAACAGGCCGGCCAGAGGTACGAGCAGGCGACGGGGCGGTTGCCGGCGTTGCGGCTGCTGGTTGCCGAATAGCTCACGGGCGGCCTGCTTGACAATGCGTTGATCGACCTGGTCCTTGCCTTCGCTGTAGGCGCCAAGCAGGGAACGATCGCAAAGATTGTTGATCAGACGCGGAATCCCGCCGGTGAGTTCGTAGATGGCCTTGATGGCGTTTTTGTCGAACAGGCGGGAACGCCCACCGCCGGCAACGGTAATTCGATGCTTGATATAGGCGCTGAGGTCGCTGCGTTGCAGGCCGTTCAAGTGATATCTGCTGGTGATGCGCTGATTGATCTGGCTCAGGTCCGGCCGGGCGAGCATCGAGGCCAGTTCGGATTGTCCGAGCAGGATGATCTTCAGCAGTTTGTGCCGATCGGTTTCCAGATTGGTCAGCAGTCGGAGCATTTCGAGGACATCCCGATCGAGATGCTGGGCTTCGTCGATGACCAGTAACGCCTGTCGGTTTCGGGCATGGGCCTGCAGCAGATAGTCGTTGAGCAGGTTGATCAGCTGCCTGGTCGACAGGGCGGTATTGGCCTGGTCGATTTCGAACTCGTCGCAGATGGCACCGAGCAATTCATCGGCGGTCAGTTTCGGGTTGATGATAATAGCAATGTCGGTGTTTTCGCCAAGATCGTCGAGAAAACGCCTGCAGATCGTGGTTTTGCCGGTGCCGACCTCGCCGGTCAGTAAAATGATGCAACCGTCCGAAGCGGCTCCGAAGCAAAGATGGGCCAGGGCTTCCTGGTGCCGCTCGCTCATGTACAGATATCGGGGATCCGGAGCGATGGAAAAAGGATTTTCGTTGAGGCCGAAGTAGTGTTTGTACATAGGAGGTTGGTGAACCGGTCGACCGGGTGATTTGCTCTGATGCCGGACAATATGTCATTATAGGACAAATCGACCACCATTGCCATTTTTCTTTGTATCATGCTGGGGTTGTCGGCTATCATGCGGAACATGGCGGTAGTGGGCTGAGACCGGTCTGGCGACAGTGCAGCCGGATCGCCTTGGAGGAGGTTTGAATTACGGTTGGTAGGTGCTGATGGTCAAAAAACTTTTCCTCGTCGCGCTCTTTCTCTGCTACGCTATCGCGTTGACGCTGGTACTGCTGGTCGTCCGTTTTCCAAAAGAAAATCTTCTTGAGGCCGCCGCCGCCCGGCTGGAAACGCTGCTGCCCGGAACGAGCTGCACAATTGGTGATGTCGGCTATCGTTATCCGCTGGGGCTTGTCCTCGACAGTATCAGCATTGGTGCTGCGACAACGGAGGAACCTCTGGTCATCGATAAAGCGGAGATTCGCTTGACGCTGCGCCAGCCTCTGAGCCGGTTTCACGCCACACTCGAGTTCTTGGGTGCGGCGGTCAGTGGCGAGGTGCTGCTCGACCGTTCCCGGGAGACACTGGCCCTGTCGTCCGTTTCGGTCCAAGAACTTGACCTGGCAGCGGATTCGTTGAGCCGGCACCTGGAGCGGCAGCTGAGCGGAGTCGCCGATTTTTCCGGCAGTTACCAGGCGCCGCTGGCCGATCCGGCAGCCGGGACCCTGCACGGGATGATTCGGGTCGTGTCCTCAAAGTGATTTTGCAGCGTTTCGACCAGCGTCACCGTGTTGACCTCTGC
>CAZUJZ010000298.1:0-4057 GCA_964620665.1 uncultured Desulfofustis sp. | reverse complement strand
CATACCTGCGGCTGCTATCTCGCCTTTCTGCCGACCCCCGCCCTTCCCGAAGACGCCTATCCGGCCGATTGGCCGCAGGATCGCCAATGGGTTTACGGCCACATGCTGCCCAGCCGCATTGGCGTTCCCGAGCAGGGGCGGCAGATCGCCTTCACGCTGGCCGACCAGACCCATCGCATCACCGAAGTCTCATTAATTGATCCGGACAACCTTCCGCCGGCAACTGAGCGTGTGCAGACCGGACTCGCTCCGTTGTCTACCCTTTACCGGCTGCCGTTCGGCGAGACAACCGTCTCCTTCTTCGAAACCGATGGCCCCCGGGCGGGTTACGTAAAAAACAACAGCAAACCGCTGGAGCAACTGCTGATCGGCTGGTGGGCTTTTGATTTGCGCGTCGGCGAGGACAAGGCGTACCGCGGCGGCGACAGCAGCGAAACCATCCTCTACACCAGTCTGAAGTTCTGGGCCCGGGAAGAATCCGACCTCAAGGATTTCCCCCGGTTTCTTGCCTATTGGGGCTGGAACCTGTAAGCCATCTGTCGGCAGCAGCGGTATCTTCCGGGGTCAGGGGTCAGGTCTCAACGGGGTCAGGGGTCAGGTCTCAACATTTGACGCATTGCGTCAAATGTTGAGACCTGACCCCGTCGCCTGAAATAATCCTGCCACCCGTTGAACCATTTGCCGCAACCAAGGGACGTAGTGATAGACGAGCCTTTTCAGCGGTCCACCACACGGGCATGGCTCAAAACTGCGCAAGAGGGTAAAACCATGAAACAGCTCCGCATCGTCCCCCTGATCGTTTTTCTGCTGTGTTCTGCCGGCCTGGCAATCGACACCACCGGTGCATCACTCGGCACGGTCACCGAAAAACCGGCCGCCGTAAAACAAGTACCTTCGACACTGCAATCGCCGCAGAAAAAGCCGGCAGCTTCACCGAGCATAAGGAAAACAGCACCGCCACCGCTCCAGCAGATGCAACGGCCCGCAAAACCGACCGGTGTCGCCGATCTGATGATCAGATCGTTTTCCTGCTCTCCGGCCACGATCAAAGCCGGCTCCTCAACCACATTGCGGGCCGTTGTCGCCAATCTCGGTGCGGCCAGAGCGCTCGATGTCGAAATCGGCTTTTACCTGGATGGTAAAAAGATCGCCACCCACCAAAAACTCGTCGTCGAGCCGAAACGATCCGTGCAGGCGACCGCCACGTTTCGCCCGAAGCAGAGCGGCCGCCTGAGTCTGGAGGCCCGCATCGACAGTAGAGAGGGACTGCAGAAGGGAAACAAGAAGCAACACGTTGCCGATGCGCAGCTGATCGTCTCGGCGCCCCGACAACCGATGCAGCTGAAACCCGGCCTGCCGTCGTTGACGGAGACGAAAAAACCGGGAACCATTGCCCCGACTCGGCCAACCGAGCCCATTGCCGATGCCGCCACCCGGCGCCCGCTGCCTGCCGACCTGTCCGTAGACCAGCTCCGCTACCATGACAATCCGGCATCATTGTCAACGCCCGGCGCGCACTCCACGCAACCGGGCATCTCCTTTGTCCTGAGAAACAATGGCCCGGCTCACCTTGACCGGCACCAGTACCGCCGGAGCCTGGTCCGGCTCCTTGTGGACAACAGGCCTCTACCCGGCTACACCCGCATGGAACAACTCGCCGACTATGCCGAACTCGGCAAACCGGGCAGCCAGTTCACCGTCGTAATACCGGTTGACTTACCGAAACGGGTGCCCGTCGCCATCACCGTCAACAGCAACGACTCGATCTTCGAACTGGATAAAAACAACAATACCGACCAAACCATCCTCGGCCCGTCTGCTCCGCAGCCACAAACCGGCACCAGGCTCGGCTCGGTCCGGCAAAAAACCGCCGCCGATCGTCTGCCCCCCGCCACCGATCAAATCGCAGCCGGCACCAGCACCGGAAAGGACAGCGGTCGGAATCTCAGGACACGCCCCCTGCCGCAACTGAGCCTGAGCCGGGCGATGCCGACGCCGCCGACGACGGTGCCCGAGGCGACGCCGAAAATGCTGGATCTTGGCATCGAAATAGCCTCGCCGAGCAGTGGCGATGCCGTCCTCCGCGGCAGCTCGATCCCGATCCGCTATCGGTTCAGCCGGCCCGTTGCACCCGGCGGCTCAGTGGTCTTCTCGGCCATCAGGACCGGAGTCGGCGGCGAGGAAGCGACCATGTCGATCAGAAACGACAATCCACCCGGACCCGGCGATCCGTATCGTGAAGTCGAGCTCCAACTGCCGGCCGACGCTCCCACCGGCCTCTATCTGCTCTCCGTCAGCCACGCCGACTCGGCCGCCGGCGGCCTGAGCGATATGTTCCGCGTCACGTCGCTGGGCGCCTATGAGGTCGGCGGCGACGACGAACCAATCGGCGATGGTGGCGGTTTCGGCGGCTCCGGAGAAGCGGGCTTTTACTTCACCCCGTTCGAGGTAGTGGAAATCGGCGGAGACGACCCTGCCATCGGGGACGGCGGCACCTTTGGCGGGCCGGCCACCCCGGCGCTGTCTCTCATCACGCCGCGGGCCGGCAGCCACATCGTCGAATCGGAGAGAGACGGCAGACTGCGGATGAATCTCAGCTGGAGCTACCATGGACCACTCGCCTCGCTGCCGGAGCACTGGCAGATGGAACTCATCAACCCCGATACCGGCGAAGTGGTGCGCAGCGAGAACCTGACCTGCCTCGAGGCCCGCGACAGCCCCGCTTCGGAAACCCAGCCGCTGCCGTCTCGAACCTGCCAGGCCAGCTATGTCGACGACAGCTTGAGCGGCAGTTATCGCCTGCGCCTCAGCGGCGCCGGACTGGCAGCCGAAACCGCCGGCATCATTCACTGGGGCGTCGATGTTGATCGACCGTTTATCAGCCTGTATACCAATCCCCGCGTCTACATCCAGGGCGAGCAGATACCGGTCAATTTTCAGTTCAGACCGGCCCGCAGCGATATCGTCATTGAACTGTTCCGCGACGGTGAGCGCGCCTACACGCATATCGTCCCACGCTTGAGCTGCAGGGTCCTCGATGAAACGGATGTCAACGGCTATGGGACTTCCGGCTGGTGCGAGCACGACATCGCGACAGACACCCTTGAGCCGGGCATCAACAACTACCATCTCGTCGTACGCTCACTGACCACCGGAGTTGGCCGGGACGCGGGGCCTTTTTCCATCCAGGAGCCTCCGTTCAGCGAAACGGACGAGAACAGTGCCGATTTCAGGCTGGCCGGCTTGCGCGTCAACGAAGAGGGGCAGGTGCAGGTCGAAACGCTTATTACACCGGCAACAGCTGGCGGCAGGGTGCTCGCCTATCGCCTCGCCTTCATGATCGGCAAAACCGGTGAACCGGGACGTTACCAGCGTGTTGAGAGAAATGTACCGGCATCCGGCGGCTGGGTAGATCTCGGGCATATCCACACCTTTACCACCGGCGACGAACGGGCCGCCACCAGCCAACTGAATTTTACCGTCCTCGTCAATCAACCGGTGGAAATCGTCGAACCAACCTATGACAACAACAAAACTACCGGCAACGTCAGAATCCGCAGCAGTGATATCTATTGCCGGCTCAGGGCGCATCCGGGTACGAACTTTTACGATGCGAGCTCAACGACACTGCGCTACGAGATCGATCAATTCCGCCAGGTTATCACCGATGTCGATATCGTCTGCACGGACTATGGCTTCAACCCGGCAGCCGGCACCGGTTCGGTAACCGTAACCCAGGTTATCAGATCGATCCCCGGAGAACTCGGCAGTCGCGAAGAAACCGTCTCGCTTGGCCGCAAAGCCATCAACCTGGCAACCGCCGCTCCGATCCCCGGGGAAGAACCCGAGACAAAGCGCATAAGCCTCTTTAGCGGCGGGATCGACTGGCCGCGATACGGCGATGGAGAGCTGCGGCTCACGTTAGGCGGCAACCTGTTCTTCTCAAGAAGCAGCCACCGGCAACAACTTGAAGTTTTATTCCGCTATAGACGCTAAGAGAAGATTTGAAAGAAAGAAGAAGGTTTGGGGTCAGGTCTCAACATTTGACGTAAAACGT
>CAZUJZ010000297.1:0-4091 GCA_964620665.1 uncultured Desulfofustis sp. | reverse complement strand
CGCAGAGTTTGGGCGAAAAGATTGTTTTGCAAATGGCTCGGGAAAATTTGCTTTATCGTTGCCAGGAACTATCGTTCAAAAATAGGCGACCCAACAGCCCAACCGATCGAAACACCTACATGCTCAATGAATTTTAAAAACCGGTGAAAATCATGAAAGCCATTCTTGTCCAAGGTGGGAGTTCGGCCCAAGAAAGTTCAGCATTTACCATCGTCGAACAATCCATGCCGGAACCAGGACCTCGAGATCTGCTTGTACGCATTCTTGCCATCGGTATGAATCCGGTGGATGCCAAGTTCCGAATGAGAACCGAAGGTTGGAACGTACTCGGCTGGGATGCAGTTGGTGTTGTTGAAAAAACAGGCAGTCAGGTGAAAAACTTCACCATACATGACCGGGTTTTTTATGCCGGAGATATCAACCGTTCCGGATGCAATAGTGAATACCATCTCGTCGATGAGCGGATTGCCTCCCTGGCTCCGCGCAACGTATCGATAGAGGATGCAGTGGCAATGCCGCTGACCTCGATCACCGCCTGGGAATCTCTGTTCGAGCGACTCGGGTTCATTGCCCAGTCAGGCGCCAACAGGGGCCGGAGCATCCTCCTTATCGGCGGGGCCGGCGGCGTTGGCTCTGTGGCGACGCAACTGGCGCACTGGGCCGGTCTGACGGTATACGCGACCGCCTCCCGCCCGGAAACGATTGCCTGGTGCAAAAAAATGGGAGCCGATCAGGTCCTGAATCACCGCGACGACCTGTTCGAGCAACTGACGACCGCGGGAGCCGCAATGGTGGACGCCATCTTTTGTACCACCCAGATGGAACAACATTGGCAGAGCATGGCGGAATGCATTCGCCCGCATGGGCGGATCGTGTTGATCGACGACCCGACCAAACCGTTGGATATAACCGTGTTCAAGAGGAAAAGTGTCACCATCTCATGGGAGTTCATGTTTGCGCGATCGATGTTTGCAACCGACGACATGGATGTGCAGGGGAACATTCTTGGAACGATTGCAGACCTGCTCGATAGCGGCGCCATCGTCCCCACCAGACGGAAAACAAGGTCAGGTCTGACGCCTGAAAATATCCGGCACATGCATCTCGAACAGGAAAGCGGCACGATGGTAGGCAAACAGGTGCTGCTGCTTTAAAGCAGTCTGCGCCGTCCCCTGCTCCCAACGTTCTGCACCCCGCAACTGAATGCCACCGACCCAGCTCCTGACTGCGGCAAACGCACTCCTGATCTCGCAGCCATTGCAAAGGCACGAGAGATAACGGCCATCTGATTTGCATCTGCAACAAGACAAGGCACCTCGGCCTGCCTGACATCCTGCCGGCAAGCGCCAACGGGTTCGAGGCAATTGGACTTGAATCCGGAGACAGTTTTTTTCGCTTTCTGGTCCGGATCTTGAATGCTGGTTCGGTTAGAGAAAGCGGTTTGCCGGACGAGACAATTTGGTTACCGAGAAACGACGTAAACCGTGGGCAAGGTACTGCTTGCTTCGACAGCGGGGTCGGTCCATCCGTTTCGGTAAACCGGCTTCATACAAAAAACCAAAAGGAGAATCATCATGCCGAAAAAACTTGAGATCTATAAATGCGAAACGTGCGGTAACATTGTCGAAATCGTCGAAGGCGGCGGCGCGGAACTCGTCTGCTGCGGCGAAGAAATGAAGCTGATGAACGAGAATACGGTCGATGCGGCCAAAGAAAAACACGTCCCGGTTATCGAATCCACCGAAGGCGGAATCCATGCCAAGGTCGGCGAAGTGCCGCATCCGATGGAGGAGAAACATTATATCCAGTGGATCGAGGTCATCGCAGACGGCAGGGCCTATCGCCAGTTTCTCCAACCGGGTGACAAGCCGGAAGCATCGTTCGAGATCACGAACAAACAGGCAACTGTCCGTGAATACTGCAATGTGCATGGACTCTGGAAAGCGGAGGCCTGAGTCCGCCATCGGACCTGTCTGGGTCGTTTTCATGCACCGGGGCGCGCTGCGGCCCTGGTGCAGCTTCGTCTGCCTTGCCAGAACGTTGCATTGCCTCATCTTCCGGTCGAAGCAACCGTTACCATGACAGGGGCGCGGCGGTTGGCAGGCCGACATCATGTGTGCCGGTCGACGGGCATGAAAACATGAATCCATCAGTAGAAGGAGAAGAAACGTATGAATACTCCGACTAGTCACTGCCCTGGTTTTGAGTCCTTCCGGAACCTGAAATCATTTACCTGTACCTGTCCGCAATGCGGTGCTGAAAAGGAAATATTTTCCGACGAATTCGATCGCGAGCATCGGTGTAGTCAGTGTGGAGAGAAGATTGACTTCGCAAAATGCGTCTATCGTGCCGGGGCCGAGGACAAAACACCGAGATAGGCTGTCTGAAACGCTCATGGGCGCAGGCCGGATAGTGCCGATTCCCGGATACCATTGAGAGGCCTGTTTCAAAACATCGGCAAGGTCGACTCCTCGCACTTCGTTTTCTATAAGGGGAGTGTGGGAAAACTGGAAGTTGCCGTTCCATTGTGCCAGGTTTCTGTCAAAAACAACTTATGGAGGAAACGATATGGAGATGCCAAAAGTAAGCAGATGCAGTGTTTCAGAGTGTTCCTATAATGAAGACGAATCATGTCACGCACTTGCCATTACCGTTGGTGACAAGCCCGACGAATCGAAGTGCGATACGTTCATTCAATCTGACATCCACGGCGGTTTCAAGAAAACCGTTGCCGGAGTGGGGGCGTGCAAAGCCTCGGATTGCCGGTTCAACGAACGGCTCGAGTGTGTTTCTCCGAACATTCAGGTTGGTGTCCAAGATGGAAATTCGACCTGCCTGACCTTTACCATGGAATAACACACAACCGCGTCATCATTCGCTACAAAAACCTGGGCAGGGCCTGCCGGGACTCAGGTCTCCGGCAGACAGGGGTGGGTCGGTTAGCCATCATATTCGTCAGTTGCCACGAATACATTCAGGCGGAACCGACTCCTCCCTTCCCTGCGGCCGGCCGACTTTTATTCAGATATCATCACGAGTGAGCCCACTGCAGCGACCACTCGAATCATTCTCCCTGCCTACCGGGTATTGTCCGGGACCGAGCAAGCGGAGCGCCATTGCCGTCTCAGACCGGAGACACGACAGCAATTGTTAGCGGCTGGCCACTAATAGAGTTGCTCGGATCCCGCGTCCATCATCCCGAGAACAACGTTGATCAAAGCGTTTAAGAGCAGGCTCGCGGCGCTGGAGAAACAGAAGAGCGGAAGCAACGCAACCTGCTTTTTCCTCCGTTTGCTCTGGTAATAAAAGACTGCATTGAAGACGGACACCATGATTCCCATGAAGATGACCATACCGAGGCCATAGCCTATCTTCAGTCCAGTCCGGGACAGGCCGAGCGATCTCCCCTGGACTTCCATGACATATGGAAGCAGCAGGTAACCGAGGGCGAAGTGGCCGAAAAGAATGAACACGGCCGCCAGCGTATATATTGTCAAGCGTGGCTGTTGCATTGGCATTGTTTCAAAAGTCCTCTACCCCATTTGGGCCAGATCACGACGGGTGATCATGCGGGTGATCATGGTGTGCCTCCCGATCTGTATCCCAAAGCTTCATTGAATCGCCTATCCGTTGTCTTGTTCCGGATCACCAGTATGCCGTGGTGGCGATTGTCCTGTTTCGCCGGATAGCATCCGATTTTCCCGGAATGATGGCGGACTCGGCGTTTCTGTTGCAGCACGACACCATTATGTGTGGTCTTCATGCAGCATTTACAATGACCTCGTTGTCCGGACAGGCACGCCAGAAGTACCTTGAGACAGGCTGCACGGTTAAGAGAAAATCGGGCAGAATGAACAGAGGTCGTCTCAATAGGACAGATGCAATATATTTGCCACGTTTACCAGTTACTGTTGCCGCCCCGTAGCGGTGCCTGGCTTGATCTCTCGGAAGCACGGAAACCATCGAACATCTCCACAACCCTGCCGAAATCTTCGCCAGTTTTGACAAGATGCTGAAACCAGGCGGATGGCTCGCGCTGACGACCTGTTTTTTGACTGATGAAAATCGTTTCAGGTCATAGCATTACCGTC
>CAZUJZ010000296.1:0-4111 GCA_964620665.1 uncultured Desulfofustis sp. | reverse complement strand
AGTACCATAGCCACGTATCACAGACAGGATGCTGTCAAAACCCGTTTTTCAAGCGGCAAGGACCGCCAGCCAATCTTTTATAATAAACGATCGTCATGGCCGAGGCCAGTGTTGATAGTCGGAATGGGCACAAATTCGGGACAATGACGGGAACAAGCGGACAGGAACGAAAGATCAGGCCAAGGAAGGGTGGCCTATCTGCCGAAACAGCCGGCCGGCCTGGAACGAGCTGCGTACGTGGGGACCGGAGGCGACTCCGAGAAAACCGAGTTCCAGGGCCAGTCGCCTGAACTCATCGAATTCGGACGGCTCGACAAAGCGATGCACCGGCAGATGGTCCCGGGTCGGCTGCAGGTATTGGCCAAGGGTCAGCAACTCGCAACCGGTCTCACGAATATCCTGGAGAGCCTGCAGCACTTCGTCTCCGGTTTCGCCAAGACCGAGCATCAGCCCGGACTTGACGACGATTTCCGGCGCCGCCTGTTTGACGGCGCGCAACAGCGCCAGCGACCGCTGATAATCGGCCTGCGGACGGACGGCGGCATAGAGTCGCGGGACCGTTTCGACATTGTGGTTCACCACTGCGGGCCGCGCCTGGCAGATCAAGCGCAGCGCCGCTTCATTCCCTTGCAGGTCGGGGATCAGGATCTCGACCGGCAACTGCGGCCGACGGGCACGAATCGCCGCGATCGCCGCGACAAAATGGCCGGCGCCGCCGTCGACAAGATCATCCCTGGTCACCGACGTCAAAACCACATGATCAAGTCCCATCTCGACGACTGCAGCGGCAATCCGCTCCGGCTCTTCGCCATCGAGCGGCTCGGGAACCCCGTGACCGACGGCGCAGAAACGGCAGTTCCTGGTGCAGGTCTGCCCCATGATCATGAAGGTGGCCGTCCCGTTGCCGTAACACTCGAACTGGTTGGGACAGCGCGCTTCCCGGCACACCGTCTGCAAACGTTCCCGGTTGATGAGACGGCGGGTCTTTTCATAGGCACCACCCGCCGGCAGCGGCTTGCGCAGCCATTTCGGCTTTGCCGCCCGGGGAGGCGGTGCCGAATCCGCCACAGCGGGAGCGTCAGCCGGCGGATCGGTGCGGACAACGCGGCGCCCCAATCGCTGCGCCAGTGTTTCGATCAACACCCGCCTGACCGACTCGATGGCAACGACCCCGCCCGTTTCCTGTTGCAGCGAGGTCATCGCCACCCGAGACAGCCCGCACGGGGCGATCCAGCTAAACGGCTCCAGGTCGGTGCTCACATTGAGCGCCAGGCCGTGAAAGGTAATGCCGTGGCGAATGGCGATGCCGACGCTACCGAGCTTTTTACCGTTTGACCAGACACCGCGGTTGCGGCCATCCCGCTGGACAACCAGACCGTGAGCGGCGGCGGCGGCAATCATCGCCTCTTCCAGGCAGCCGATGAAGCCGGTCACCGTGAGACCGCAGCGGCGCAGATTGACGATCGGATAACAGACGATCTGCCCCGGACCGTGATAGGTGACTTCGCCGCCCCGCTCGATACGGATCAGTTCGATGCCCCGGTCTGCAAGAAACGCTTCACTCACGCCGATATGCTGCAGCGAACCGTTCCTGCCGAGCGTAAACACCGGCGGATGTTCCAATACCAGACAATGATCCGGCTCCGCACCATCGCCGTGCAGCGATTCAACCAGTTGCACCTGCCGGGCGTAAGCCTGACGATAGGCAAGTCGCGGGTAGGATTCGACGAGAAGGTCCATCGGCTGAGCGCGATCAACCGATCAGGCGGGGACTTCGCGCCGCCCTGGTCTCGTCAAGTCGCCGCACTTTGGTCCTGGTTGGCGCCTGACGGAGCCGCTCACCGTCCGTTTCGGCTTCGCGGGCGATATCCTTGAACACCGCAACGAAGCGATCCAGGTCCTCCTTGCACTCGGTCTCGGTCGGCTCGATCATGATCGCCCCGGGCACCACCAGCGGAAAATAGACGGTCGGCGGGTGATAGCCGTGATCGATCAAGCGCTTGGCCATATCGAGCGTGGTCACCTTGAACGCGTGTTGCCGCTTGTCGGAAAATACCGATTCGTGCAAGGAGGGCCGATCATAGGCCAGCTCCAGCGTATCGCGCAGCTGTTCGCGCAGATAGACGGCGTTGAGGACCGCCAGCTGGCTGGCCTTTTTCAGAAACTGCGGGCCCATCGACAGGATATAGCCATAGGCCCGGACCAGCACGCTGACATTGCCGAAGAAGGCGTGCATCCGGCCGATCGAGTCGGGGGCGTCAGTGCTGACGTCATAGCCGTGCTCCGTTTTGACAATCCGGGGCACCGGCAGAAACGGCTCCAGTCGCTCGACGACGCAGACCGGGCCGGCACCCGGGCCGCCGCCGCCATGCGGGGTCGAAAAGGTCTTATGTAGGTTCAGGTGCATCGCATCGACGCCGCAGCGCTTGAAGTCGACGATCCCCATGACCGCATTGAGGTTGGCGCCGTCTCCGTAGACCAGGCCGCCGGCACCGTGGACGATGTCGGTAATGGCGCGGATGTTCTCCTCGAACAGACCGAGCGTGTTGGGATTGGTCAGCATGATACCGGCGGTCTGCTCATCCATCTCCGCGGCTACCACCGCCGGATCGAGAATACCGTCCGGCCCGGAACGCAGCGGCACCGGAGCAAAGCCGCAGAGCGCGGCGCTGGCCGGGTTGGTGCCGTGGGCGGTGTCGGGAATAAGAATGCGCCGACGCTGCTGCCCCTGTTTTCGGAAATAGGCGGCAAACATCAGCATCGCCGTCAACTCGCCCTGAGCACCGGCAGCAGGCTGCAGCGAGACCGCGTCCATGCCGGTAATCGTCGCCAGAAACTGTTGCAACTCGAACATTATCCGCAGCATGCCCGATGACAGCTCCGGCAGCAGAGGATGGGCCGCGGCGATTCCCGGGGTGGCGGCCAGCCGCTCGTTGATTTTCGGGTTGTATTTCATCGTGCAGGACCCCAGGGGGTACATGCCGGTATCGATGCCGAAATTCCACTGGGACAGGCGGGTATAGTGCCTGACCACATCGACTTCGCCCAGGTCGGGAAAATCGGGCGCATCACCGAGCAACGATGCATCGATGTCCGCTTCCGGCACATCCTGCTGCGGCATGCTGAAAGCCGATCGGCCCTTTTTGCCCTTTTCCCACAGAAGCGCCTCCTCAAGAATCAGGCCGGACATTCCCGGTCCACTGGTCATGATTGCACCTCCTTGCAGATCTCATCAATGATTGTCCGTGATACGGTCTCGGTGGCGCAGAACAGGTAGGCGTCCTGCAGCGCCGGATCGAAGGTCTCGAGCGGCAAACCGGCGACAATGCCCCGCTCCAGCAAACGTCGACGCTTCTGCTTAAAATCCGCCGGCAGACGCGCGGCAAACTCGTTGAAGGTCGGCCCGCTGTAGAGCAGCTGGGCACCGGCGGCGAGCAGACCGTTTTTCAGATAGGCGGCCTTGTCGTAATTGAGCTTGGCCAGCCGACGCAAGCCGCTGCCGCCGAGGCTCGCCATATAGACTGCCGCGGTCAGCGCACACAATCCCTGGTTGGAACAGATGTTCGAGGTCGCTTTTTCACGTCTGATATGCTGTTCACGGGTCGACAGAGTCAGCACGAAACCGCGCTTGCCATCCACATCCACGGTCTCGCCGACCACCCGGCCGGGCATGCTGCGCACATGCTCCATCCGGCAGGCAAACATGCCGAGGCCGGCACCGCCCAGAGACGGTGCGATGCCGAAACTCTGGCCCTCTCCGCAGACGACGTCCGCCCCGCACGAACCGGGACTGCGCAGCAAGCCGTAGGCGAACGGTTCGGTAAAACAAGTGACCAGCAGGGCCCCGGCATCGTGAACGACCGGTGCCGCGGCCGCCAAACCCTCGATCACGCCGAAGAAGTTGGGCGACTGCAACGCCACGGCGGCAAGCTCGTCTGGCGGCGGCAGGGATGACAGATCGGTGCGGCCGGCCTCATCGAGGGGCAGCTCGACAATACGAAAACCGCCGGCTTCCAGATAGGTCCGGGCCACTTGCCGATAATGGGGATGAATCGCCGCCGAGACTGCCACTGTCCGCTTCTTGCGCGCCAGGCGCAAGGCCATCAGCAAG
>CAZUJZ010000295.1:0-4202 GCA_964620665.1 uncultured Desulfofustis sp. | reverse complement strand
AAAGTTTCGGCCTGGTGTTGAGTTTATGGGGATCACAAAAGATTTCCGCGCCGGTGGCGAGCGTATACACCCGGCGCGAGTTGTATTCTGCAAACCGGAACGCCTGGGAGATATGAGCAACGACAGCTTTATCAGGGAAGGCGGAACACGCTACTGGAGAAATCGAAGGGACTACATCAACATAATGGGCGGCCCTGATCTAATCCCCTACGTTCTCAGGTTTGAACATCTGATCGTGACAGAGGAAATTAATGTTGGAACTTATCACAACACGCACACAGACATGGTGTTTTTCCATCGTCTACAGCCATATTTGGATATTGGGGCACTGTCCCTTTCGGATGGGAATCTCTCGACATACAAAGGCCATGAAAATTGGGACGAAGAATTATTGGCCAAAGTCGCCTGGGCATATCGCCGTCACTTTGGCCTTAATCCGCCGCCGGATGAATATTTAGTTTTGCAATTGGATGGCGTCGGCGACTACGCCAAAAAACAACCGGGGCTAAAAGGAATCTAATAACAAGCTCTCCGTTTCCGGAGAGCGAGGAGAAGTGATGAAAAATCCATTCGAAACAGGGAAGACGATTCGATGGGGCGGCGAAGTGATCCGCCCGGCCTATTCCGAAGCGCGTAGCCGTCTCGACCGCGTGCGAGAGGCTGGCCCGGACAAACTGCGCGAGATGATTGCATGGCCGGATGTCCAGAAGACGGTCCGCCAGGCGGCCGAGCGCCGCCTCCGCAAATTATCTGACAACGATCAAGCTCAATTTCAAGGTGGGAGCGTAGCGGACACTTTGTAAATTAAAGCGCCTAGTTGGGCGCTCTTAATCATCCCGCTACAGGAGATAGACGATGCAGACAAAAACAATGGTAGAGTTCCTGCGCGACGTGCTGAGCGCCGCGCAAATCGAGGGTTCACGCGGACGGCTGGACATCTACGCCGACCGCCTGGTCAAGGCCGCCAGCGAGCCGACGCTTGCAGGCGCGATGGAAAGCCTGATGCGTTCGGTCAACGCCAGCGCGGACAAGATGTATCCGCCAGCGGCCACGGCCATGATGCGCCTGGCTGCGTCCCCGGACGCGCCCCGCGTGCTGCGCTGGCTGCGCGAACAGGCCAAGCTCGTGACGATGCTGGCGGCGACCAATGACGCAGCGCTCGTGGCCGAGGCATTGGCCGAAGTGCAGTTGCCAGAAGCCGGGCAGACAGGCGCGGCGGGCGCGCGGCAACCCTACGCGATCTCGATCCGCGCGACGTGCGAGACGCCGCTCGCCCACGGGGCAGACGGCAAGGCGGGCAACGCGACGCTTTTCCGCCGCATCGACGTGCTGGCCACCAACGGCGCGCACATGGTGCTGCCGTACTACTCCGGCAACGCCGTTCGCGGCCAGATGCGCGACCTGCTGGCCGATCATTTTCTTACCTCGCTCGGCCTGCCTGCCGACCGCAGCAAGCCGGCCGTGGCGCTGTGGTTTTTCTACGCGCTCTACTCAGGCGGCGCGCTCGAAGAAAAGTCCGACGCTACCAAGGCGCTCAAAAAGCAGCTTGGCAACAACGGCGCTATACGATCCGATGGCATCCGCGTATTCCGCGACATGCTGCCCGGCCTGTCTCTGCTGGGCTGCGCCCTGGGCAACCGCGTGTTGCCCGGACACGTGCAGTTCGCCGACCTTCGCCCGGTGTGCGCTGAGTGGGGCACAGGCACAACGCCGGTAGCCGAGATGATGACATGGGAGTTTCTCACCCGCCGCGAGGACCACGAGGATCACGCCGAGCATCACGGCATGATCGCCAACACGGAGGTTCTGCGCGCGGGTGCGGAACTCGAAGGCGGCATCGACATGGACTCATGCATGTCCGAGATCGAGCGCAGCGCCCTGGGCTGCGGCCTCAAGCTGCTGGCCGCGCGCGGAATGCTGGGCGCCGAGAACCGCCGTGGCTTCGGCCGCGTGCTGCTCGACATCCAGGGCGCGCCGGACGCGGCCCCGTATGAAACATGGCTTGCGGAGCACAAGCCCGCGATCATCGACTACCTCGACAAGATCGGCGCGGCCCCGAAACAAGCGGAGTTTTGAGCATGACCGCAATCGACCTAATTGCCGCCGCCCTGCCGCCGGAGACTCCGCCCGAGTCTCCGGTGGAAGGCGTGTGCTGCGTGACCGGCGAGACGTGCCAGACGATAGCCAGAAAGCACGTCATCAAGCCCAGTTTTACGAACCTCGACCTACTGCGTGCGCCGGACTCCGACCGCGCAGGAGTCGCGGCTTGGCGTGCGCTAACCTACAAATGGGAGCGCATGTCATCGTGGGCATGCAACGGCGAGACCTTCGAGCGTCTCGACCGCCATGGCGTGCGCGAGCAGGTACTGAGCCGCGACGAGATAGCCTGGCCGTGCGCGTACTACGCCACGACCAGCTACAAAAAGCACGGCGCATTGCTTGCCCCGGCCAACCCGCCGGGCCGCCGCGTATGGCTGTTTGAGATGCGTCTCGTGGACTGCTCCGACATGGAGGCTGTCGCAGACATGTGGGCGCGCCTGCGCGCCGCCCAGGACGCCGGCATCCCGCGTCCGCTGATCGAGCATCTCGACATTGCGCCCGGCTACATGGCCAAAATCGGATGGCGTCTCTGGCGCGACTTCGAGGCATGGGCGCGCCCGCGCATGCTATCGCCGCTGTACCAGTTCATGACCTATCTGCTGCCCAGTCAGGAGGAGTTGCGCAATGCAGGCAAGTGACAAACTCCGATGGCGTCTGCGCGCCAAGACTGCCGAGTATCGTCGCCATGTTGGCTATGCCGTCGCCGCGATCCACGCAGCGCAGGAAACCGCGCGCATGGTTGTCTCGTGGAGCACCGGAAAGGATTCAACGGTCATGACGCACCTAGTGCGCTCGCTGTACCCGGACACGCCGATCATGATCCAGTTCGACGACTGCGACTGGCCGACCAAGCGGGCCTATGCCGACCGCGTGGCCGCCGCGCAGGGCTGGAACGTGCATCACGTTGTCCCGGAGTTCAGCGTGTGGGAGCGCATGAGGTCTGGTCGTATCGGCGAGGATGAGTTCTGCGCGCAGTCGCACAGCCTGACGCAGGACGCATTCCTGAAGCCGCTAGCCGCGCAGCAGCATGCGCTCGGCTGCAACGGCGTATACATGGGTCTGCGGGCCGAAGAGTCGAAGGCACGCAACGTGCATCTTCGCTCGCGCGGCGAGCTGTACCAACTGGCTTCCGGCGAGTGGCGATGCTGCCCACTGGCGCGGTGGACATCCGAGGACGTGTTCGCCTATATGACCGAGTACGGCGTTGAAATCAACCCGTGCTACTTCAATAACCGCTTCCTGCCGCCGGAAGAGATACGCGTGTCGTGGGCAATCCCCACGCCGGGCAGTCTCGCGCACGGCGACATGGAGCACTTCCGCCACTACTACCCGGAGCAATTCAGGCGCATGAGAGAAATGGGGGTATGCTGATGTTTCGCCCACTGACGATTACGTTCACACTCGACGGCACGGGCATCTACTACGACCCGTCTGAACCTATTATGTTGGACTCGCTGCTGGCGGCGGCCGTCTGCCGCTTCCACGTCCACGGCGAACCGCCCGCGCGCGACGAGGAACCGTTTGACGTGCCGCTGCCGCTGCGGAAATGGAAGATCGGCGGCACATGGGGCTGGCACGCATCCGCGTTGTTCCCGGACGGCGCGACTGCGGAAAGCCTGCAATTCTGGCGCAAGCGGTTTCGGCAGACCCGCGCGGAGTTGACGGAAGGCTCGCCCAACCTGACCAACGGCACATACCGTGACTGGAACATGCCGATCCCGTTGCTGCTCGCGCCGCGCATGGTGGGCTACGCATTTGGCGAGATGGGCCGCATCCGCCGCGAGCTGCGCCGCTCGATAAAGTACCTCGGCAAGAAACGCGCCCACGGGCGCGGGGCGGTTGTCGGCGTCGAGGTCGAGGAAGCGCCGGAAGACTGGTCGCTCGCCAAAGACGGCGGGGCTATGCGCTGGCTGCCGTCGCCGGAGGGAACGCGCCTGGTGCGCCCGCGTCCGCCGTATTGGAACACCTGCGGCCGCGTGCTGTGCGCAGAAGTTGCAGTGCCCAACGCTACGCTTCACCTTTTGTGAAGCGCAGCGGAAGGAGATACCGAGATACCTTGAAAGCGATTGTTAGATTTATCCAGGAAAGGGGCATGTGATGAA
>CAZUJZ010000294.1:0-4214 GCA_964620665.1 uncultured Desulfofustis sp. | reverse complement strand
GATCGAGGTGGACGGCGATATGCTCACCGACGATAAACGATGTGGACACCAGCGTCGCGCAGGTCAGCATCAACAGGTGAATCCGCAGCCAGTGGTCTGGTTTGCCCTGTTCCCGCTGTCGTTTGCCTGCCATTGTCGACTCCATTTTTTTTCCTGGGTCGACGCCACGCCCGGATGATCTGAGACAGACGACGACGCCCATGCCCAACGCTATTGGGATATGCCCTCCTGCGGCACCAGGGTACAATAGAGGACACCGGTCAGCGTAAAGAACATCGGAATCGTCCAGAGCAGGCCAATACCAAGGGGGATACAGGACAGCACATAGATCAGGTACATCACGATATAGACGCCAAAGACCTGCCACCATCTGGGGTGGATGAGCCGCCGGGATGCTTCCATCGCCTCCCAGGGACCATATTGTTTCACCACCATCAGCGGCAGTGTCAGCGAATAGCCGACGGCAAGGTAGATTCCTGGTAAAATCAACAGCACAAAGCCACTGACAATCAGCAGCGACATCAAAAAACCGGCCACGCCGATCCGACCGATGAAGGGAAAGCCGCTGAACACGGTTTTCCAGGAATAAAGGCTGCCGCAGCTGCGGCGCACACCGATGGTATACAGTCCGGCCAGAAAGGTCAGAAAAAGAACTGATCCGGCCAACTGCACAATGATCTGCAACCAGACCGCCACAGCCTCACCGCCAAAGGCGGTGGCAAACGGCACCAGCACCGTCGCCGCTGCCTCCACCCCAACCAGGACCGCCAGCAACACAAGGACGCCTCCCCAGATCGGCCCTTTGACGCCGGCTACCATGGCCCAGGCAGCTTTGACTATCGCTGCCGCGCGAAATTCTCCGTCCGGCGTAAGACCGGGCAGTGGTGATTTCTCAGCCGACGATGCCGGCGCAGGGGAACTATCGTGATCGCCAACCAGTGACGGGGACGCTTTCGTTTCGCCCCCGTCGTGATCTTCACGACAATCTGCGCACCGCCCGGGCTCACCGCTCTCGGCTCCGGATACCTCCGGCATCGTTCTGCCGCAGATACAGCACCTCTCCGAGAGTAATGCCGCCAGATCTTCCTGCAGCTTTTTCTCGGTACCGACCGTCGCACCCCGGTTGTCCGGGGCACCGCTCAGCTCACCTGCGGGAGCGGCCCCATGATGATCCGCAGAGGCTTCTTCCCAGGCAACGTTTTGCTCCGAAAGATCCGGGAAGTCTGCAGCCGCCACGGTCATCTCCCGCTGCCCGCCGGCCAATACCCTGTCCTGATCGGCGGGCAGTGCTGCACGCTCCGGTGCGGCAGGTTCGTCGACGGCTTCCGATACCGGCGTCATCCTGTGGAAATCGACACCGTTCTCCGGCTCCGGCACGCCACCGGTCGGCCTGCTGCCGGGAGATTCCGGCGGCTCGCTGCTCACACCCGAATCATCCTCAGACGGGCTCTCTGCATGCTTGTGCGCCGCCGCTCCGATGGGGAACGGAGCGGCGGCACCACCACCGGACGCATCTGCCGGTGGCCGGTCCTCGTGCCGATTCTCCGGGTCAATCAAGTCCGGCTGCACCGGTTCACTCTTCTCCTCCGGCTGGCGGAAGAGGGGCACTCTAAAGGAAGCGAGACACCGGGGACACCGAACCACGCGTCCGCCCAAGGATGCGGCGACATCGCCCCTGATACGGCAATGGGGGCATCTTACTTTCACAATTGTTCCTCCGAAAGGTGGTTCCGGGCAGATGGTCCATCGCGCGGCAAACGATACCGACACCGGACGACTCTGCTGACAAGAGCCCGCTTCAACCCGTGCATGCCATGCAAACCGGGTGGGAATCGATTATTTTGATGAACGAATGGCTGAGGGTGAAGCCGCATCGGGAACAAACCGCCTGCTCCGGGCGCTGCATAGTACCACCTTCGCTGCCGTCCTCCGCATCGTGAACACAGACGTCTTGCTGCCTTTGTTCATCATCTTGTCCGGCACCATCAATCGACCGCTCAATGACGCCATGATCCTTAGTAGGAAAATTGACAACCACCGCTTCGGTGATACGGAAAATTTCCCTGCAGCCGGGGCACCGGACCTTCCGGGCAAAGAGACCGGCTTCCGCGGTGCCGGTCAGCCCACAAGAAGGGCATACCATTTTCATAGAAAGCCTCCCTCGTCCGTTCAGAGTATCACTATTTACCTGTATCGCGGCATCCGGATTGCCGCAATGAGCCGCATACGCTATACTGGTTGCACATTATTAAAGCGAAGAACAGCCAAATACAATCTTTTTTTCCCACTATCCCGAGCAATTAGTTAGTGACTATCATGCCGGAAGTCATCATTATCGTTGCAATCGCCGACAATGGGGTTATCGGTCATCTGGGCACGCTCCCCTGGCATCTGCCCTCCGATCTGCGTCATTTCAAAGAAACCACCTTCGGCTTTCCGATCATCATGGGAAGAAAAACCTTCGAAGCCATCGGCAAACCGCTTCCAGGGCGAGACAATATTGTTTTGACCCGGGATCCGGACCGGGTCATTCCGGGTTGTCTGGTAGTGTCATCGTTACCTGCCGCACTGGAACTGTGCCGCGCAAAGGAAAAGGCATTCATCATCGGCGGCGGAGATATTTTCCGTATCGCCCTGCCGATTACCGACACCATCATTGTTACCGCACTGGAGAGACCGGTTGAAGGTGATGTCACCTTTCCGCCCATCGAACCCGAACAATTCGTCGAGGTCTCCCGCCGGCACTATGAGCGCGAGGAACCCTATGCAATTATCCGCTATGAGCGTGTTGCCCGTTGATCATCCCGGCAGAACACGGCTCGGGATAACCGGTCATCGGTGCCGGTTCCGACTGAACCTGTGCAGAGGACATCATCTGTTATGATTGTTACCGGTCTCCACCACTATACGCTGCGAGCCGGATCCGAGAGCATCGACGAGTGCCTCTCTTTTTACACCAGCGTGCTGAATCTGCGTATCGGTTTCAGACCACCGTCCGAAGAACGCGGCTTCTGGCTCTATTCCGGAGATCAGGCACTGCTGCACCTGGAAATCTGCGACCATGAAGACGGCATCCGGACCCCGACGCTTGACCGGATCGCTTTTGCCTGCGTCAATCTGCCGGTGACCATCCGTCGCCTTGAAGACCTCGGCATCGATTATACGACCAATCACCTGATGGACATCGATCAATTCCAGATCTTTTTGAAAGATCCGGCCGGCCTCGACCTCGAACTGAATTTCGCCTGCGAGAAACTATGACGGCCGGTGCACCATGACCGCCCCTCCGGACAGCGCTTTTGGTATCGGCCGTTACGCCATCTGCGCCGTACAACTGATCAGGGAACACCCTGTCGTACTCTGGTTTGTGGGACTCCTTGCGCTCGGCAACGCCATCATTCCCCTGTTTCGCGACTCAGCAATGTTCATACCGGCCACGGTCGTGCTCGTGCTGCTGGCAACCGTTGTTACGCCGGTTTTCTATGGGTTGTACTATCACCTTCTCGACGATTCCTACACGTCGCTTGATGCGATCGCGAAAACCTACGTTGCCCCGTATCTCTGGCTGTTGCTCCGGATGTATCTGCCGGCAATCCTGCTTGCCAGTCTGCCGGCGATCATGTTCGCCGAACACGGCAGCGGCGGCTATCTGGAGATCGGGCTGATCGCTTTCAGCATGCTCTATCTTTATGTTATCCCATTTTTTTACGTGCAAGGACAACAACACGGGGCCATCATCCGGGGGGTGTCGTTTCTCACTCGCCACCTGGCAGCATCGACACCGTTGCTGCTCATCGTCCTCCTGCTCGAATCTGCACTGCTTCTCGTCCACCACGCACGAACAGCGTTGGATGGAGAGATGACTCTGCTGCTGGTCGGACTTGATTTTCTCGTTTTTCTATCGGCGTCACTCGTTGACCTGGCGATTTTCATCATCCTGATTCAGATTCTGAAAAGCACCCGTCCACTGGAAGAATGAAGACAGGGGCGCCGTGCCGACCGGCAAGAGACCATGAAGCCACGACCGACAGGGCTGGTTCGCGGTCCCGCTGTTTTTTATATGAAACTGCAAAGTTTCATGCTTCGTTGTGACGCCCCGTCATGGGGGTTTTATGAAAATCAGCTCCCCTCAGGCTGGTTGATTCTCTCGGAGGCTGCCTCGCGAAGGCCCGGCGGGGCGGAGAATCAGGCCCGAAGGGGCGCGGACAAGGACG
>CAZUJZ010000293.1:0-4226 GCA_964620665.1 uncultured Desulfofustis sp. | reverse complement strand
GGATCTTTTTCTGGGAGAGTCGGCAACTGGTAATGATCTCGTGAAAAATGGAACGTAGCGCCGGTTCCGGAAAGACCCCCTTGTTGGCCTTGATCAGCCGGGTATAGATTTCTCGTTCACGCAGCGGGTCCCATTTGGCTCGTTTTTCCTCGTCTTTGAGCCGGCCGATGCCCTTGGCGCAGTCGATCCGTTCCTTGAGCAGGTCGAGGATGGTGTCGTCAATGGTGTCTATTCGGGTTCTGATTCTATTGATTTCGGATGAATTGTCTGTCATGGTAGGGCGGCGGAAGACATGGATTGTTAACGGCGGAACCGCAGCGGTATCTGATGTGAGCGCAAGCATTCATTATGTAGGTAAAAGAAGGATATATGTCAAGTAATAAAAAGGACGAGCACAGGGCAGCCCGACTGCGGCAGGGGGTGGTGCCGCCAGGGCACGACGATTATGACACGGGATATTCATCCCTGGATGGGATCGGGTTGATAGAAAAATGACACGGGAAAAAACAGAAAAAACCTACGCTGAAATCAACGCCAGAATCAAAGCCGGCAAAGCGGTGGTCGTGACCGCCGAGGAAATGGTAGGCATCGTCAGGGAAGAAGGACCTGAAGTCGCGGCCCGGCGAGTCGACGTGGTGACGACCGGCACGTTCGCCCCGATGTGCTCCTCGGGCGCGTTTCTCAATTTCCGTCAATCGGTACCGACCATCAAGGCTTCGCAGGTCTGGTTCAACAAGGTACCGGCCTATGGTGGCCTGGCCGCGGTCGATTCCTATCTCGGGGCGACCGAACCGTGTGAGGACGACCCGCTCAACAAGGTGTATCCCGGAGAATTCAAATACGGTGGCGGCCACGTCATCGAAGAATTGCTCAAGGGCAAAACGATTCTGCTCGAGGCCAAGGCCTACGGTACCGACTGTTATGCCGCACGCAAACTGAAAAGAGAAGTTACACTGGCCGATTTTCCCCACGCCCTGCTGTGCAATCCCCGCAACGGCTATCAAAATTATAATTGCGCGGTCAATTTGTCCGACAAGGTGGTTTACACCTATATGGGCATGCTCAAACCGCACTGTCGCAATGCCACCTATTGCAGTGCCGGCGAGTTGAGCCCTTTGCTCAACGACCCGCTGTATCGGACCATCGGCATCGGCACCCGGATTTTTCTCGGCGGCGGGATCGGCTACGTGACCTGGCAGGGGACCCAGCACAATCCATCGGCGCCGCGGGGCGACAACGGTGTCCCCCGGCGACCGGCCGGCACTATGATGGTTCAGGGTGATCTGCACCAGATGCAGGCAGCCTGGCTGAAGGGGTTATCGATTCTTGGCTATGGGTGTTCCCTGGCGGTCGGCCTCGGCATTCCGATTCCGGTGCTCAACGCCGAAATCGCCGCGGCCACCGGGGTAAGCGATGGTGATATCTACACCCAGGTGGTCGATTATGGGAGCGACTATACGAACAATATTGCCAGGACGCACGGTGAGGTCAGTTACGCGGAACTGAAGAGCGGCCAGATCCTCGTCAACGGCTCTGCGGTTCCGACGGCGCCATTGTCAAGCGTGGTCAAGGCACGGGAGATAGCCGAGATCTTGAAGGGGTGGATCCGGCGCGGCCGGTTTCTGGTGCAGGAACCGGCCCAACTGTTGCCCGGACCGCAGCAAGAGTGATGAGCGACACCGCTGCGCAGAAATACCAAAGGCTGCTCGACCTGCTCCGGACCCTGCCCAAGCTGGCAGTCGCCTATTCCGGCGGTGTTGACTCAACACTTCTCTGTCATGCGGCGTGCACGGCCAAGGCGCCGGAACAGGTGCTGGTCCTGCTGGCGACATCGTGCCTGCTGTCCCGGCAAACGATCGCCGGCGCCGAAAACGTCATCAATTCCTTTTTTCCGGCCACGGCCAGGTTCCACCGGGTGGCGATCGATCCTCTGGCCGACCTCAGTTTTCGTGCCAATGACCGGCAGCGCTGCTATATCTGCAAATCACGAATATATGACCAATTGCTCGCGGACATGGGCCGCCTGGGTTTTTCAACGCTGGTTGACGGTACCAATCTCGACGACCTTCAGCACTCTCGGCCGGGACTGAGGGCCCTCGAGGAACGGGGAATCCGTATGCCGCTGGTCGAAACCGGCTTCTTCAAGGCCGACATCCGCGAGACGGCACGCCGGGTCGGGCTGCCCAACGCCGAATTGCCGTCTAATTCCTGTCTGGCAACGCGGATTGCCACCGGCACCGAGATCAGTCGGGATCGGCTCAGCGAGATCGAAGTGTGGGAAGAGTACCTGGGCAGCGCCGGATTTGAAGGGTGCCGGGTCCGACCGCGGGGCGATTGCGTCCGGTTGGAAGTGCAGGAAGCCCACTGGGGCCGCCTGACCGAGCCCGCTCTGCGCGACAAAATAGCCGCGTATTTTCAAGCAAAAGGATTTGTCTCGGTGTCGGTCGATCTGGTCGGCCGTTGATGGTTTTGAGCAAAAACTTTGTATTCTTTACGTTTTTTGCGATTTAATTGTTGATTAAGGGGAATGATTCAATTATGCTATCCCCGTTTCTCGTCGAAATGCCCGAAAATCAAGGGTTGTGGAGCTTTGAGAGGGGTTCTCGCTTTTGTGCAAAGTATGACTTTTTTCTTTTGACAATTGTTTTTTCTTTGATTAAAGCATCATACTCAAGGAGAAAGGGAACAGCACAATCGTTGCTGTTACTCAGCTAAGAACGAATCAGCAGGGAGGAATTCATGAACAAAAAGGAACTGATTGAAAGTATCGCAGGAGCAGCCGAGATCAGCAAAGCCGCGGCAGAGAAAGCTCTGAACGCGGCCATGGCAGCCGTTGCCGACGCTTTGAAAAAAGGCGACAAAGTTACCTTGGTTGGATTCGGAACGTTCTCCGTTGCTAAACGGGATGCTCGTACCGGACGCAACCCGCAGACCGGCAAATCGATCAAAATCCCGGCTAAAAAGATTGCCAAATTCAAAGCAGGCAGCAAACTGTCCGACGCCATTAACTGAGCAGACAGTAGGAAATTCCTGGCAGGTTAAGAAAAGTTCCGTAAAGTTCTGGAATTCATTGAGCTGAAGTCGGGACGTGGCTCAGTCTGGTAGAGCACAGCGTTCGGGACGCTGGGGTCGGAGGTTCGAATCCTCTCGTCCCGACCATGAATGATAGCCAAATCGAAGAGAATTATACGCGCACGTAACTTGATTAGCATGCTGGCAGGGTAAAAAGCCGCTCCCTTTGGGAAGCGGCTTTTTCTTTCCAGCACCTGCGATACCCCCCTCGCTCAAGATCGAATTCCATCTCTTATTATCGGTTTGTCTCCGCGCCTGCGGTGGGCACGATGCTTCTATTCATCCGATAATATTCAGATTCCATAGATCGAGTAAAAGTATTAGACTCTGCTGAAGAATTTCGCCAGGTACAAATTTGCATTCATATGGATGGAGCGCTTCGGGGCATGGAACTAAACGGCCTGGAAAGGGAGAACGGAGTTTGGCTCGTTGCAGGTCCGCAAGGTGGCCGCCCAATACTTACCGTTGGTCACCTTTAATCCCAAAGGCATCTCGCTATTGAACTGTTCGCTGCAGCAGTTGAAAGAAGCCTTGTCTGCTTGTAGGGCCCCTAATGATAAAACCACCATTACCGCACAGCTACTGGGTGTTACCGGGAAAGTTACTAGCCGGCGAGTACCCGCGAAACAAGAACGAACAGTCGTCTCGGGAAAAGATCGGCGTTTTGCTCGGTGCCGGGGTAAACGCGTTTATCGATCTGACTGAATGCGAGCATGAGGACCTGTTGCCCTACGAAGCCCTGTTGACCGATGGGTCCCATGAACGTTTTCCGATTCGCGACCTGTCTGTGCCGCCAAGCCGGCATCATACCACAACTATTCTCGATCGCATCGATGCGCACCTCGAACAGGGCAAACTGGTCTATGTCCACTGTTGGGGCGGAGTCGGCCGTACCGGGGTCATCATCGGGTGCTGGCTGGCCCGACATGGCAGCGGCGGCAGCAAGGCGCTCGAAAGGCTGCGAACGTTGTGGCGGCAGTGCGCGAAATCCTCATCCCGGACGTCACCTGAAACATTGGAACAGGAACGCTACATCCTTAACTGGGAGGCAGGGTGGTGAACAATTCTGCCGAGATGCGTTACCAGGGGTGTCTGCTGGGCATGGCTGCGGGGGATGCGGTCGGGACGACGGTTGAGTTTAAACCGCCGGGGAC
>CAZUJZ010000292.1:0-4238 GCA_964620665.1 uncultured Desulfofustis sp. | reverse complement strand
TAGACACGTAGTAGCCGCGTGCGGCGAGGCGTCCGCTAAAGTCCCGACGGAATATGATTGCTGATCAGCCTCCTACTCTACCCTTTTTTTTTACAATCATGACAATTGCTGGTATTATCAGGAAAAAGTTGCCGGAAAAGGATGAATCGGCTAGGGTGGGTCTGGTTCGACCCTGCTGAAGCGGTGATGGATGAGGCGGTTGACGAGTGTTTTCAGGCCGGATAGGTGCCAATAAATTCTTAGAAGGATTGTTAAAATGAAAACTATCGAGTCGTTGTCTAGGCGTGGCTCCGAGGTGCGGGCCGGAGTCGTAAAAAGCACCGTGATCCGCTGTGCCGGCCGCACCCTGGCCGTCGTGCTGGCGTCTGCTATGCTGTTCGTATTAACCGGTTGCGGCGATGTCCGCTATACCGACACAACCCGCAAGTACCGGGTTGATCAGGATGACCGGGCCACCGCCAAATATATCCTGCGCCAGGGCAACCGCGCCCTGACTCCGGCCCCCGAACAGGCGCAGCCGGCTGCCGCTACCACCGAGATGCCGGCGCCGCCGCCACCGCTGGTGCTCGATGCCGATAACATCCTGTTTGATTTCGACAAGGCAGTCATCAGGACCGAGTTCCTCCCCGAACTCGACGAGTGGGCCGAATACTTCAAGACCAACCCGGCCGCCCGGGCCCAGATCACCGGCCACGCCGACAGCACCGGGCCGGAATCCTACAACCTGGGGCTCTCCGAGCGCCGCGCCCAGGCGGTCGTCGACTACCTGGTCAAAAAAGGCATCGACCCCGCCCGCCTGAGTACCGTTGGCTATGGCGAAACGATGCCGGTAGCGCCCAATGACAGCCGCGAAAACCGCCAGAAAAACCGCCGCGTTGAACTGAATTATTAGTGCACTGAGGAATCCTCAACGGGGATGTTCACGGATGATTATTTGCTGGTCAAAGAGGTAGCCAGGCGCCACGGAGCCTCCCGGGTGCGCCTGTTCGGTTCACGCGCCAAAGGGATCGCCGCGCCTGACAGCGATCTTGATTTGCTTGTGGACCTTGCCTCGGGAAGAGATCTTTTCGATTTGATTGAGATGAAGCAGGAACGAGAAGCGGCTACCGGTTTACGTGTCGATCTGGTCACTGAAAAAAGTCTCAGCAAGTATCTTCGTGCAAAAATTATCGAAGAAGCTCGACCGATATGAAGGATGACGGCGTCTACCTGCGCCATATTGAAGACGCTATCTCAAGCATTCAAGAGTATGTGGCAGGAGGAAAAGAAGCCTTCCTTGCCAACAAGATGATTCAAGATGCCGTCATTCGTAATCTTGAGCTTATCGGTGAAGCAGTAAAAAAGATATCTCCCGACACGCGTGCTCGTGCCCCGAAAATCCCTTGGAAACAAATTTTCGGGTTACGCGATGTGTTAATCCATGATTATTTCGGTGTCGATTTGGACACTGTCTGGCTTGTGGTGGAAAATCGGCTTCCCGTGTTGAAGCGTCAAATCAGGAACCTCTTATAGTACAAACGGGAAATAAAGGGGCAGCTCTTTTTTGTTTCAGAGCGTTGCCCCTTTTTTTATATGCGAAACACCCCGACGATCTTCTGGAGTCGTTCGGAGAGGTGGAAAAGGTCCTGCGCGCTGTTTCTGAGTTCGGCGCTGCCCGAGGTGATTTCCTGCAGGGATGTGCTGATCCCGGCGATCTCAGCAATTTTTCTACCGCCGTGGAGGTGATTGACTGAATTCCCTCTGCGTTGCCGTTATCCTATCTTTTCCATGCATCAATTGCAGGCGACAGCAATAAGGCAGGAAATGCTGCCGCGGCAAAAAAAGAAGAAAAAGGGCACCTCCTTTCCCTATGCATTTCGTGGCCAAAACGGCACATGTTTCGATTTGGCACAGTTTCTCCGGGAGAATGGCACTGGTTGAGAAGGGAAATAGAAGCATATTTCCAGTCTGTTAAGGGGAAATTCCTGGCCTGAAGAGAAAATGGCATGCCGCCTGCATCATCCAACCCAACCGTTACTTTGTTCGGTGGCAGCGTGGCAAGATATTCGTCAGGAAAACCAAATGGTGCGATTGGCGCACTCATTTTTCTTGGCAAAACAGGAACTGTTGACTGAATGATTCAGGCCCGAATGGCAGAGGGAAAAAAAAGCAGGACGATTTGTTTGATTCAGCACATTTTGTTGCCCCGATTTCATGGGCCGAATCGTTTATCCGCAAAGCAAGGAGGATACCATGAAACATTATCTGAGTCGTTTAACTCCCATCAAGATAGGATTATTGGCGGTCGCCGTATTTTTCCTCGCGGCTTGCAGTCCGGGACCAATCAGTGATGAAGAGGCGCTTGAGATCAAGGACCAGATCGAGGACATTCGTTCAAGGCTGAGCCAAATTGAAAACACTCTGGCCGATCTCTTGCCGGAAGAGAGCGAAATACCAGAAGATGAAATTGCCAGTGTCCGGGATGAATTAGAGGGGTTGAGACAGTCCCTTGCAGACATCCAAGAAGCCATTGAACCACCGGAGCCACAGACAGCACCCCAGCAACCGACCGGAACAGGCTCTCCGGGCGCCCCAGGGATGCCAGCCCCTCCGGCCCAACCAGGTCAGCCATAACATCATATAACCAAAGGGGGCACCATATGGTGCCCCCTTAACAAGAAAAGGGGACAGACCCCTTTCCCCCATTAAGTTGTCCTCATCCCCCATCCATTCATTCTGGCGCTTCCCTAACTGTTCAAGTATAGTACCCTCCGAATCCCTCTAAGACGTGGCAGGCCCATGAAGGTCTACGAAAACTTCGATCTGACGCAGTATAATTCCTACCGCCTGAAGGCGCGCTGTGCCACGGCTGTTTTTCCAGAAACGGAAGCGGATCTGCTGCACCTCTTTGGCGATTCGTCCACTCCGGAAAAAATTGTTTTGGGGAACGGCAACAACATCCTTCTGGCCGAAGAATGGTACGATGCCTGTTTCGTGATTTTCAACGGTTCGTTTGACACCATCGTCGTCAACGACAATGAAATCTCAGCCCAGGCCGGAGCCACCATGCTGCAACTGAGCAAGACAACCTGGCGGCATGAGCTTTCCGGGTTGGAAATTTTCTACGATATCCCCAGTTCCGTCGCCGGTGCCGTGGTGATGAATGCCGGTGCTGCCGGAGAAGAGATCAAAGACAGAGTGAAAAGGGCGCGTTATCTCGATGTCGCCGGTATGCGGATCAAAGAAATCGGCGGAGATAAAATGGAATTCTCCTACCGCAACAGCTCTTTCCAGAGACATGACGACAAGGTGGCGCTGCAAGCCTGGTTTTCGCTGACCAAGGCCAATCCCCATTAATCTCTACCTTCGAGAGTGCGTCAACAACAAAAAGAAAACCTCGTTTCAGTGAAAACGGGGAGGAAAAAAATAGGGGCATCCCCATTTTGTTGCTGCGGTAGCGAGCATCGGTATCTATGATAAAGCACAAGGCGGGAATAAACGTGAATCAGCATTGCGTAACGGTGTAAAAATGATGAATGAACGGATGTATCTGCTGAAAATACAACTGCTTGATATCGAGCCACCAATCTGGCGGCGCTTTGTGGTGCCGGCCAGCATCACCCTGGACCGGCTGCACGACGTCATTCAGATCGTGATGGGTTGGGCGGACTGTCACCTGCATATGTTTATCATCGGAAATAAACGCTTTACTGAATACCCTGAATCGAAAGACGATGGCCTGGAATGTGGCAAATACCGCCTCGGAGCTTTGGTTAAACGAAAAGGCAGGACCTTTCGCTACCTCTATGATTTTGGTGACGACTGGGAGCACGAGCTTATTCTTGAGGAAAGCCGATATGATAATTCGGAACTGATAATGCCGTTGTTCTGCCTTGAAGGAGAACGAGCCTGCCCGCCTGATGATGTCGGCGGAGCCCCCGGATACTTTGAATTTTGCAGCGCCTTGAAGGATCCGGCTCACGAGGAGCATGAAAGCTGTAAGGAGTGGTGCGGGGGCATTTATGACAGCGAAAGATTTGAGATCGATTTTATCAATTGGCAGTTGTTGATGTATCTGCGTTGGTCCCGGGACAGGTATCAAGATTGGGAAGAGTTTTATTGACGTGGAGACACCAGCTGTTTGCCCAAATCCAATTCGATTTTGTGGGGTATTTCTATGTAGATGTCATCATCAATATCATCCGGTAGCTCCTCGAAATTATCACCAAATTCAGAATGCCAGTAGATCCGCCCCGTTT
>CAZUJZ010000291.1:0-4243 GCA_964620665.1 uncultured Desulfofustis sp. | reverse complement strand
TGTTTGTAGGCGAATTGTTCCGGGTAGAGCCGCATCACCGCCTGCAGCAGGGCCAGCGAGGTGCGATACGGCAGAAAGCGGTGGCGGTCGGTGACGTGCAGCTGAAAGCCGAAACAGCTCTGTCCCGCCCACTTGCCCGATGTCGGCTCGAAGGCCAGCGGCCGCAGCAGACAACCCGGCAGCTCCGTTTCCTTCACTGCGGCCAGGATCTCGCCGGGCCGCCAGTAAGGCGCCCCGACCAGTTCGAACGGCAGCGTCGTGCCGCGCCCTTCCGAAACAGTGGTCCCCTCCCAGATCACCTGGCCCGGATAGACAACGGCGGTTTGCACGGTGGGCATATTCGGCGACGGAAAGACCCAGGGCAGGCCGGTCTCGTCGAAATACTGAGCGCGGCGCCAGCCCTGCATGGCCACCACCGCCACCTCGGCGCCGATGCCGAACTCGGTATTGATGAGCAGCGCCAACTCGCCGAAAGTGAGGCCATGGCGCATCGGCAACGGGTAGAGGCCGACAAACGAGGTAAAGCGGCCGGTCAGCAGGTTGCCCTCGATCGCCTCACCGCCGATCGGGTTGGGCCGGTCCAGCACCACCACCTTCTTGCCCCAGCGGGCTGCCGCCTCGAGACAATAGGCCATCGTATAGGCAAAGGTGTAGACCCGGGTGCCGACATCCTGCAGGTCGATCAGCAACACATCGAGGCGCTCGAACATCGACTCGGTCGGGCGCCGGGTATCGCCGTAGAGACTGAAAACCGGCAGACCGGTGGCCGGGTCGGTCAGATGCTCGGACTCGACCATATTATCCTGTTTTTCGGCAAAAAAACCGTGTTGCGGAGAAAACAGACAGCACAGCTCGTCGCCGAAACGGCCGGCCAGCAGCAGCCGCGAATGCTCCAGCCGCGCGCCGACCGAGGCGTGATTGCAGAGCAGGCCGAGCCGGGCACCGCGTCGCCAGGGCGGCTCCTCGGCCAGCAGCCGATCTATACCCAAGCGAACCATCGTTCCCCCGTACCGTCTGTCAGCGAATTATTCAACGGTTACACTCTTGGCCAGATTGCGCGGCTGATCAACGTCGCAGCCACGCCGCACGGCGATCTCATAGGAGAGCAGCTGGGCCGGAATGGTGTAGATGATCGGGTTGAGGTCTTCATGGACCGCCGGCAGGTAGATGACATCCTCGGTGATCTTCTCCAGCTGCGTGTCCCCCTCGGTACCGATCAGGATCAGCCGACCCTGGCGGGCCTTGATCTCCTCGACGTTGGAGATCGTTTTCTGATAGACCGAGTCCTTCGGGGTAATGGCCAGCACCGGCATCTCCCTGTCGATCAGCGCAATCGGCCCGTGTTTCAGTTCGCCGGCGGCGTAGCCCTCGGCATGGATATAGGAGATCTCCTTGAGTTTGAGCGCCCCTTCCAGGGCGATCGGATAGTTGAGCCCCCGACCGACAAAGAGAAAATCACGGCACTGGTAAAACGATTCGATCATCGCCCCGATCTGCTCCCGTATCTGCGGCAGGAGCTGCTCCACGACCCGGGCGCTGTCGATCAGATGCCGGCCGAGCCTCTGCCGGTGCTCTTCCGGTATGGAACGCTTCAGCTGGGACAGATAGAGGGTAAAGAGAAACAGCGCGGCCAGCTGGGCGATGAAGGCCTTGGTCGAGGCCACCCCGATCTCCGGCCCGGCATGGGTGTAGATGGTGCCATGAGCCTCCCGGGTCATCGTCGAACCGACCACGTTGCAGATAGTGATCACCCTCGAGCCGAGCTTTGCGGCGCGGCGGATGCCGGCCAGCGTATCGGCGGTCTCGCCCGACTGGGAGATGGCAATCGTCAGCACCCGCTCGTTGACGAGCAGGCTGCGATACCTGAACTCGGAGGCGATATCGACTTCGACCGGGATCGCCGCATACTTTTCGATCCAGTACTTGGCGACCAGCGCGGCATGCCAGGACGTCCCGCAGGCGACCAGATAGATCCGCTCGATGGCCCGCAGGTCCTCTTCGGAAAGGTTGATCTCCGGCAATACCACCTCGCCGGTCTCCAGGTTGATCCGGCCGCGCACCGTATTGGTGATGGCCTGCGGTTGTTCGAAGATCTCCTTGAGCATGAAATGCTTATAGCCGGCCTTCTCGGCCATCGCGGCGCTCCAGTCGATGACGCTGATCTCCCGCTCGACCTCGCTGCCGCTGGTCAGGCAATAGATCCGCCGGCCACCGTCGGTGAGGACCGCCAACTCCTCGTCATTGAGGAAGATGACCTGTTTGGTATAGGGCAGCAGGGCCGGAATGTCCGAGGCCAGAAAAGACGAGCCGTCATCGTCGACACCGAGCACCAGCGGGCTGTGATTGCGGGCCGCAACGAGCATGCCGGGATGATCGGCGGACATGACGCCGACGGCATAGGATCCCTCGACCCGCCGCAGCGCGGTCTTGACCGCCTCGGCCAGATCGGTGTGCAGGTGCTGTTCGATCAGATGGGCCAGCACTTCGGTGTCGGTCTCCGAGGTGAAGACATGGCCCTTTTCACGCAGCTCCTCGCGCAGCGAGTGGTAATTTTCGATGATACCGTTGTGCACCACCACCAACCGGCCGCTGCAGTCGGTGTGCGGATGGGCGTTCTGCTCGGTCGGCGCGCCGTGGGTGGCCCAGCGGGTGTGGCCGAGACCGGTATGGGACGGCACCCCGAGCACCGCTTCGACCACCGTCTCCAGGCCGGACAGCTTGCCCTGACAGCGATACCTGACCAGGTTGCCGCCGAGCTGGTAGACCACGCCGGCCGAGTCATAGCCGCGGTACTCGAGCCGCTTCAATCCTTCCATTAAGACCGGGACGACGCGCCGTTTTCCGGTATACCCAACAATTCCACACATAGACCGCCCCTTGATAACACGCTGATTTGAGACGGCGGCGCAGACATGCTGCAACCGCCGTGGTGCTGTTTCTTCCAGCTGCTCAGGATACCATTAGGTTTTTTTGTTTGGCGAGTTTTTTCTTTGCCTTCCAGCCAAAAAAGAGTACCATCGCTTTTTGTCAACCCGCTGAAAAATATGATCAAATATCCAGGAACAGGCATGGACGAGAGACAACGGCTGCAAACGATCCTGCTGGAGAAATCGTATCGCAAAGGCAGCTTCACGCTGACCTCCGGCAAAACGTCCGACTTTTATATCGACGGCAAGCAGACGACGCTCAGTGCCGAGGGCGGCTACCTCTGCGGTCGCCTGCTCTATGACCTGATCCGCCGGGCCGACGAACCGATTGCTGCGGTCGGCGGCATGACCCTGGGCGCCGATCCCCTGGTCACCGCGGTCTCCATCGTCAGCTACCTGGAGCAGATGCCGATTCCGGCCTTTATCGTGCGCAAGGAAGTCAAGGGGCACGGTACCGGTTCGTCGATCGAAGGCTTGAAAAACCTGCCGGCCGGCTGCCGGGTCGCCCTGATCGAGGACGTGGTCACCACCGGCGGCACCCTGCTGGCCGTCATCGATCGGGTGGAAACGGCCGGCTTTAGAGTCGGTCTCGTGGTCACCGTCGTCGATCGCCAGGAAGGGGGCGCCGAGACGCTCGCGGCCCGCGGCTATCCACTCAAAGCCCTGTTTACCAGGGAGCAATTGCAAGCCCTGCCATGAAATGCCCCCACTGCCACGGCGATCTTGAAGTCCTGCGCAGCTGCCGCCGGATCCGCATGCGCTGCACCTTCTGCGGCAGGCAGTATGCGCTGCACGAAGTCGCCGACCAACTCGACGAAGAAACCGAGACGATTCTCGAGAAATACAACGCCGTCATCTACGACTGATCCCCCGCCCGGCCGAAGACCGGGGCGATAATGGGCCTGACAGACAATTCAGGCGCATTTTCTTTGACCTGCAGCAAAAAATAGCTATCATAGAAGAAAGCTTGAAGTTCACTATGGGGGGGAACTTTCTGTCTGCTATCACGTCTATGAGAAATACCTTGGAAAAAATCTACGTCTCCGATGACGGGCGGGCGACCTTTACCTGCCCCCAGTGCGGGTTGACGCGACAGGCGCGGGTCGATCAGTATCGCGGCCGAAAGCACACCATCAAAGTCAATTGTTCCTGCGGGCTCTCGTTTCCGGTCCACCTCGAGTTTCGACGGATGTACCGAAAGCAGACGGACCTGAAGGGCACTTATCGCATCCTGTCCAGCGGCGGCGGCGGCGGGCAGGCGGCGATTCGAGACCTGTCCAGAAACGGCATCGGTTTTTCCGTGTCCGGCGTCCACT
>CAZUJZ010000290.1:0-4246 GCA_964620665.1 uncultured Desulfofustis sp. | reverse complement strand
TGGGTCGAGGCGGGCACCCAGAATCTGCTCCACCATATTGAAACGGTCAAGAAAGCCGGTATCAATCCGGTGGTCTGCATCAATGCCTTCTATACCGATTCCGATAACGAAATCAAGGCGGTGCGTCGACTCTGCGAAGCGGCCGGGGCCCGGGTTGCCCTGTCACGCCATTGGGAAAAAGGCGGAGACGGAGCCGTCGAGTTTGCCGATGCGGTTATCGAAGCCTGTGAAGAACCCAACGACTTCAAGTTTCTCTATGAACTCGATACGCCGCTTGACAAACGGATCGAGCTGATCGCCAAAGAGGTGTACGGGGCCGACGGCGTCAGCTATTCGGCCGATGCGGCGGCGAAATTGAAGCGTTTGGCCGCCGATCCCGACATGGCAACGATGGGCACCTGCATGGTCAAAACCCATCTGTCCCTGTCCCATGATCCGAAACTGAAAGGTGTTCCGAAGGGATGGACGCTGCCGGTCGGTGATATCTTGACTTACAAGGGGGCTGGTTTTGTCGTGCCGGTCGCCGGGACGATCAGCCTGATGCCTGGTACCGGATCCGATCCGGCGTATCGCCGGGTCGATGTGGACATTGAGTCGGGACGGGTTACCGGCGTTTTCTAGGTCGGAAAAAATGATATATTTGGCGATGCAGGTGTTGTATACTCGAAATGAGTATTGTTGTTGATTCAATTTCAACGGATATGACGTTTTATGGCGACATCTGCACCAACCGCACCCCGTAAATCCTCCATCAAAAAAACGGTAAAGGACCGATCGGGTGCAGGAAAAATCAAGCTGGGTGAGCTGCTGAGCAAGGCGGGCTATATTACTGCCACCCAGTTCGAGACCGCCAAACGAGAAGTTGCGAAGAACGGCGCCCGAATGGGCGCCGTTCTTCGTCAACTCGAATATATCGACGAAGATACGGTTTTTAATTTTCTCAGTCGGCACCACAGCTATCCGGCCGCGGTCATCAGAAATGAGCCGCCCAGTCAGGAAGCGGTCAAGCTGATCGCTTACGATCTCGCCAAGAAATACATGGCCTTCCCGCTGCGCATGGCGGGCAACACCCTGCAGGTCACCATGGCCGAACCGTCCGATGCGACGGCGGTCGAAGAATTGCAGGACGAGTTGGGCAAGGAACTCTCCGTCTGCGTCTCGACGGAAAGAGATATCGTCGAGGCGTACAAGAAATATTACGACATCGACGAAGAGGAAGCGAAAACCTTCTTTGTCGGGGAGGAAGCGCACGACGAGATCTCGATCACCGAAGTCGATGACTTCGGCGCGATCGTCGCCGAGGCTGCCGATACCTTTGAGATCGATACCGGTGACGACGATGCCGCGCTCGATCAGTTCGCCGCCTCCGATGCACCGATCATCAAACTGGTCAACGGTATCTTGGTCAAGGCCGTTCAGGAGGGGGTCTCCGATATCCATGTCGAACCGTACGAGCGCAGTATGCAGGTACGGTATCGAAAGGACGGTTCACTCTACAAATCGATGAACCTGCCGCTGACCATCAAAAACGCGATGATCGCCCGGGTCAAGATTTTGTCCGGACTCGATATTACCGAACGGCGCATTCCCCAGGACGGGCGGATCAAGATGCGTATGGGCAAGAACCGGTCGGTGGATTTTCGCGTTTCCTCGTTGCCGACGCTGTTCGGTGAATCGGTGGTCTTGCGTATCCTGGATAAAAGCTCGCTCAATGTCGATCTGACCCAGCTCGGTTTCGAAAAGAGTACCTTCGAGATGCTCAAACGCTGTTTGTCCCGGCCGCAGGGATTGCTGCTGGTGACCGGGCCGACCGGTTCGGGTAAGACGGTAACGCTTTATTCGGCATTGAACTCGCTAAACAGTGAGGATATCAAGATTCTGACGGCCGAGGATCCGGTCGAGTTCAACTTTAAAGGCATCAACCAGGTCAACGTCCATCAGGAAGTGGGGATGACCTTTGCCGCTGCGCTGAAGGCATTCCTGCGTCAGGACCCCGATATCATCATGGTCGGTGAGATCCGCGATTACGAAACGGCCGAAATCGCCATCAAAGCGGCGATGACCGGCCATCTGGTCTTTTCGACGCTGCATACCAACGACAGTGCCGCCACTATCGGGCGTCTCATCGATATCGGGGTGCCGCCGTACATGATCGCCTCTTCAGTTACCATGGTTTTGTCGCAGCGGCTTGGTCGGCGTCTTTGCCAGAAGTGTAAAAAGGAAGTGGAGTATGACCCCAAAGAGCTGATTCGGGCCGGCTTTCGGGAGGAGGAACTCGAAGATCTGACCGTGTATGGTCCCGCCGGCTGCTCCGACTGCAACGGTCTCGGATACCGGGGGCGGGTTGGTTTCTTCGAGTTGATGGAGGTGACCGATGATGTCGCCAAGGCCATCAGCGCCGAAGTTCCCGAAGATCAGCTGCGCAAAATCGCGACGCAGGAAGGGATGACTCCGTTGCGCCAGGCCGCGCTCAATAAAGTGAAACAGGGTATCACCAGCGTCGAAGAGGCGCTGCGACGTACCGTTGCGCATGAGGAGAGCCTGCCGGCCTACCTGGTAAACCCCGATGTCGAAGATTACGAGGACGGCGATGTCATCATTCGCGAGGGCAATCGTGATATCGATTTTTTCAAGTTGATCAGAGGGGCTCTGACCGTGGTCAAGGGCGGCAAGAAGATAGCCGAGTTGACCGAGCCCGGTGAATATTTCGGTGAGATGGCCGCCATTTCCGGTGAGCAGCGCACCGCTTCGATCATCTCCCAGGGACGGAGTACCGTGAAACGGTTTCCGGGAGATAAACTTGATGAAATTATCCATAAATACCCGGATGTGTCGTCGCACCTCTTTGCCACGATGACCAGCCGGCTTCTCAAGTCAAATCAGATTATCGTTAAACTGGCGGGAGGCGGCCAACGGAAACCTCCTCCGGGACCTGCGCAACGGCCGAACGGTCATTAACGACCTGATCGGTATCGCTTGTCGTGCCATGAGCGTGGCACATTTCTGCTAATTACAGTACATTCGCCAAATTGCCGGCTCATGGAGAAACTGCGTATCGCACTGTTTCGTGACGGGCGCCCGGGACACATGAAACAATCCAGGGGCATCGCCAATGCGTTGCGGCGTTATGTCGAGATCTCCGTCGATGAGATCGATGTCGACCACCAATCACTGATCCGCGACGCCCTTTCGTTCGCGGGCTATTTCCTTGGCCGACAGGATTTCCGTCGATCCGGGGCAGAATATGATCTGGTGCTCGGAGCCGGTTCGCGAACCCATCTGCCGATGCTGAAGTGGGCGAGAACGTGTCAGGCTCGCTCCGTGGTGTGTATGACTCCGCCCTGGCCCTTACGCAGTCGATTCGACTTGTGCTGTGCGCCGATTCATGATCGCGTCCGAGCGGCCGATAATCTGTTTCTGACGATCGGCCCACCCAACACTGCCGTGGCAGGGGCCAATCGCCGACGTGATACCGGACTGCTCTGCATCGGTGGCGAAGATAGAGCCTCTCACGTCTGGGATGATCAGCGGATCATTACGGATATTCGTCGTATCATTGAAAAATCACCCCTGCGGTCCTGGACCATGACGAGCTCACCACGGACCCCCGCAGCCACCGAATCGCGATGTGCCGCATTGGCCGCAGACTTTCCGGATGTCACGTTCGTACCGTTTGATCAAACCGAACCGGGGTGGATTGAACAACAGTATCAGCAGCATGGCACCGTTTGGATCACTGCCGATTCGATTTCAATGGTCTATGAGGCCCTGTCGGCCGGCTGTCGGGTGGGGATCGTGCCGGTTCGCTGGAAAAAAAAGGGCAGCAAATTTGCCTATAGTGAGCGGTATCTGGTAGACAAGAATCTGGTGGTCTCTTTGGCGAGATGGCTCGCCACCCCCGACCAATGGGAAGAACATGAACCGCTGAACGAAGCGGATCGCTGCGCGAGGGAAATTATCAAGCGATGGTGGCCGAACAGCTTACGGTAGTCCAGATCGTTCCGGAAATGGATGAAGGCGGTGTTGAAGGAGAAACTCTTGATTTCGCCATCTACCTGGCCAGAGAAGGACATCGATCGGTGGTTATCTCGGGAGGCGGACGGTTGGTCCGGCAACTCGAGCAGAATGGGGTGAGCCATGTCTATTGGAAAGATATCGGCACCAAGAGTGCACGCTGCCTGAAATATATCTCCCGACTGCGTGCTTTTCTCGTTGATCAGCGGGTCGACGTTCTTCACCTCAGATC
>CAZUJZ010000289.1:0-4248 GCA_964620665.1 uncultured Desulfofustis sp. | reverse complement strand
CGGATTTCCGAGACCGACGCCTATCATGTGTTTGAATCGGTGCTCGAGATCCACGGCTTCACGACGGTTCAGGCCGGGTCGGTGACCAAGATCATCCCGTCCGTCGAGGCACGGGCCAAGGACATCGACACGCTGCTGCCAGGCGACCCTGCCGATCCGGAGGACCGGGTAGTCACCCAATTGGTGCCGCTGCGCTTCACGACGCCGCTGGAAATGCAGAAGATCCTGCAGCCGCTCGTCTCCAAGACCTCGGTGCTGCTGGCCCACACCCCGTCGGGAATGCTGATCATCACCGACACCATGTCCAATATCCGGCGCCTGCTCGAGATCATCGCCGAGCTCGATGTCGAATACACCCGCGACGAGATCGTCGTACTGCCTCTGGAATACGCCAATGCCGACAACCTGGCGACGATTCTCAACACCATTTTCCAGAAATCCGCCGGCGGCGGCAAGGAGGAAACGGTGGTGGTGACCTCGGCGGTCAAGGTCGTGCCCTATGAGCGCATCAACCTGCTCATCGTGCTCGCCGAACCGGCCGATGCGGCGCGGGTGCGCCGGCTCGTCGAGCAGCTCGATACCGAGGTCCGGCGCGGCGAGGGTAATATCCACGTGGTCTACCTGCAAAACGCCCGGGCCGCCGAGCTGGCCAAAGTGCTCAGCGGTCTGCCGCAGGATCAGGAACAGCAGGAAGAGGAGGGCACGGCCCCGGCGATTTCCGAGAAAGTGAGTATCACCCCGGACGAGGAGACGAACTCGCTGATCATCACCGCCTCCCGCGCCGAATTCAACGTGCTTGAAGAGGTGATTGCCAAGCTCGACATCCCGCGGCGCATGGTCTACCTCGAAGCGCTGATCATGGAGGTCGACGCCGACAGGAGCCTCGATGTCGGCGTGCAATGGCTGGCTGGCGGCATCTTCAGTGATGAAACCGGCAAACTGGTCACCGGCTTCAGCGGCGAGCCGGCCTATGCCAATATCGCCGGCGTCACCGATCCGGACAACCCGACCCTGCCGACCGGCTTCACCCTGGGTGTGCTCAAGGAGGGTATCAAGATCGGCGACATCACCTTTCCCAATATCGCCGCGGTGCTGCGCGCCTACCAGGGCGACTCGGATATCAATATCATTTCGACCCCGCAGATCCTGACCACCGACAACAAAAAGGCCGAGATCCTGGTTGGTCAGAACGTGCCCTATATCACCAGCCAGAACACCACCTCGAGCCAGCAGGACTATACCCAGTACGAATACCGGGACGTGGCCACCAAGCTCGGTATCACGCCGCAGATCAGCCAGGGTGACACGCTGCGGCTGGAGATTGCCACCGAGGTGACCCGGCTCAAGCAGGGTTCCAGCGATGATCAGTTCCGGCCGACAACCTTCAAGCGGACGGCCGACACGACGGTCATCGTCCGCGATCGCGATACCATCGTCATCGGCGGCATCATCGGTCAGGATACGACCACCAGTGACTTCAAGATCCCGCTGCTCGGCGACATCCCGTTGCTTGGCTGGCTGTTCAAGACGCACAGCACCACCGACACCAAGGTCAACATGTTCATCTTCATCACCCCGCACATCGTCAAGAACCCGGCCGATATTGCCAGTGTGACACTGGAGCGGGAGGATCGGCTCAGCGTCGATATGCCCCGGGCCAAAGAGGAGTTGCGCCGCGTCAGCAACACTCCGGCCCAGGCCCTGGTCCTGGCCGATCGCGGCTATGACGCGCTTCGCGCCGATGATCTTGTCACGGCCCGCAACTATCTGGCCAAGGCGTTGGAGATCGACGCGACGAATCCCTACGCGCTGATCAACCTCGGTGTCGTCTACCAGAAAGAAGGCGACTACCGGAAAGCCATCGAGATGTATCGACGGGTCATCGAGACCGGTACCGAGGCGACGGCGCAGCCGCCCGAAGGCTACCAGGGCGAGGACGAGAACCTGTCGCTGCTCAAGATCGCCCGGCAAAACATCGAATATCTCGAGAATCTCCTCGTAGAATAAAAGCTCGGTCTGACCTCGCTTTTCCTCTCGAAGTTCTGTCGTTCTTCCTCCTTTTCCACAATATGTTGTAGTTTGGGGTTGAGAGGGCAATAAATGTGGTGTATAAGCTGAGTGATCGTTTGTCTCGGGAACGCTCGTTTCCGAATCTCATTTATCACGTATTTTGGTTGGTGTTATCATGCTTGAGCCGCATTACCAGGGAGAACACGTCATGACAGCAGATATTCCCGCACAGATGCTCACTGAAACTGCGGAAACCGTCCTCAGGCGGCGCTATTACCTGAAAGACCAGGAGGGTACCCCGCTCGAGACCTGGGAGATGCTCTGTCGCCGTGTGGCCGATGCCGTTGCCGAGGCCGGTGAGCGGCCCACCCATTACGAGGAGCTACGCCGGCGCTTCTTTGAAATGATCTATCGGATCGATTTTCTGCCCAACTCTCCGTGTCTGATGAACGCCGGCACCGATCTGGGCCAGTTGTCGGCCTGTTTCGTGCTACCGGTGCCGGACTCGATGGACGGCATTTTTTCGGCGATCCGAAACGGCGCACTGGTGCACAAGACCGGCGGCGGCACCGGTTACAGTTTTTCCCGCCTGCGTTCGAAAAACGCGTCGGTTCGCTCGACCCAGGGGGTAGCCTCCGGACCGCTGTCCTTTGCCGCGGTGTTCGATGCCGCCACCGAGACGATCAAGCAGGGCGGCAAGCGGCGGGGAGCAAATATGGGGGTGCTGCGTATCGATCATCCTGATATTCTCGATTTCATTGTCGCCAAGCAGGATCAGGAGAAATTCAACAATTTCAATTTCAGCGTCGCCATCACCGACGCCTTCATGACCGCCCTGACCGAAGACGGCGAGTACGATCTGATCGAGCCGGCCACCGGTCAGGCGGTCAGGTCGCTGCAGGCCCGCGACGTGTTTGAGCAGATTGTCGATCTGGCCTGGCACAATGGTGAGCCCGGGGTGCTCTTCATCGATGCCGCCAACCAGGGCAACCCGACGCCGCAACTCGGCCAGTTCGAGGCGACCAACCCGTGCGGCGAGCAATGGCTGCTGCCCTACGAGAGCTGCAACCTCGGCTCGGTCAACCTGGCACGCTTCGTCACCGACGGCGCTATCGACTACGAGCGTCTGGAGCAGACCGTGCACACCGCCACCGTCTTTCTCGATAACGTGATCGACTGCAACCGTTTTCCGATCCCGGAAATCGAGGAGATGACCCTGAAGACCAGGAAGATCGGTCTCGGCATCATGGGCTTGCACGATATGCTCATTCAACTCGGCATCCCCTATGCGAGCGAATTCGGCCGCACAACCGCCGCCGAAGTGATGCAGTTCATCCGCGACGCGGCCGAGGCCGAGTCGATCCGCCTTGCCGAGGAAAAGGGCGCCTTTCCCGCCTACGATGCTGCCATCAACGACTATCCGGCCCGGCGCAACGCGGCGCTGACCTCGATTCAGCCGACCGGCACCGTGTCGATGATCGCCGACTGCGCCTCGGGCTGCGAGCCGTATTTTTCCATCGTGATGGTCAAACACGTGATGGACGGCGACCGGCTCATCCTGATCAATAAGTATTTCGAGCAGGTGGCCCGGGCCGAGGGGTTTTACTCCGAAGAGCTGATGCACAAGGTCGCCGACAGCGGCACCGTCATCGGCCATCCGGAGATCCCGCAGAAATGGCAGGAGATCTTCCGCACCGCGCAGGACATCGGTCCCGATGATCACATCAAGATGCAGGGCATCCTGCAGCAGAGCGGGGTGGACTCATCGATCTCCAAGACCATCAACCTGCCGGCCACGGCGACCAGGGCCGATGTCAAACACTCCTACATCCTTGGTTACAACCTCGGCTGCAAGGGGCTCACCGTTTATCGCGACGGTTCTCGCGATTCCCAGGTGCTCAACACCAAAGAGCGCTCGGAGTCGTCGTCGCCGACGGCGGTGGTCAGCAGCAACGGCAAGCGCAACCTGCCCGACGTCCTGCACGCCAAGCGCTACCGGGTCAAGGATCAGGACCAGAAATCGGTCTACATCATCGTCTGTTTCGACGAAGACGAAAAACCGATGGAGGTGTTTGCCAAATTCCCCTTTGACAATCGGGTCGATCTGAAGGATAAATCGACGATGTGGACCACCACCTGCCGGCTCGTCTCACTGGCGTTGCGTTTTGACGTGCCGATGAACGAGATCATCAAACAGCTTGACCGCTCCAGCGGCCACATGCTCGATCTGCCGGCGCA
>CAZUJZ010000288.1:0-4261 GCA_964620665.1 uncultured Desulfofustis sp. | reverse complement strand
CCCCATGACGGGACGTCACAACGAAGCATGAAACTGTGCAGTTTCATATAAAAAAAACTATCGTCAAGCCAAACGTACCGAACGATGCCGTAGGCTCCCCGCTTCCTTCCGAGCTCTCGACATATGGGTTAGAGCAGGGCCTGGCGCAAGTCCTCGATGATCGTAGCCAGGGTGCGGCAGAAACGGGCCGCCATTGCGCCGTCGATCACCCGGTGATCATAGGACAGCGAGAACGGCAGGGTCAGCCGTGGAACAAAGCTCTGGCCGTCCCACACCGGTTTCATGTAACTGCGCGACAGGCCGAGAATGGCGACCTGCGGCGCGTTGACGATCGGGGTAAAACCGGTACCGCCGATTCCGCCGAGACTGGAGATGGTAAATGAGGCTCCCTGGATGTCGGGGATGGCCAGTTTGCCGTCGCGGGCCTGGGAGCTGAGGCGGGCCAGTTCCTGGGCGATATCGCGGATACCGAGGCGATCGGCATCCTTGACCACCGGCACGACCAGGCCGCCCGGGGTGTCGACGGCGATGCCCATGTGGTAATAGTGCTTGAAAATCAACGTATCGCCTTCGGCGCCGAGTGAGGCGTTGCACTGCGGATATTTCTTCAGGGTCGCAACCACCGCCTTGATCACGAAGACCAGCGGGCTGAGTTTCACGGCCCCGGTCCCGGCGCTCTCGTTCAGCTCTTTGCGGAAGGCTTCAAGATCGGTGATGTCCGCTTCGTCGAACTGGGTGACGTGCGGAATAGCGCGCCAGCTCTGCTGCAGGTGCGGGCCGGAAATGCGCTGGATGCGGCCGAGTTGCTGTTCCTCGATAACGCCGAATTTACTGAAGTCTTCAACCGGAGCGGTTTTTTCCGACCGGGCCGCTGCCGGCTTCTTGCTGCCGGCGGCGGCATCGACGTCTTCTTTAAGGATGCGCCCTTTTGGCCCGCTGCCGGTAACGTCGGCCAGTTCGACCCCGGCCTCCCGGGCATGAGCGCGCACCGACGGAGAGGCATGAACGGTCCCGCCGGCCGCCGACTCTTGGTCTTTTTTGCCGTTATCATCCGGTTGCGCGGCCTCTTTTTTTGATTTCCCTTCACTTTTGTCCTGAGAATCATCCGGTTGCGCTGACTGTTTTTTTGATTCCCCTTCACTTTTGTCCGGAGAATCATCCGGTTGCGCGGCCTGTTTTTTTGATTCCCCTTCACTTTTGTCCGGAGAATCATCCGGTTGAGCAGGCGTTTTGTCCGGAGAATCGTCGGCTTGCTCGGCCTGTCCCGAAGTTTCCAGCAGGGCAATCAGGTCGCCGCTGGCCACCGTGTCGCCGGCCTTGATCTTGATTTCGCTGATCACGCCGGCCAGTGGACTGGGGATGTCCATTACCGCTTTTTCGCTCTCCAGTGCAACGAGCGGGTCTTCCACGTCGATCCGGTCGCCGGCGGCGACGTAGATCTCCAGAACGGTGATTTCCTGGACATCGCCGAAATCCGGGACGGTGATTTTCTCGATTGCCATGCCTGTCTCTCCTGTTATCGGGTAATGGGATGGTCGGTATCCGGGTCGATGCCGTAACGCCCAATGGCCTGTTGCACCGTCGCTTGTTCTACCTCGCCCTGCCCTGCCAAGGCCGCCAGGGCCGCGATGACGATATGGTAGCGATCGACCCGGAAGAATCGGCGAAGCCGCTCGCGGGTGTCGCTGCGACCGTAGCCGTCGGTGCCGAGGATGGTCAGCGGATTCGGAATCAGTCGCCTGATCTGTTCGGCGTAGGCGGCAACGTAGTCGGTGGCGATGATTGCCGGGCCCTGGTGTTCGGCGAGAGTTTTCTCGAGATAGCTCTGTTTGGGCGGTTGATCGGGATGCAGCCGGTTCCAGTGCTCGACGATCAGGCCGTCGCGGTGCAGCTGATTGATGCCGAGCACACTCCAGACATGAGCATCGATGGAAAAATCTTCCCGCAACAGGTCGGCGGCAGCGATGACTTCTCGCAGTATCGAGCCGCTGCCCATCAATTGTACCGCGGCCTTGTCGGACGCAGCCTTTTGGAAGAGATAGAGACCGCGCTCGATCCCTTCTTCTACCCCTTCGGGAATCGCCGGGTGCGGGTAGTTCTCGTTGAGCAGGGTGATATAGTAAAAGATATCCTCCCCGTCGCGGTACATGCGCTCGATTCCCTTTTGCACGAGGACCGCCACCTCGTAGGCGAAGGTCGGGTCGTAGGCTCGACAGGACGGATAGGCCGAGGCAAAAAGCAGGGCATGACCGTCCTGGTGCTGGAGCCCTTCACCGTTCAGGGTGGTGCGGCCCGACGTGGCGCCGAGCAGAAAGCCGCGGGTCTTCGCATCGCCGGACGCCCAGAGTTGGTCGCCGACGCGCTGGAAACCGAAGATCGAATAAAAGATATAGAACGGAATCATCGCCAGGCCGTAATTGACGTGGGCGGTGCCGGCCGCGGTCCAGGACGAGATGGCCCCGGCCTCGGTGATGCCTTCTTCGAGAATCTGGCCGGTCGGGTCTTCCCGATACCAGGCAATGGTCTCCGAGTCCTGCGGTTCGTAGAGCTGGCCGGTCGGCGCATAGATGCCCAGTTGACGGAACAATCCCTCCATACCGAAGGTCCGGGCCTCGTCGGGGACGATCGGCACGATCCGCTGGCCGATTTCCTTGTCTTTGATCAGGGAGCTGAGCATCCGGACAAAGGCCATCGTCGTCGAGATCTCCCGTTGTTTCGATGATTCGAGCAAGCCGGAAAAAGCATCGAGCGATGGAGTGGTCAGTTTCTCGTATTCGATGCGGCGCAGCGGTACCGGTCCGCCGAGGGCCTCCCGCTGCTTGGCCAGAAAGCGGGCTTCGGGGCTGTCCTCGGCCGGCCGGATAAACGGCAGCTCCGTCAGCCGGTCGTCTTCCAGCGGCACATGGAAACGGTCGCGAAATGACTCCAGGGACTGCTGGTCCATCTTCTTCACATTATGGGTGACCATCACCGACTCACCGGCCTGGCCCATGCCGAACCCCTTGATGGTCTTCACCAGGATCACCGTCGGTTGGCCGCGGTGTCGGACGGCGGTGGAAAAAGCGGCATAGATCTTGCGAGGGTCATGGCCGCCGCGGGTCATCTGCCACAATTCATTATCGCTGATATCTTCCACCAGCGCCTGCAGGTGCGGATCGTCGCCGAACACCTTCTCCCGCAGGTAAGCGGGCCCCCGGGCCCGGATGGTCTGAAAGTCGCCGTCGACCATTTCGCCGAACTTGGCGAGCAGTCGTCCCTCGCGGTCGCGGGCGAGGATCTTGTCCCATTCGCTGCCCCAGATGACCTTGATCACGTTCCAACCGGCGCCCCGGAAGCGGCTCTCGAGTTCCTGGATGATCTTGCCGTTGCCGCGAACCGGACCGTCGAGACGCTGCAGGTTGCAATTAACGACGAAGATCAGATTGTCGAGTTGTTCGCGGGCGGCAATGGGCAGGGCACCGAGGGATTCGGGCTCGTCCGATTCGCCGTCGCCCATGAAGAACCAGACCTTCCGGTCGCCGGCCGTTTTGAGTCCCCGGCGGTCCAGGTAGCGCATGAAGCGGGCCTGATAGATGGCCAGCATCGGGCCAAGGCCCATGGAGACGGTGGGAAATTCCCAAAAATCGGGCATCAGCCAGGGGTGCGGATAGGAAGACAGGCCGTGGCCGTCAACCTCCCGGCGGAAATGATCGAGTTGCTCCTTGCTCAGGCGCCCTTCGACAAAGGCACGGGCGTAGATGCCGGGGGAGCTGTGCCCCTGGAAATAGACCAGGTCGGCGCCGTTTTCGGCCTGCGGGCCACGGAAAAACCAGTTGAAGCCGACCTCGTAGATCGCCGATACCGATGAATAGGTGGCGATATGACCGCCGAGGCTCTTGCCGTCCTTGTTGGCCCGGGCGACCATGGCCATCGCGTTCCAGCGCACATAGGCGGCGACGTTGCGGGCGATCAGCGAATCGTCCCCCGGTATCGATGCTTCTTCATCCGGCGTGATGGTGTTGCCGTACGGGGTGACGATACCCGGGGACGTATCGACGCCGCGAGCCCGGGCCTGATAGGTCAAAGATCTGAGCAGAAAATCGGCCTTCTCCTTGCCTTCGTGTTCAATGACGCCGTCAAGGGAGGCGAGCCAGTCACTGGTTTCCTGGGGGTCGGGATCGTTATAATAAGAACTCATCGGACACCTCGATAGAGAGAGAACCGCTGCGGCGTGCAGCGGAGGTCATGGACGGAGTTTCGGGAAAAACAGCGCTCTATCCTC
>CAZUJZ010000287.1:0-4270 GCA_964620665.1 uncultured Desulfofustis sp. | reverse complement strand
GTGCACGCGTATCTGCAGTCACAGGAACTGTCGCCGTACAACCGGTTCAATGACCTGTTGACACAGATAACCCAGCACGATCGAATCAGGCGCGGCCTGCGCCTGAGCAAATTACAGCGCCGGGCGTTTATCCTGGCGCTCTATGACCTCGACACCTTTCGTTCAGCGCTGCTGGCCGGCGAAATTACCGATGCAGCTGGCGACCTCAGCGCACTTGCAGACAGCGACGAGGCACTGCTCGAATTCGGCCTGCATTGGATTGCCGGCCTCCTGTTCGATTCCTGAAACAACAATCCGGTCGACGGTAGCCCGTCACCGGCAGCCAGGATCCTGCCACCATGCTGAAATTGATTGTCTTTGATTGTGACGGCGTCATGTTCGACTCGCGGGAAGCCAACCGTCGATATTACAACGATATGCTGGCCGCCTTTTCCCTGCCACCGATGAACGAGGAGGAGTTCGCGTTCGTGCATATGCATAACGTGACCGACTCGGTCAACCATATCTTTCGTCACGCCCCTCCGGAACTGGTAACAGAAGTCCATCGCTTCAGAGCGGGCCTCGACTACACACCCTATCTCAGCTTTATGGTCATGGAGGCCGATCTGATCGATTTTCTTGAGTTTGCCGGAAAGCACTACAAACTGGCCATCTCAACCAATCGCACGACTACGATGCGCCCGTTGCTGAAGACGTTTCAGCTTGACGGCTATTTTGACAAAGTCGTTACCGCCGGTGACGTTGCCCGATCCAAACCGGCGCCGGATGCATTACACGACATTCTCGCCCACTTCGACTGCAGCGCCGAGCAGACTATTTATATCGGCGACTCAGAGGTCGACCGACAACACACCGAGGCGGTCGGGGTACCGCTGATCGCTTTCAAAAATCCGGCGCTGCCGGCACACTATCACGTGAATACCTTCAGCCAGATTCGTTGCCTGGCGCCCTTTAGAAGATAGCCGAAAGTCCGGCCACCGTGCCGCCCCGCCATCAATGCACCCCGCGGTCTTCGTCCACGCGTTTGACACCTTCCATCAGCAACGCCATAAAATCACCGATTTCAGCAGCCTTCATCTGATGCGGCGATAGACCGGTGCGAAAAATATAAACGCCTTCTCGTTCCGCGAGGATGGCGTAGATTGCATACTGGTTCTCCAATTCTCCATAATGAGCATTAATGATGCAGCCTTCACGAAAGGCCACTTCCGCTTCCCGACCGCTCAAATACAGGGTGAGAACCCCGGTCTTCTGGTGCATATGCAGAATCTGGAAGAGTTCGGCCGGCGCCATTTCTTTGAGCCGACCCTGCATGCAGGAATCGAAGGATTGCGAACGGGCGATATTGGCCCGGGCCAATCGCTCGGCAAGCAGTTGCGCCATAAACAGTTGCACCGACGGTGACTGCTCTATGATTCTGTTGAAATATTCGCCGCCGATGGCGATCAGGACGGTATCCTCAATGGCCGACACCGTCGCTCCGGCAACATTGCCGACGAGATAACTCATTTCGCCGCAAATCTCCCCCGGACCCAGGGTACTGATATGAACCGGTCCGTCATCGACACTCAACTGTCCTGATAAAATAACAAAGAGATCGATGTTGGGTTCACCTTTCCGCATCAGGATCCTGCCCTTTTTGAGGTGTTCTTCCCGAAAAAAATCCATCATTTCCCGGAGCAGACCAGGCGGCACGGTTCTGAATAGCGGGCAATCGACAATTCTACCAAGCAATGCCTGTTGTTCGGCATCAAGGGGCGCACCCTCACTCTCGGTGGTCGCATCGGCGGTTACCGGAATCAGGCGGAATTTGATCAAACCGGTACAACCGCTGCAACTGTATCGTTTCTCTTCATCAGCTAAACCATCGGACGACTCACCCAACAGGACGAACAGCAGTTCGGTCATTTCACGTACCAGAATAAGGCACACCTCTTTTTTCTCCGGTGGTATAAATGAACGTTGCGTAAGACGGAAACATTCACCGACCTCATAGAGGGGACAATTGTTGTCCTCTATGACCTCGAACTGTGCAATAAATGATTTCATGCCGATTGCAATAAAACCTCGCCGTTCGGTCTTAAGACACCGAGAGCATAACGATACCACACCAATATACCGAGTGATTTCCGATTGGCGAGGATTTTTTTCTGCGCTGAACGATGGAAAACCTCCACCGATCGGCCGATCCTATCGGAGAACCCTCCCCGAACCGCTCCCCTGTCGGTATTACCTGTCTCTTTGTCCCCGCAGTCCTCTGCCGGTATGGTTTGGCCGGTCAACCAAGCAGCGGACATGCTATCGGGTATGGAGTGCCGATGAATATTTTTTTTGGTGTTGTTTCCAGAAGTTGATATAATGGCTGGACTGAGTCCGCAATTCTCTTACCCAGCAACCGGTGTGCAAACCATGGCGACAGCGACTAAGCAACTCGAGAGCATCTATCAGGAGATCACTCGGCAGTTCTCCGGTAACCGGCTTATAACCGTCGCCCCACTTGATGGTGATCCGCCGGAAAAATACGAAATCACTTATCATATCAACGGTATTTACAAAGACGACTCCGGAGAGATCCAAAGCCGCGACAACCATGTCGTCACCATCAACATCCCCTTCGGTTTCCCCCATTTCCCGCCAAGCTGCAAACCCAAAACGCCCATCTTCCATCCCGACTTCGATCCGGCGGCCATCTGCATCGGCGACTTCTGGGAAAAAGACCGGACCATCGGCGATTTGATCCTGCATATCGGCCAGATGATCTCCGGCCATATTTATTCGACAAGCAACGCCTTCAACGAGGAAGCGGCTAAATGGTACAAGGACAACCCCGATCGCCTGCCCTTCGACGATCAGGATCTCACGCTTGAAGAAGCCTTGGCCGACGACCAGCCTGACGATCAAAGCTCCAAAGACGATATGACGCTGCTGCTCGACGATGAGGAAGAAGACTCAGGGGAAATCGTTCCCTCTTTTGATTCGGTTTTCGACTCTGACCGGCAACCGGAAGAGACACCCCCGGATGACGTGCAGGAACCGGCTGATCGGGTGGTTGATCGCGAAGCGATGGATACGCTGGACGAGAGTTTCCTCGAAACCGATTTCGATTATTTCGGCTCGAAGGACCATGACCCGGTCACCGACGAAATCGTGCCGCCGCCACTCACGAAAGACGAGCAGGGCATCTCGACGGCTTTCGACAGCGACCGCTACAAACTCCTCGCCAAACAAAAACGTTTTTTTGAACTCAACAGCGAACTCGACTCCCTCTCCCCGGACCAGGAATTCAGCGACCGATCCCGATTGGCCGAGCAGGCAAAAGCCGCCCTGCAACAGGCCCGGGATTTATACAACCAAGGAAGCGATCACGAACATCAGGGCGATCCCGGACGGGCATACGAGTCTTTCAAACAGGTTGAGACAATCGTTTCCGATTATCCCGGCCTGCAGGAAGACCTCGAGCGCACCGCCCAGGCCAAAGAACTCCTGGGAGACTGGCTTGATCAGTCAGCCGGCAAAGACAAAGATGAGCAGCCTGCTTTCACCGAGCAGGATACTCTTTCCGACACGGGGGAAAGCGACGATCAACCGGTCAGGAAAAAGAGTGATCGTCGAACCTTCTTCGAAGATACCGCACGCCACACCTCAAAACTGATTCCCTACGCCATCGGCGCCGTAGTTCTCATCATCTGCGGTGCGGCGGCGCTCTCCTTTTACTTGAATAGCTCGCGGCTCGCCAACGCCGAGAAAAAGCTCGTCGACTGCCAAGCCGTTCTCAAACAAAACCGATTCACCGAAGCCCAGCGGCACTGTCAGCAGGCTCTGGACATCGCAAAACAGGTTCAATTTTTTCGAAGTGGCACCCGAGATGCTTTGATTGATGACATCGAGGCCGTGCTGCAATCGGAAGTGCTGCACCAGGGATTGGCCGGCAACCTCTACTATGACGGACGTTATCTTCCGAAACAGGTGGTCAAGACCGTTCGCGCCTTCAATCATTTTGCCGCGCAGGGAGACGACGCTTTTGCCAGAGAAGACTGGCAGGAAGCACTGGCTAATTACAATCAGGCCCTTGGCCTTATCGACCAGGAACCGGAAAGAATCGACCAGGAAGCGGTGTTTACGATTTCCGAAAAGCAAAAGCAGGCGCAATTCAACACACTGCTCCGCTCGGGGGACGAATTCATCAAGCGCGAGAAATGGGTCCTCGCCACCCAAGACCTCGAACAGGCGCTGGAACTTGCCAAGGAACTCACCATCGAGAACAAGGCCG
>CAZUJZ010000286.1:0-4307 GCA_964620665.1 uncultured Desulfofustis sp. | reverse complement strand
CCCCATTTTGGCCTTGCCAAAATGGGGTCTGTCCCCTTTTTTTTCTGTCCCCTTTTTTATTCCGGGTGCAGATCGTACAGGGTTTCGTCGTGACGGGGCTGCTCCGATCGGGCCATCGCCCGCTTTTTCATCGCTTCGAACGAGAAATCATCGCCCTCGAACAGCTCGCCCATCTCCTGCTCGATCTGTTCGGGGTCTTCGCCCCGCTCCATCCGGGCGATGGCCTCCTCCATATTCTCGCCGAGATTGATTCCGGTTTTCTCGGAGAATGTGCGCATCAACCCGGCCATCTGCCGCGGATCGTCCTCGTTGATGCCTTCCGATTCCCGCATCAGCGACTCGAGCGCCTGCTCCATCTTGTTCTCGTCGAGACCGGCGAATTGATCGTCTTCCTCGCTGGCCTTGCCGATGGTCGCAAACATCGACACCCGCCGCTGCAGGTCCGGCCCCCCGCAGCGCGGACAGCTGGGCGTCGTCGTCGTATCGATACGCTTCGAGTAGAAATTGAACACGGTATTGCAGGGCTGACAATAAAACTCGTAAATCGGCATCGCTCTATCCTCTATCCTCTGTAAGACATGTCCTGGGAGCCTACGGTCCGACCGCCAGAACGGCGTCGATATCGGCATCCGTAACCTGGTCGGTGATCACCACGCTGCCGTCGGTGCGCGGCAGAATGAAAAACAGGGAACCACCGACCCGTTTTTTATCGGTGAGAAGATAGCTTTTGATGTGCGCCCGGTCAAGACCTTCGGGAATTTCCGTCGGCAGCCCGTAGTCTGCAATCACCTTCGTGATCCGCTCGGCCCGCTCGGTGCTGAGCAGCCCCCTGCGCACCCCGATGCGGGTTGCTGCCACCATACCGATGGCCACGGCCATACCGTGCAGCACCTCGAACCGGGAAGCGGCTTCCACCGCATGGCCGATGGTATGACCGAAATTGAGGATCCGCCGCAGATCCCCTTCGCGCTCGTCGGCGGCCACCACATCCGCCTTGATCCGGCAGCAGGTGAGAATCACCTCACTCACCGCGGCCGGCTCAAGCGCCAGGATGGCCTCGCGATGCTGCTCGAGATAATCGAGAAAAGCCGGCTCCCGAATCACGCCGTACTTGATCACCTCGGCAAGGCCGTTGCGATAGTGGATTTCAGGCAGGGTCTGCAGCACCTGCAGATCGATGAACACGGCCTTGGGCTGATAAAAGGCGCCGAACAGGTTCTTGCCCTCCGGCAGGTCGACCCCGGTCTTGCCGCCCACCGATGAGTCCACCTGGGCGAGCAGGGAGGTCGGCACCTGCACGAAATCAACGCCGCGCAGATACGCCGAGGCCAGAAACCCGGCCACATCACCGGTTACCCCGCCGCCGAGGGCAATGATCACCGCGCGGCGGTCCAACCCCATCCGGGCCGCGGCGCTGGCCAGCCAGGCCACGGTCTCGATGGTCTTGCTCGCCTCACCGGCCGGAAAACTGAGCAGTTCGGCGGCCAGATCGGCGCTCCGCAGTGCTTCGAGCAGCTGCTGCCCGTAGAGCGCGGCCACCGTATCGTCGGCGACCACACAATAGCAGCTGGCCGGCCAGCGGGCGGCCAGCTCGGCCGGTACCTGCGCCAGGCATCCGGATTCTACGATCAGCGGATAACTCCGCTCGCCCAGCCCGACCTGCAAGATTCCCATAGTTCACTCTCCCCTGCCGGTTGAAACACCCGACCTCTTTCTAAGGCCCGATGCAACGAAACAAAAAGGGAGATGCCGCCAGCACAGCGACATCTCCCGGTACAACGTTACAGCGATGGAAAATGAATCAATTACATGTTGGATCCGGATGCCGCACCCTGCATTTTGACCTCGACCTTCTCGGTCAGACCCTCATAGTACTCGCGCAACAGGGCGAGGACTTCGTCGCGACCGAAGTGATCGACGACCTCGGCACCCTCGGACAGCGCCTTGCGCAGTTTGGTACCGGACAGGATGACGCGGGATTCCTTCTTGTGCGGGCAGGTGCGCAGCGATGCCATGCCGTCGCACTCGTGGCAGTAGAAGGTCCAGTCGATTTTCATCGGCTTGCAGAGCAGGTCTTTGGCCGGATCGCCGGTTTCCGGGATGCGATCGAAGATCTCCTGGGCCTCGAACAGGCCGTAGAAGTCGCCGACGCCGGCATGGTCACGGCCGATCAGCATGTTGTTGACGCCGTAGTTCTGGCGGAAGGTGGCGTGCAGCAAGCCTTCGCGCGGACCGGCATAACGCATGTCGAGCGGATAGCCGGAGCTGATGACGTTCTCTTTGACGAAGTGATTCTCGATCAGAACGTCAATGGCCTTGATCCGAACCTTGGCCGGGATGTCGCCGGGCTTGAGGTTACCGATCAGCGAGTGGATCAACACGCCGTCACATACCTCGACGGCGATCTTGGCCAGATACTCGTGGGAACGATGCATCGGGTTACGCAGCTGCAGGGCGGCGACATTGGCCCAGCCACGCTCTTCGAACATGGCACGGACGGTGGCCGGCCGCATGTAGATGCCCGGGTACTCGGTCGGGTACTCGCCCTCGGAGAGGACCTTGACCGGGCCGGCCAGGTTGAACTCTTTCTGGCCCATGACCATCTGCACGCCGGGGTGATCGTCCATCGCGACCTGCCAGAATTTATCACCGATCGAGTCTTCGCCTTCACCGCGAAATACTTTCTCGCACTCCCACTTCTTGTTTTCCTCGGTCATCTCGTACTTCTCTTCAACCTTCATCGTGGCGAAGGTCTCACCGCCGCGAACCAGGGCGATTTCTTCGCCCTCTTTGATGCCGGCGGCATCGGCGGCGGAAACATCAAAGGTGATCGGTACCGGCCAGAAGGTTCCGTCGGCCAGCTGGTAGTTCTCGCACACACCTTTCCAGTCGGCTTGATTCATGAAACCGGTGAGCGGGCTGAAGCCGCCGATACCCATCATGATCAGATCGCCTTTGGTACGGGCGGAGATTTCGATCTGCTTCAGCGTTGCTGCTTTTTTCATCTCTTCGAAGTGCTCGGCGCCTTCAAGCAGGGCACAGACCAGACCTTTTCCACCGTGGGGTGCAACTAATTTCGACATGGCATTCCTCTCTGAAGTGTATTGAAATAAATGGCGCCGGCCCGCCCAGAGCGAGCCGGCAACGTTCATCAAGACAAACTGACTCGTGCCGGTGCAGGCGATCCGCACGAAACGGCGCCTGAACCGCTATTCATTTACGAAGGCTTATATATATAGGAGAAGGATAAAAAGTCAAGTTAAAAGCGTTGCCGCCGCCCCCCGTTCAACCACGAAAAAAGCGCAGGCGCAGGGCATTGGTCACGACCGATACCGAGCTCAGCGCCATGGCCGCACCGGCCAGCATCGGGTTGAGCGTCGGGCCGCCGAACAGGTAGAGCAGGCCGGCCGCCACCGGAATGCCGGTCACGTTGTAGGCAAAGGCCCAGAACAGGTTCTGCCGGATGTTCTTCATCACCGCCCGGGACAGCGACAGCGCGGTGATCACCCCGCCCAGAGTGCTCTTCATCAATACGATGTCACCGGACTCGATGGCGATATCGGTCCCCGACCCCATCACGATGCCGACATCGGCCTGGGCCAGGGCCGGCGCGTCGTTGATGCCGTCGCCGACCATCGCCACCGTCCCTCCGCCCCGCTGCAGCTCCTCGATCTTCTGCTGCTTCTCGTCGGGCAGTACGCCGGCGATCACCTCGTCGATGCCGGCCTGATCGGCGATGGCCCGGGCGGTCACCGGGTGATCGCCGGTGAGCATGACCACCGAGATGCCGAGCCGGCGCAGCTCGGCCACCGCCTCCGGCACATCTTCCTTGAGCTGATCGGCAATGGCCACCATCCCGACACACTCCCCGTCGACACCGATAAAGAGCACGGTCTTGCCGGCGGCCGACAGGCTGTCATCCTCTCGCAGGTACTCAGGCAACTCGATACCATGTTGCTCCAGGATACGGCTGTTGCCGACCAGCACCCGGCGCCCGGCCACCGTCCCGCTGACCCCGGAACCGGCCAGCGGCCGGAATGCTTCGGCCTGCCCGAAGCGAACCTCACGTCCCTGGGCATAGCGCACCAAAGCCTCGGCCAGCGGGTGCTCCGACTCCTGCTCCAGCGAGCCGACCAGGTGCAGCACCTGCTCGTCATCGTAGCCCTCGGCGACCACGGAAAAATCACTCACCTCAGGCCGGCCATGGGTCAGCGTGCCGGTCTTGTCGAAGACGATGGTCTTAACCCGCTCCGTGGTCTGCAGCGCCTCACCGTTTTTGATCAGCACGCCGAGCTGGGCGCCGCGGC
>CAZUJZ010000285.1:3057-4308 GCA_964620665.1 uncultured Desulfofustis sp. | reverse complement strand
GAGGATCAACCAGCCCTCCGACCGACCACGATGCCGATTTTGATGCTGTGTTGCAACCCCCGCAGGGGTGTCGCGAAGCGATATCAATCAGACCAGTCATTATTCATAAACGTGCTGTGGTCCGGCTGCGGCGGCATCAACTCTTTCATCCTTGTATCAATCCACTTCATAACATTGGGAAACTCCGAGGAGAGCTCGGCCAGGACCTTACCACGGTGACTGACGGTGTTTTTTTCTACAATCGTCAACTCGGCAAACGTTTTACCCAGCTCCTCGAAATAAAACAGAGGATCATAACCAAATCCCCCTTCCCCCCTCGGTTGCTCGAGGATCGTTCCGTCGCAGGAAGCCTCATAGGTCAAGGCAGGACCGGATGGGACAGCGATGGAGAGAACGCAGACGAAGGAGGCCTTCCTGTTCTGCGTCGTTCCGAGTTCTTGCAAAAGTTTTTGACAATTTTCCTCATCTGTTGCGTTTTCCCCGGCGTAGCGGGCCGAATAGACCCCCGGTTTCCCATCGAGCGCATCGACCACCAGTCCGGAATCGTCGGCAATTGCCGGTAATCCGAGAACTTTGGCATAATGAAGCGCTTTTTTGTAAGCGTTGTCATCAAAGGTTGCACCATCTTCTACCACCCCGGGAAGCGGCCCGAAATCTGAGAGGCTTTTGATTTCTACCGGGAAGTCCTTGACGACCTGTTGAATTTCTCGAACCTTATGCTTGTTCGACGTGGCCAAAACGATAATGTTAAACATGGGATAGTCCTCTTTTTCGCATGTGCTTCTTCAGTTTGTTGTCGTAGCGCTCCTGCTCGCTGTAGATACAGCCGCAATAAGGCTGACGATATAAACCAAGGGATATCGATTCGTCTATTCCCTTCTGCCAACCGAGTCTGAAATCGTAATAGAAAAAGTTGGCACCGTACTCGTTGGAAAGCTGCTGGGATTGATGAATAACGTTTTGATGATTTTGGTATTTACTGTAGAGAAGCGTCGTCGATACGGTTGAGAAATGAAGCGAAGCAGCGTGCTGAAAGGTTTTTTCAAGGCGGGTCCGATAACAGATGATGCAGCGTCTTTGCTCTTGAAAGACCACAGCGCGTAAAAATGACCTCAAACCGTAATCACGCTCGACAATATAGGGGTAGCCACGACTTTCCGCCAAAGAAATAAACGTATCGAGCCTGGTTTTGAATTCTTTAAACGGATGGATGTTCGGATTAAAAAAATAGCAGGTAAACGATACCTTTTG
>CAZUJZ010000285.1:0-2957 GCA_964620665.1 uncultured Desulfofustis sp. | reverse complement strand
TCTATATCGTACTGGTGAATCTTATAATTAATGATGCGAAGGCTGGTGTCGAGGTATTTTGCGGTTTTTGTCTGATTCCCGTTGTTCTTCTTCAACGCGTCAATGATAAGTTCTTTTTCAAAATTTTCCACCGCGCTTGCAAATGACAGGGGTTTACCGTTTTTTACCGGTTCGGAGATCTGCAGCGTCGGTGGAAGGTGAATGCCCTTAATGGCGTCTTCATCGCAGATGAGCACCGCTCGTTCTATGCAATTTTGTAATTCCCTGACGTTTCCGGGCCAATGATACTGGATCAGCAAGTCAATGGCGGACGTTGAAATTCGTTTGATCGATTTATTGTTTTCCCGGGCAAACTTCTCCAGGAAGAATTCGGCAAGTAATAAAATATCGGTTCTTCTGCTGCGCAGTGGCGGCAAATAAATCGGAAAGACATTGAGGCGATAATAGAGGTCCTCGCGAAAAGCGCCGCTGGAAACGGCCTTTTCCAGGTCACGATTCGTCGCCGCCACCAGGCGAACATCACAGGAGATCGACTTGGTTGAGCCGAGACGCTGAAAGCAACGCTCCTGGACGACACCCAGCAGCTTAATCTGGACGGAATGACTGATTTCACCGATTTCATCAAGAAAGAGCGTACCACCCTCGGCCTGTTCGAAACGACCGATTTTTCGCTCATGAGCCCCGGTAAAGGCACCCTTTTCATGACCGAACAGCTCGCTTTCCAGAAGCGTTTCCGGAAGAGCTGAACAATTTACCGCAACAAACGGTCGGTCCTTTCTCTTGCCGTTGTAGTGAAGCGCCTTGGCGACAAGGGTTTTACCGGTACCCGACTCACCACGAAGCAGGACCGTGGCGTTCGAATCGACCACTCGATGAACCATTTCGAACACATCCTGCATCCGGCTCGAATTGCCGATGATATCATTAATGCGATTTTTCTCGGAAAGTTCCCGCTTGAGTTTGAGGTTTTCAGTGCGCAGGTTATCTTTTTCTTCATTGACGATCTGTATTCGCCGAACGGTTTGCGCGACAATGCTGGACAACACCGTCAGGAATTGTAGATCTTTCGTTGCCTGATCGCCGAAGCCATTCTCATAGATTCGATCGACGCTCAAAGCACCGATGACCTGTTTGCCGTCTTTTATCGGCACACACAAGAAGGACCGGTTCGGGTCTACCTTCTCTCCCCGTGACCGTGTTCGATTCAAAAAAAGGGGCTCTTCGGCGATATGAGGGACGATGATGGGTTCTCCGGAGGCCACGACACGGCCGGTAATTCCCTCTCCAATCCGGTATTTGCCGCGTTTTTTCGCTTCGTCCGTGATGCCGTGGGCTACTTCTATTTCAAGTTTGCCGGTAGTCGGGTTAACGATGGTAACCGTTCCGTTCTCCATCGACTTCATCTCGGCGAGATACGAAATGGCCTTGGCCAGACACTCGTTGAGGACAAAAGAGGACGCAAGTTCCTTCGTAATTTCGTACAGGCACGTCAAGTCCTGTAACTGGCTGTTGGAGAACCGTACTTCATCCATAACGATCACTAAAAAATACCAGCAAAATTGTGAAAAACGTAATGGTTTGCATTACAAAAATGTACTATATCGCTTTCCGGGGTGTCTGGCAATGACATAATATTGACAGAAATATTTCCAGATGGTACAAGGAAAATCCTTCGGAGGGATGGCCGAGTGGTTTAAGGCGGCGGTCTTGAAAACCGTTGTACGAAAGTACCGTGGGTTCGAATCCTACTCCCTCCGCCAGAGACGAACGGAGAGATGACCGAGCTGGCCGATGGTGCTCGCCTGCTAAGCGAGTGTGGGGGTTACACTCCACCGAGGGTTCGAATCCCTCTCTCTCCGCCACCCTTGTTGTCGGGCCGACACAGAGCCCATCTGCGCACGCGACCGTGGACAACACGGGATGAGCCGTTCCACCCCACCAAACAAAAGAATGAGGGTCAAAACCCCCACAGAAGGGAACGTTTGATCCATCCCTCCAGGCCGCTTTCATGGCGGACATGGGCCCAGCCCTGTTGTTGCTTGATCGTCTTGAAAACAACACCGTAGTGGGCCATGCCAACAATTTTGAACTGTGTACCGGGACCACTTCTGATATTGATCCGACTGTCGGAGTCTTTGTTGACCTTTACGATCATATGACCGGATTTTTCCACGAGAGATCTGTGTAACCAGCCGGTATCACTTTCAAAGTCTTGGACCTTGAGCCATTCCCCCTTTTTTTCGAGCACCCGCAAAGGAAATCCGGAGCCATATCGCCACTTGACGGTATATGTGGTGCCAGGACCACTCCGCAGGTTTACGTCATCTCCTGAAACACTGACCATTTCCGCGCAGGCCAGTACCGGAACAAAGATGACAAAAAAAACAAAAAGAAAACAGAATGAGAAAGCGCGTTTCAACATAGCGAAATAATCAAATTGATAACGATTGGCAGGGACTCCCTCAGGAGTCCGAAGTGAGGATGCTTACCAGACGTTCCAAGTCATCCAGTGAATAATATTCGATTTCAATCTTTCCCCGGCTGCCGCTGTTGTTGACGACGACCCGGGAGTTCAGTTTATTGGTTATTTGGGTCGCCAGTGCCTTGCAGTAGGTGTCGGATATTTCCTGTTCGACGATCTCTTGCTTCTGAACTGCCTTAACTTGTCGTTTCGGCTGTTTATACGTGCGTATCAGGTTTTCGACTTGACGGACAGAGAGGTGTTTGGCGATAATCTGGTCTCTGATTTCTTTCAGGGCCGATGGATTATCCACAATTCGCAGCAACGAGCGAGCGTGTCCCTCGCTCAACGATCCTGCAGCAACATCATCACGGATATAATCGGGCAACAGAAGGAGGCGAAGCGAATTGGTGATTGTTGAACGCTTTTTCCCAACCTTTTGGGCGGTCTGCTCCTGGGTGTAGCCGAATCGATCAATAAGCTTTTTGTATGCTTC
>CAZUJZ010000284.1:0-4310 GCA_964620665.1 uncultured Desulfofustis sp. | reverse complement strand
ACAAAGGGTTTGTAAACATCTACAGTGAAAGGGGAAAGGGATCGACGATCAGACTCTACTTCCCCCGTCATCGGGGCGATGTGGTCGCGTTTCAGGATGAGGAGTATACTGAGACGCTGTGCGGCGGAGATGAAACCGTCGTGCTGGTGGAAGATGACGCGGCTATTCTGGAGTTGACTCGGGTTCTCCTGGAGAAACTTGGCTACACGGTACTGATCGGACACACACCGAGCGAGGGTCTGCGAGTGGCACGGGAATACTCGGGTGAAATCGCTCTGCTGGTCACCGACGTCATCATGCCGGAAATGAACGGTAGGCAGTTGTCAGCCGCTCTTCGAAAAGACTTTCCCAACCTCAAGACACTGTATATGTCAGGATATACGGCGGACATCATTGTGTCCAGCGGGGTGTTGGATGAGGGGATCTGCTTCCTTGAGAAGCCGTTTTCAAAACGGGCTCTGGCGGCCAAGGTGAGAGAAACCCTTTCTGCAGTAAAGAAAGAGCCTTAGGAAACATCCGTGTGCGCCGTTTCGAGCGGCCCATACCTTTTCCAGGCAGAACAACCATGAACGGTCAACACACGATTATGCAGCGGATCAATACTGTATCTGCTGGACGAAAAACGATCATCTTTTGTCACACCCTTAAAAAACTCAGGATAACACGCACGCTGTGGATGGCGTTGTACGCCATAACATTCGAGGAGGTCTTTCACGCCGAAATCGATTACGCCCTGTGTCCTGCTTTTGCGAAGATCCCCTATCCTGAGATTGAAACTTCATAAGTTTGCGTTGAGCTGGTGGCCGTGATATTCTGGCTGGCAAAAAACTTGTCAATCGTGGCTTTTCTATTTTGAAAAGTAATCCATCCGAGGCAGTGACGTATGTCCAGGTTGTACCCATGAGTAACCAGTTGCGAAAGAAGGCAGAGGAGCTGCTTGAGCAGGGGACGTTTAACGGTTCAGATTATTCAGGAAAAGAGCAAGAAAAGCTGATCGAGGAGCTCCGGCTTCATCAGGCTGAGCTTGAAGTGCAAAATGAGGAGTTACGGGAATCGCATGAACAGTTGCGAACATCCAGAGATCGCTTCTCCTCGTTGTTTCACTATGCGCCGGTTGGCTATCTGGTTCTGGATCAGATGGGAATGATCCTGGACGTGAACCTGACGTTTTGCGAAATGGTGCAGACAGATCGCACCGCGCTGCTGAGAAAACCGTTCTCTGAACTGGTGGTGCAGCAAGACACGCCTTTGTTTCTCTCGCGATATGGTGCGTTTTATAAAAATCCACAGAATAAGACGATCGAGCTGGAATTGTTGGTTCAGGGAAGAACAAACATTTTTGCCAGCTTATGCGGCCGTCATTTGCAGCAGGATCATACAGGGCACGCTGGTCAGGAGCAAAAATACTTTTTTGTCGTTGCAACCGATATAACCAGACAAAAACAAGCGGAGGAGCGGGAACGACATACCCAGAAAATTCTTCGTGCCGTACGCAGCATCGGGAAACTCATCACTTCCGAGGTTGATGCGCAACAACTCATTGCCCAGGCATGCACGAAACTGACTGAACACCTGGGGTACCATAATGCCTGGATTGCCTTGTTTGATGAGCACGAGAAGCAGGTCACGACAATCACCAGCGCCGGATTTGGCAACGAGTTTTCTTTGATGCGCGAGCGCCTCCTCGCTGGAACGTACCCTTCATGCATGGGCCAGGCTCTGCAAGGAAACTCAGTGGTTGTTGTCAAAAACCCACCATCTGAATGCATTGATTGCCCATTATCAAAAGAATATGGTGGTTGTGCCGGTTTTATTCAACGATTGGGTGGCCGCGAGGAAACGTATGGTGTCTTGGCGGTGTCGGTTCCGCAAACCTATGCCCAATATCAGGACGTGAAGGATTTGTTTGCGGAGGTGGGTCGGGACATTTCCTTTGCACTGAGCCGGATGCAACTGGCGCAGAACTATAAAAGAGCCCACCAGATCGTTGAGCGAAGCCCGGCAGTGGCTTTCGTCTGGGACAACGCCCCGGGGTGGCCCGTTGCCTATGTGTCTGAGAACCTCGAACGGATATTTGGCTGGAGAGTCCAGCAATTCTTGGCGAACGAGCTGTCATATCTTGACATCATTCATCCGGATGATCGGGACCGAGTGGGCCGCGAGGTCTCGAGCAGCAGCCGGAAGCGATCGTCAATGCACGTTGAACACCAACCATATCGAATTAAAGGGGCAGATGGAAGGTTCAGGTGGGTTGATGACAGGACGTTCATCCATCGCGATGAAAACGGTACGATCACCCATTACGAAGGTATTGTGCTGGATATCAGCTCGCAGAAACGTACGGAGGATATCGCCAGCAGCTTCTTCAACCAGCCACTGAATCTACATCTCATCTCAAACATTGACGGCACTATCAGTCAGGTGAACGGAGCCTGGCTCGAGCAGCTTGGGTACGAGCGCGAAGGCCTGGTTGGAAGGCGGCTTCTTGATTTGGTGCATCCGGCTGATATCGAATCGACACTTGAGAAAATGAAAGGGCTGGCGACGGGGCGACCGGTTCTCTATTTCGAGAACCGTTTCCGCCACAAAGATGGTCATTATCGTTTACTGGCATGGTCTGGCAGCACATCATTTGACCTAACAACGGTCTATGCCGTTGCCAAGGATATTACGGAACGCAGAACTGCAGAACGCGCATTGCAACAATCAACAGAGCGGCTGAAACGGGTCGCCGAACTTTCCTCCGATTATTTCTATGGGCTTCGTGTTGATGATTCGGGGGAGCTTGTTACGGATTGGTTATCCGATTCTTTTGAGACTGTCACCTCATACGCAATCGACGAAATTGACCATTTCAATGCGTGGTTAGCTCATGTCCATAGTGATGATGTGAAGCATTTGGAGGAGAGTCTCTCCCGATTGCTCAAGAACCAACGGGTTGTTACGGAGTATCGTATCACGACAAAGCATGGAGACACGATCTGGCTGGAAGAACGCTTACAACCGATGTGGGATCATGGAAACCAGCGTGTCAAATATGTTTATGGCGCCGCCCAGAACATAACTGCCAGGAAAAATCTCGAGACAGACCTGCAACGTTTAACGGAACAGCAGCAAACGGTTTTCGAAACCGCAATGGCGGGCATCATGGTGGTTCATGATCGCGTAATGACGTTGGTCAACACCCGTATGGCCGAGATGCTCGGGTACCATCCAAGAGAGTTAACGGGTGTCGAAACCAAGTTGATCTACTTGTCTTATGATGATTACGTCGATTTTGGCGAGCGGTATTATTCACGGCTTAAAGAGGAAATTGTCGTTCAGATTGAATATCTCTTACGTCGTAGAAATGGTGAAGCTGTTTTGTGCCTGTTTAATGGCCGAGCCATCCATCCGCCGGACCTCTCCCAAGGGGTGGTCTGGGTTATCGACGATATAACCGAGCGCAAAGAGTCGGAGCGACGATCGTTCCAGCTTCGTAAAGAGGAAAGCCTCTCCCGTCTGGCGGGGTCTGTTGCCCATCATTTTAACAATATCCTGACCGCTACGATCGGCCGTCTCGAGCTTGCCAAACGCGATGTCATGGCGGCAGATGCTGTTTTTGAGCATATCGAAGAAGCGGAGCGTGCAACCCTGCGCGCCGTCAAACTGAGTCAATTAATGTTAACGTATCTCGGCCAGAGTCAGAGAAAACGACAGATGGTTGCTCTCAAGGAGGCCTGGAAACCGGTTCTGGATCATTTTGCTGGAAAACTGACTGGATCCGTAGAATTGGACGTCGAAAATCATGAATCGGACTTGGCCTTTGAGGCAGATATTGAACTTTTGCAGCAACTACTTGAGATAGTGCTTGAAAATGCTTTGGAATCACTCGAGGGAATGGATCAAGGTATTATTCACATCATCATCGATACGGTGGAAGAGATTGACATTTCGGAGAAACATCGTCACCCGAATTATTGGTATTCGTCTGCCCGTCGATTTGCCCGTTGTGTGATCGCCGATTCAGGAAAAGGGATTGCTGAAGAGCAATTGGAGCTTATTTTCGATCCATTTTTCTCTGATAAGTTTACCGGTCGCGGGTTGGGTCTTGCGGTAGCGTTAGGTATTGTCAGGGCGCATCAGGGGTATATTTCAGTTGCCAGTACCCTTGGGAAAGGAACTCGTTTTTCTTTGTATTTTCCCTTGTAGAAGAATACGTTGCTTGCCGATTCTGAATTAGTGACTCGATTGCAACATGAATTACACGTCACAGAAGAAATGAACGAGCCTTATAGTGACCTGTAGGGAGGAGAGGCCACCGACCATCT
>CAZUJZ010000283.1:0-4311 GCA_964620665.1 uncultured Desulfofustis sp. | reverse complement strand
AACCGGGGAACCAGGCGATGGGCGGCCGTTCATCATGTTTTTTGCCATCCCAGCTGTAGATGCCGTTAAAAATTTTCTTCATCATCAATTCCTGGCCGGTATCCGCCCCGACCGTCTCCTCCCGAGATGCGAAGAAGACCGGTCGGGCAGCAATGCATCACTCGTTGGCGGCCAATCCCCGGCGAGCGTCCATATCGAACAGTACCCGTTCCCGGGCGGTGTCGATGCCGAGATCCTGGCGCTTCTTGTCGATATGGGCGATCATCAGTCGGGCCATCTCGTAGGGATTGTCGGCAAAGCCCCAGCTGCCGAGACCTTTGCCCGCCAATCCATCGAAAAGGAGTTTTTCGAACTTGGTCTCCCTGGTGATCGGGAAGGTGTGCCCGAACACGGTAAAAACCCCCGATGCTACGAAATACTGGCCGATGGCAATGGCCTTTTCGCTCATCCATTCCGGTGCGCAGCCGGCCACCGGCAGGTCGGCGATCGATTCGCCGAGGCCGCCGGTCTTGACCATCTCGGCCACCGCCATCAAAATGCGGCTGTTGTCGACACAGGACCCGAGCCCGAGCACCGGCGGGATACCGACGGTCTCGCAGACTTCGGCCAGGCCCGCACCGGCCAGTGTTGCGGCTCCCGGAGTCGTCAGGCCGGCCTTGGCCAGCGCCACCTGCGAACAGCCGGTCTGGACGACGAGCACGTCGTTCTTGATCAGCTCCTTGACCAGCTCGACATGGGAGAAGTCCTGCTTCGAGCGTGGGTTGGTACAGCCAACCACCCCGGCGACGCCACGAATCCGCCCGTTGATAATATTATCATTGAGCGGCTCATAGCCACCCCGAAACGAACCGCCCAGCATATATTTGATGTATTCGTGCGAGAAACCATGTACGCCGCGGCCGACCCGGCGGGGGATCTCGATCGGGTGCGAGCGGTTCTTGAACCGGCTGATAGCCTTGATAACGATCTCGTCGGTACACTTCAGCGGGTCGTGCTCGTCGAGCTCAATGTGCAGTGCCCCTTCGATTTTTGCCCGGTAGTTGGTGGTGACAAACACCGTATCGTAACAACCGGCAACCTTGTGCAGGTCTTGCTTGATGCACTGGATATCGACGGTCATCGCATCAACCGCCCCGGTGACCAGCGCCGCTTCGGTGGATGAGAAGTTGCCGGCATGGGGGATGCCATGGCGCGACAGAACCTCCAGCCCGGAACAGCACATGCCGACCAGGTTGATGCCTTTGGCACCGGCCTCGGCGGCCATCTGCTGCAGGCTCGGCGCCGCAGTGGAGACCATCATCGCCTCGAGCAGATTCGGCTCGTGGCCGTGGACGATGATATTGACCTGATCCTCTTTGAGTACGCCCATATCGACAGTAATCTCCACCGGCGACGGGGTACCGAACAGGATATCGGAGATATCTGTGGAGACCATCGAGCCGCCCCAGCCGTCGGCCAGGGCCGTCCGCGAGATCTGCTTGGTCAGGTTCTCGTAATCCTGGTCGACTCCGATTGCCGTGCGGTGCATCATCTCCATGATCTCGCGCATCGCGCCACGCGGCACAATGCCTTCGCGCCGCCAGGTCTCCAGCGTCTTGGCCGGAACCCGCTTGACCAGCGGGATCTCGCCTTCGACTTGGGTATAGGTCTTTTCCAACTCCCGGTAAACATCGGCGGCGATCTCCATGATCTCCCGCCCATCCGTCTCGATATCAAGCGAAGCGGCGACCTCGCCGAGCTTGAGGTGGTCCTTGATCTGAAAATCGCTGATCGTCCCTTCGATAACGCCGCGGAACAGCTCGAGCATGGCCATGCCGTGATCGGTATGGGCGGCGGTGCCGGCGGCAACCATCCTCCCGAAGTTTCGGGCGGCAATAGTGTCGATGCTGGCGCCGCAGACCCCGACCCGCTTGTATGGGTCGGTCGGGTTCATCCGGCACGGCCCCATCGAGCAGTGCTTGCAGCAGGCCGAATCGGCGCCGATCGGGCACGGTTTCATCTCTTCGGCCCGGTCAAAGAACAACTCGACGCCGTCCCGGCGGGCCTTGCTGATCATCTGCTGAGTAGACTCGCAGATGGTTATATCTTCCGGTCGAATGATTTGTTTCGGTTTGGCCATGACTCCTCCGGTTTTTGTAATAGCTTAGCTTCGTGGAGAGACACCCGATCAGCTTGCAGTCAATGGGCCTCTCGCCATTTGCTTCCACAAATTGGAATAGGAATTATTCTCACTACCACACAAGATACCGCCACACCGTGGTTATGTCAATGAGAAGTTCACGAGCCATCGTCTGCCGAAATCGTCTGGCCAACGCTGTCGCAATGACTATTATATCGAGGGTGATCAACGAATCATCGTGCCATAAAAGATATCACTGCCTTTGTCCCGGCCCAGCACAGCCTGATGAAAGAGTTCTCGGCCGGCGACCTGGAATTCACCTTTACCCTTTGTGATCCTCAATGGATCTCGACAACAAGCAGATCAAAACAGAAGGAGATTTTTCTATGAAAAAAGTGAGCACATCGGCATCAGGCCTCAAGGAGTTGATCAAACACGCCATCGACGACCTTGAGGTGACCCCTGAGGAGTACAAGAACATCATGGACCACGCCCATGAAGATGGTCATATCGACAAGGAGGAACAGACCTTGTTAGCCCAGTTCCAGTCGATGATCAGCAACGGCACCATCAAACGCGTCCGCGGTTGACGATCCCCATTGTCCTGCCTCAGGGGGGCCCTCCCCCTGAGGCAGCAGTTATCCCTTGGGGATAATCCGCGAGTTGGTGCAGGCCCGACAGGAACCGGAACGCATTCTGGCGGCGTCGGTAAGCGTGACGACGCCGACGATGGCAGGAGAGGAGGCATCGGTGACAAATAACCGGCTTACCTCGGCAAAAATCATCTGCCGGATGGCCGATTCCAACAGATCCGTTTCCCGGCAGCAACGGAGCGAGTGCTGCATGATCACGGCCGCCTGTTCTTGAAGCGGCACAGCCCGCCGGTAGGCAAGTGCCAGATCGGTCTTGGAGAGCACACCGGCCGGCCTGTTCTGGTCATCCACCAGCAACAGCGCACCGATTCGGTAGCATGCCAGGAGTTCTATGATCTGCTCGACTGTGGCGGAGCAGGAAGCGGTGATAAGCGAGCGGTGCATCGCCTCTGCTGCCGTCAACCGCCGGTCGTCCTCCCGGTCCGAAAGACGCCGGCAACGATGCAGGCTCATTTCACAGCGACAGCAATAGCGATAGAGAATTCCGACGATATCCGGATAGGAGAGCGCCCCAATCGCCCGGTCGCTGTCCGGATCACGTACATAAATTCTATGGATAGAGTGCTCCTGCATGATGACCAAGGCATCCTGCAGCGTATCTTCGGGCCGGCAGGTGATTACCGGCCCTCCCATGATCTCGCCAAGAGTCGTCTCAACCGGCAGTTCGCCAAAATAGGCACCCATGACTTCCGTCTTGGTCACCACTCCCACCGGCAGGTTATCCCGATCCACGACCAGCAGCGCGTCTGCCTTGTGTTTGATGAACAGGGCAATAGCCGCATACAGAGAAGCTGATTCCCGCCGCACCAGCATGCTGCGCCGCATGATATCGCCGACCAGAAGAGTGGCAAAGCTGTTCTCCCCGGTCGACGGAGAAGCGATGACCGGTGATCGCTTACTCCGCTTCATGCTGGATTCGCTGGATCAACGAGAAAAACAGATCGGAGAGATAAACGATGCCGACCACCCGGTCTCCCTCGATCACCGGCAGCCGGCGAACATGGTGCTTGTTCATCAATTCCAGCACGGCGAACAGGTGCGCGTCTCCACCGACGGTAATGACCTCGGTGGTCATGATATCGCCGACGACATGGTCACGACTTTTGCGGCACATGGTCTCGATCAGGCCGGAAATATCGATGTCGGCCATTTCCCCCCAGATATGAATATGCTTCGGCTGCAGCAGGGTCAGAATATCGTGCATGGAAAGGATCCCGACCAGTCGATTGTCGTCGTCAATAACCATCAACCCGAAAATGCGGCGACCCGACGCCGCCGATGCCTGCTGGAAAACCCGCAGCGCCTCTCCGATCGGGGTGAGCGGATGCAGCGCGTGGTAGGAGGAATTCATGATCTGTCGTGCATTCATACCCGATAGCCTCCCGGCTTGTCTGTTCTCAATTCCGACCTTTTTTATATGAACCTGCAAAGTTTCATGCTCCGTTGTGACGTCCCGTCATAGCGGTTATATGAGAATCTTCCCCCGGGACTGGTCGGTTCTGCCGGAGGCTGCCTCGTGAAGGCCCGGCTGGACGGAGA